>CAKKQX010000037.1 GCA_919902235.1 Burkholderiales bacterium
AAATGCCGCGCTTGGGGTCGGTGGCGAAGGCATGCACCGAGGTCAGCACGCCCGAACGCACCAGGAAGGTGCCGAGCAGGCTCAGCGAGAAGGCGAGGATCGCGAGCAGCACCGTCCAGCTGCGAAAAGTGCCGCGCTTTTCGGTCACCGCAAGCGAATGAATCAGTGCCGTGCCCACCAGCCACGGCATGAAGGAGGCGTTTTCCACCGGATCCCAGAACCACCATCCGCCCCATCCCAGTTCGTAATAGGCCCAGAAGCTGCCCAGTGCGATGCCGAGCGTGAGAAACATCCATGCTACCGTGGTCCACGGGCGCGACCAGCGCGCCCATGCGGCGTCGAGCTTGCCGGAGAGCAGCGCGGCGATGGCGAATGAAAACGCCACCGAGAATCCGACATAGCCCATATAGAGCAACGGCGGGTGCATGACCATGCCCGCATCCTGCAGCAGCGGGTTCAGGTCGCGCCCATCTGCAGGCACCGGAAACAGGCGGTCGAACGGGTTCGAGGTGAACAACATGAACGCGAGAAATCCGACGCTCACCAGCCCCATGACGCCGAGCACCCGCGCCACCATGTCATCTGGAAGCTGGCGGCTGAACACCGTCACCGCCACCATCCATATCGTGAGCACCAGCGTCCACAGCAGCAGCGAGCCTTCGTGGGAGCCCCAGGTCGCGGCGAAGCGAAAGTGCAGCGGCAGCAGGGAGTTGGAGTTGGTGGCGACATTGAGCACCGAAAAGTCGTTGGCGAGGAAAGAGTACGCAAGGCAGCCGAAAGCGATTGCGACGAATACGAACTGTCCTTGCGCTGCCGGGCGCGCCATGCGCATCCACGCCGTGTTACCCCGTGCTGCGCCGGCGATCGGTAGTGTTCCCTGCACCAGAGCGAGGGTGAGCGCCAACGAGAGGGCCAACTGACCAATTTCCGGAATCATCAGCGTTGATCTCCTGTGTTAGAGGGCATGACCAGTGACTGCGCCGCTTTCTCGTTGGCGGCCCGCCCCTGCTTGAGCGCTTCGGCGGCCTCGGGCGGCATGTAGTTCTCGTCGTGCTTGGCGAGCACCTCGCTGGCCTGAAATACACCATCCGCAGCCAGGCGCCCCTGGGCCACGACGCCCTTGCCTTCGCGAAACAGATCCGGCAGAAGTCCGCGATAGACTACCGGTATGGTTTTGGCGGTATCGGTGACGAGGAAATGAACTGTAACTCCATCTGGCTGGCGCTTCACGCTGCCGGTTTCGACCATGCCCCCGATGCGGAAGTTGCGCTCTTGCGGCGCCTCATTCGCCGCCACCTGCGAAGGCGTGAAAAAAAACACCAGGTTTTTCTGGAACGCATTCAACACCAGGGTTGTGGCTATTGCCAGCGCGGCAACGGCTACCCCTATCATTGCGAATCGCTTGTGGCGGGGCTTCATTGCGACACCCGGCGTGCGCTGAGAGCGTGGCGAAGCTGTCCGAGCAGGCTGCGTTTCCTCAGAATCAACAGGAGCATTTCCATGACCATCAAAATCAGCGTCACACCATACGAGCCCCATACGTAGAGTGCATAACCGCCCATTGCAAAAAAATCGCTCCAGCTTGCCCAGTTCAATTCAATGTCCTCGCATATTGAGCGACCCAGTCGCTGCGACGCTCGCGCTCAAGGATGATGCATCGCACGCGCAGCAGCGTGGCGGCAATGCTGTACATCCAGAACCCGAGCGCCATCACGATCATGCCGGTAAACATAACCGCAGCCATGGTCGGCGCGCTTTTCAGGCTTACCGATGAACCCTGATGCAGCGTATTCCACCATTGTACCGAGAAATAAATGATCGGAATGTTGACCACGCCGGTCAGCGCGAGCACGGCGCCGGCCTTGTCAGCCCGGCGCGGATCATCAATCGCCGCCTGCAGCGCCATGAAGCCAAAATACAGGAACAGCAGTATCAGTTCCGAGGTCAGTCGCGCGTCCCATACCCACCAAGTGCCCCACGTCGGTTTGCCCCATAGTGCTCCAGTCCACAGCGCGATAAACGTCATCAGCGCGCCGCTTGGGGCCAGCGCGCTGGCCATCATGCCCGACAGGCGGGTATTGAACACCAGCCCCGCGCCGGCCCAGAACGCCATCACGACATAGAGGAACATCGACATCCAGGCTGCCGGCACATGAATGAATATGATGCGATAAGCGTCGCCTTGCTGGGCATCTGTCGGCGCCACAAAAAAACCGATGTACAGACCAGCCGCACACAATAGCCCGGCTGCGGCGCCAAACCAGGGCGCAAGCCTTGCGGCAAGCGGGAAAAAGGTCTGGGGTGAGGAATACCTAAACCAGTTAATTTTCGTTCTCTTCCAGAAAAGAGCCGGCTACGGCGGTTTCAGCCGAAATGGACATTGTTAATGTTGATAAAGTTCATAACTATACAGGGTTCAGGTAATTCGAATTTCCAGCCCGTACGCCCCGAGCCCGTACACCCCATTTACTCGGCCGATATGCGCAAAGCGGCAGCGACCGCCAATGGCGCAAATACCGCCGCAACCACCAAAAAAGCGCTCAAAATCATGAAATGGCCTTGTGCACTCAACCCCGCCGATGCGACATCAATGGTGCCGGCGCCGATGATCAGCACCGGCACATAAAGCGGTAATACCAGCAAAGAAAGCAATATCCCGCCTCCCCGTAATCCGAGCGTCAGGGCCGCCCCGATGGCACCAATCAGGCTCAACACCGGAGTTCCGACGAGCAAAGATAGCGACAGCACCCACAGCAGCGATTGATGCAGATCAAACTGCAATGCGAGGATGGGGGAGATCAGAACCAACGGCAGGCCCGCCACCAGCCAGTGCGCAACCACTTTCCCCACCACGATCACGCCTAATGGGCTGGAACTGAGCAGCATTTGCTCAAGGGTGCCGTCGGCATGGTCCTCCGAGAACATGCGGGACAGCGACAGCATCGAGGACAGCAAGGCGGCAACCCAGATCACCCCAGGTGCGATAGTGCGCAGGAGATTAGGCTCGGGACCCAGGCTCAGCGGGAACAGGCTCACCACAATCACAAAAAACAGCAGTGCGGTAAGCACGTCGGCACGGCGGCGCATCGCGAGCAGCAGATCGCGGACAATCACGCAACGCAGCGCAGTCAGCATGTCAGATCATTCGCGAGTTGAGGTCGATGGTAATCATGGCTACGGACGCGATCTGCGCTTCCTGGTGCGTGGTGAGCACAATCGCGGCGCCGCGCGCGACGTGCTCCGCAATCAGCGTCTGCATGTAGTCAACCGCTGCCGCATCGAGTGAGGTGAATGGCTCGTCGAGTATCCACAAAGGCAGTTCTTCGCTCAGGATCAGGCGCGCCAGTGATACCCGGCGGCGTTGGCCCTGGGACAGCACTTTGGCGGGCAGTTCTGCGCAGTCTGCCAGTCCGAAGCAATGCAGCGCTGCCATGGCCTGGTCGCGGCCGACTTTCAATCCGGCCAGCGTGCACGCAACGACCAGATTTTCCGCCGCAGTAAGCTCGTCCTTAACGGCGTTCGAATGTCCGAGATAGACGATTTCCCGCCAGTATTCCTCGCGCAGAGAATGGATTTTGCCACCCCGCCAGCGCACTTCTCCGTGCTCGGGAGAGAGCAGCCCGCACAGGATGCGCAACAAACTGGTTTTTCCGCTGCCGTTGGTTCCGGCGACGCGCAGCAGTTCGCCACTGTTCAGTGCAAAACTGAGGTTGCTGAACAACGTGCGGTCACCGCGCACACACTCAAGGTTATCTGCTTCGAGCATTGTTATGGCATTTCCCCATGGGGACTGGCGCGCCGATTTTCCATGTTCTGGCGGTGTGATTTGACGGGAGAACACTGTGCGGCACCTGACTGAATTGTGCCTGCAATCAGGCTGGCCCACGCACTACTGCACCTTCGCTATGATAACCCGGGAGAGTGCAGCAAAGCGCAGCGTCAGTAGAAAGCGCTTACTTCCCTGTATCATCCCCAGTGTAATTGCGACATGCCAATCTGGTTAGCGGGGAGGGGCGACTTCGCGCGAATGTGAAAGCCGGTTCTATCGCTGCGCACATCGTGCTATCTGCTTACAATTTCCCCGCAAATTCCGCTTCCATTTCGCGGCGAAAGTGTGCTGCCTCGTTATCGGGTTCTACAACATCCTGCCACGTCACCACGGCGCCGCGGATGACGGCATGCTTGAGTTTTATGCCATGCGCGAGCCCGATCGGCAGCGCCTGGCAGAGGAGTGAATCGCGGGCGGGCATCAGCCTGCCCCAGACGGTGTAACCGCCTTCGCCGTCGAGCGCCTCGCCGGCTTTAAGGTCGCGTTTGGCCACCGTCACCACATCGCCGCGGAAATCCGTCGCGCAACCGGTCGGCTCGCCCCGCAATCCGACCGAGGCGACGCTGATGCCGAGTTCCAGCCCGATCAGGTGATACGGCTTGTACATCGCCGAGTAATTGCCGCTGTCGTCGGTGACCAGGCCATACTCGGAGAAGCAGCGGCGCACGTAATCGCTGTCGGCGGCAAATGTGACGTAAACGCCCCAGCGCAGATCGCGAAATACCGGTTGCCCGTCGCGCTGCAGGCTGGAGATCACCTCGACCTGGCCGCGGTGATTGAGCGTTCCGCCCGCGTCGCGCGGCCTGAGCACGCGTGGCAGATCATCGACGCCGCACGGCGGAAAATCGAGGCCGCCCGGCGCCGGCGTGAGCCCCGTGGCGTTGGCTACTGCCGCCATCTCAATCGCGGACTTGGTGCCGTCGAGAAAGGAGTTGAACATCTGCGCGTTGAAGTCGCCGTGCGCCACCATTTCCGGCGTGAAGCCGTAGTGCCCCCACACCGTGTCCGGCGTCGACTCGTGATAGGCGGGGAGATACTTGGTACCTTTGCCGGCGGCGATGACTTCAAATCCCGCGGCACGCGCCCAGTCGACCATTTCGCAGATCAGCGCCGGCTGGTCACCGTAGGCGAGTGAGTAGACGATGCCGGCCTGTGCCGCGCGGCGCGCGAGCAGCGGTCCTGCCAGCGCGTCGGCTTCAACGTTGACCATCACGATGTGTTTGCCGTGCTCGCAGCAGGCGAGCGCGTGAAGTATGCCGGCAGCGGGGCTGCCGGTGGCGTCGATGACGATCTCGACGGCGTCGCTGGCAATTGAGGCGAGCGCATCGTCGGTGACACAGGTCTTGCCGCTGCGCCGCGCCTCCGCCAGCGATGCCGCGCCGTACTCGTCGCTGACCCAGCCGACGCGGGCGAGACTCTCCCGGGCGCGCGGCGGCGAGAGGTCGACGACAGCGACGAGATGCAGGCCCGGCGTGCGCCGGACCTGCGACAGAAACATCGAGCCGAACTTGCCGGCGCCGATCAGCGCGATGCGCAAAGGGGCGTGCCTGGCGGCACGCTGCGACAGCATCCCGAAGAGGTTCATGATGGATTGCTGATTCCGGCCGGCGACGTGCGGCAGTATGTATCCGCGCGCGGCCCGGACTGTGTTATGAGAGTGCGGACGATTTTACCAGTACGGGCAGCGTGTACTCCCGCTTTGGCTTGCGGGCCTGCGGCCGGGGTTGGTGCGAAGCAAGCTCCGCGGACGGCGGACTTACCGGAACCGCCAGGTCAGCCCGACCGTCGCCTGCAATGTATTGGCACTGCCATCCATGATGCTGCGAATCACGCCAAACGCCAGGTCCAGGTTCTTGTCAGGCGAGTAGATGGCGCCGATCTCGACATAGCCCATGCGCGCTCTGGCGGCGCGGTCCGGGTTCGTGACGAGGCCCGCATCGAACGCCAGTTTCCACTCGGCGGTTACGTCCCAGACAGGCGCCACCGACAACCTGTAGGTAGTGCGGCGTTCCGCCGCGTTGAGCGCGGCATCGGCGTAATTCACGCGGTCGGCCACGAGGTTGGCGTGCACGGCGCCGAAACCGGTTTCCTGCGTCATCAGCAGGCCGACGCCGTATGAAGTCCGCGCCGTGCCGAGTCCCCTCGCTTCGCGGTTGTCCGATACGGGAAACAGTATCTCCGGTTTGAGCGCGAAACTCAGTTTGCTGGCGTCGTTGTCGTAGAAGCGCCATTTGGCGCCGACGGCCGTGTTGCCCCATCCGCGCTCGACCGCGGCTGGCGCGTCCGGGACGATTTTCTGGCGGGCAAGGCCGACATAGAAATCGAGCGCGTCCGTGATGCCGCGCGTGAAAACCAGCGGCACCTCGTGTGTGGTGACCCGCGCGCCCGGCGCCCTGTCGGTGGTCCGGTTGTAGGCTACTTCGATCTGGTTGCCGCCGGCGCCTTGCGTGCCGGTATCGTCGGTCACCAGCGGCTGGAATGCCCAGGCGGCGGCGGGTAGCGTGGCCAGAAAGCAGAACAGCAGAGGCCCGTAGCAGGTCCGCCGGAATCCGGAGGGCATAGCCACGTTCGCGGAAATATAACGCATAGAATAATCTCCTGTTTAAACGCCTGCGCCCTCACGCGTGCGGCAACAAAAGGGGTTGCACCTGTGCAGCCCCTTTCCCAGAACTTTCGCCGCGTTCTCGCCGTGACGGAAAGCTAGTATTTCACTTTGATCTTGTCCATGTCCTGCTTGGTGATGGCCGGCACTTTGCCTCGCGCTTCCCAGCGGTTGTGTTTCCAGGCATCCTTTCCCACCCACTCCTTGAAAAGATTCAGGTTTTTCTGACGCTCTTCCTCCGTGGCACCCAGGTTTTGATACATGTTGCCCGGTTTGCCGTCACTCGCGCTTTTCCCGTCATCGAGCCTTCTCATGAGGGCGCCGGAGTCAGGCCAGCCGACGAAAAAAACCAGATCGGCGTAGGTGTCCATTCTCGGTCCCTTGAGCAGGGCCTCGAATTTCTTTTTGTCCTCCTCGAAGTCGCCAAGATAGGGGGCACTCGCGCCATGACAAACAGAACATTTTTGCTCCCACAGCGGCCTGATATCTTTACGGTAAGTCACTTCGGCTGACATGACCTGGGCCGACGCCAAGGTCAACAACATTGTCGACAACACGATTGTTTTCATAGCTCGTTCCTTTCAAAACGACAGTTTTCCGTCATCCTCTCGTATCTATACCTTGCGCAGAACAACCGATGACAGTATGGATTACTCACTGCACGGACGGTTTGATCTAGATCAACTGTTACACCCATGCCGTGGAACAACTGGGAGATGCCGGGCGCAGTCACAAACAAGTTCACCGTGACGAGCAGCAGCCCCTTTCACGCCTGCTGTGATTTCATTGTAATGATACCCTCCTCCTGTTTCAAGTTGGTTCAAGTCTGAACCGTGTCCGGCAGCCGGTCTTAAGGTAGATAAACTAAACCCGGATTGGCAGGTCGGGTGGACGGATTCCATGCCGCGTACGATATAAGCTCGCGTGGTTTGCAGATAAACAACATCCATTTTATAGGCAGACTACGCAAAATACCCCGGCCGTCTCTGTACGCTGTCGAACATGTCTCAGATTTATTGCAGCCCTGAAATATTGTAACGAGGTGTGCCGCGGACCGGGGGTAATCCGGGCTGGCAATTAACGCGGGCGTGAAGTAAGTACAAAATTATCGCCGCGGGTAGATGCCCGCGGCGACCCTTACTGTTACTACAGATGAATTACGACGTTTTTTTCTGCTCGTGCATCGGGCAGTTTTCGCCCGCCTTGCCATGGCCGGCGTGCTCGCCGTGTTGTGCCATACGTTCGCCCGTGCGCGCGTGCATCTGCGCCATGCGCTCATTTCCCTGGGCGTTCTGGGCATGCTGCCCGCTTTCGCCCTTCATGGGGCAGCCGGCGGTGGCACCCGGTTTTTGCGTCTGCGCGTGGTTGTGCTCGCTTTGCGCCGCGAGGATCGCGCCGCTGCCCAGTATGGCAGCGATCAGAGTTGTGGAAATCACCAGCTTCTTCATTTTCATCTCCTTCGGGTTAAGGGTTGCTTCATGCCCCTTCGCGACATGCGGCGGGCGCAGGCTGCTGGAAGTTCGACATCGTTGGCGCGAAAATACCACAGCATGTTTGGGCTAGGTCAAATTCCGCAACAACTTTCGTCATCTTCAACAGTCAGGGTGACTGACCCCTGATTCAAGAGCAAAGTTTGTAAGCAAACGTAAACTGCGTTGCCAGATGTAAGTCGCCAGTCTCATGCCGCGGAATCAAGAATTGTTTTGCCGTGTTCATGGCAATAATGATCGTGTCCGTCGTGCATGAAGCTGTGCATCAACAGGCAGGCCAGCAGCACGAGGTAAGGCAACATGCCGAGGGCGTGTGCCCGGTGATCAATGATGAGAAGCGTCACTGCGATACCGAACAGGCTGCGGGCCAATGAATCTTCTGCCAGAGAAGCTTTTCGTGATTTGGGGACGAAGAGGTATTCATGGAAGGTGCCATATCGTAATTCAGTCAAACCGGGTACGGCGCAGGCGCAGGGCGTTAGTGACTACCGATACTGAACTCAACGCCATTGCCGCACCGGCGAATATCGGCGACAGCAGCAGTCCGAAGGCAGGATAGAGAACGCCGGCGGCGATCGGGATGCCGAGCGCGTTATAGCCGAAAGCGAACACCAGGTTCTGCCGGATGTTGCGCATGGTGGCGCGTGACAGCGTAGCGGCGCGCGCGATGCCGCGCAGGTCGCCTTTCACCAGGGTCACGCCGGCGCTTTCCATCGCGACATCGGTGCCGGTACCCATGGCGATGCCGACGTCGGCCTGGGCCAGCGCCGGTGCATCGTTGATGCCGTCGCCTGCCATGGCGACTTTATGGCCGGCGGCCTGCAGGCGTTTGACGTGTCCTGCCTTGTCCCCGGGCAGTACTTCAGCCAGTGCCTCATCGATGCCGAGCTTGCGCGCAACCGCCTCGGCAGTACGGCGCGAGTCGCCGGTTAGCATCACGATGCGCACGCCGGAGCGTTTGAGGGCTGCGATGGCCTCGGGCGTGTTGTCCTTGATTGGGTCAGCGACCGCCGCGATGCCGGCGGCGGCCCCGTCCACGCCAAGGAATACCACCGTCTTGGCCTCCGCGCGCAGGTTCTCGGCCTGTGCTTCCCAGCGCCCGCTATCGATGCCGTGCCGCGCCAGGAAATCGCGGCTGCCGACGAATACCTTGCGCCCATCAACTTCCGCCATCACGCCCAGGCCGTTGACGGCCTCGAACGACGAGGCAGGCTGCAGCGCGAGCCCGCGCGTTTTCGCACCCTCGACCACGGCATGGGCGATAGGATGCTCGGATAATTGTTCGACAGCCGCCATCAGTGCAAGCGCCTCGTTTTCCGGCATGCCGGCCGCGGCGAACTCGGTAAGCGCCGGCTTGCCCAGCGTCAGCGTACCGGTCTTGTCCACGACCACAGTATCGATTTCACGCATGCGCTCGATGGCCTCGGCGTTGCGGAACAGGATACCCGCGCGGGCGCCTTCGCCCATGGCGACGGTCATCGAGATCGGCGTGGCAAGCCCCACCGCGCAGGGGCAGGCGATGATCAGCACGGCAATGGCGTTGAGCAGCGCATAGGTGAGCCGCGGTTCCGGCCCCACGAACCACCAGGCCAGCGCCGTCACGACGGCAATCGCCACCACGACCTGCACAAAGTATGCCGCGATCAGGTCGGCGAGTCGCTGGATCGGCGCGCGCGTGCGCTGCGCTTCTCCCACCATGTGCACAATCTTGGCGAGCAGCGTGTCCGAGCCCACGCGCTCGGCACGCATGACCAGTGACCCGCTGCCGTTGATGGTTGCGCCGGTCACCCGGTCACCCGCAGCTTTTGCCGCCGGCACCGGTTCTCCGGTGAGCATTGATTCGTCCACCCGGCTTGCGCCGTCGATCACGGTGCCGTCGACGGGCACCTTGTCACCGGGTTTCACGCGCAGCCGGTCACCGACCACCACCGATTCCAGGGCTACCTGCTCTTCGGTGCCGTCATCGCGCAGGCGCCAGGCGAGATTGGGCGCGAGCCGCAGCAGTTCCCGGATGGCCTGGCTGGTCTGGCCCATGGCGCGCAACTGCAGCACGTCGCCCATGATGACCAGCGTCACGATGACCGCTGCTGCTTCGAAATAGGTGCCCACGGCGCCGTCGTGTTCGCGAAACTCGCGCGGGAACAGGTCGGGCAGGAAAATCGCAACCAGACTGAACAGATAGGCGAGTCCCACGCCCAGCCCGATCAGCGAATACATATTGAGCGCACGGTGTACGAGCGACAGCCAGAACTTGCGCAGGATAGGCCAGCCGACCCACAGCACGACCGGGGTGCCGAGCACGAACTCGATCCAGCCACGCGGCCGCGGCATCAGGCCGAAGGGTTCCTTGATGCCGACCATCGGCGACATGGCGAGGATGATCAGCGGAATCGACAGTGCGATGCCGATCCAAAGCCGGCGTGTCAGGTCGCGCAGTTCGGTATCGTCAGTGTCCGCGGTGCCGGCAACAGGCACCAGCGCCATGCCGCAGAGCGGGCAGTCGCCGGGGGCGTCCCGCACGATCTCCGGGTGCATCGGGCACGTCCATTGGGCGGCACTTGCCGTGGCTGCGACGCCTTGAGCCGTGGGCTCCGTATGTTGATGAGCGTGAGCGTGTGTGTGGTGCGAATGCTTCCCGTCGGATTTCATTTCTGCTGCCTCGTTAAATCGTATGCCGGAATCGGACTTGGTGTGCTGTGCCGGGCAAACAGCTTCAGCCATAGCGCCCGATAAGTGATCGCCATTAATGGCGGCAGGATCAGCCACTGCAACAACGGAAAAAGACCGATGCCAAGAATCATCGGCATGCTTGCCGTATAACCCCAGCTACCGGTTTGATAGACGTTGTACCATTCGCTCCACGCGGTGAAAGCCATTGTTCCGATCACCACGATTGTGCCGCCGGCCCACGGCTGGTGCAGCGCCCAGTCCGCCTGCCGGAGCGCTATGCCGGCCAGCGTGAACATCGTGAGTGCAATCGCGACATCGCCCAGAGAACAATGTACCACAGCCCATGCGATGCTGATGCGCTCCGCGTCAGCCCAGATTGTATAAAGCCTGACATGGGCGACTTCCCACGCCAGATTCAGCACGAAGGCGAGCGCTGACCACAGGCCGGCACGCGCGATCAGACTGGATTCTGCCGCGTCGCCATTCACCTTTATTGGCATTTATTCGTGCCGGTTTGCGAGGGTCGATGTAAATAATGCATTACATTGCAGCCACTCCAACAGGCGGTTGATGTTTTGGATGCCTGGTAGAGGGGACTTATCGCTGATCTGTGCTGGCTGATACTCCGAGGCGTGGGAAGAATACAGGAGTTCGCAATTGGTAGCGGCGGTATTCTTCGCCGAACTCTGCTACCGCATCCAGTTCCTCTTTTCGGGCAAGCCGGACATACATGAAAAAAAGGATCGGAAATATTGCAAGCGTTACCAGCGTGGGCCATTGCAGGAGGAATCCGAACATGATCAGGACAAACCCGGCGTACTGCGGATGCCGTATGCGCGCGTAGGGACCGGTAGTGGCGAGGCGATGCCCGCGCTGCGCCTGGTACAGCACTTTCCAGGCGGCGGCAAGCAGCCAGAATCCCGCGATGATGAAAGCGGTGCTCAGGAGGTGAAACGGGCCGAAATGCGGGTTGCCCCGCCAGCCGAAAATCATCTCGGGCAAGTGACCCGAGTCGTGCGCCAGCCAATCGATCCCGGGAAAGCGCGCCGAGAGCCAGCCCGACAGGAAATAAATCGTCAGCGGGAAACCGTACATTTCCGTGAACAGAGCGACGATGAAAGCGGAAAACGCCCCGAACGAACGCCAGTCGCGCGCTGTCTTCGGTTTGGTGAAGCTGAAGGCGAAGATGATGAAGATCAATGAATTGATGATCACCAGCGTCCATAGACCATAGGCCGGGGAAGCAGCGGCGTTCATTGTTTGCCTCCCTTCGATTCTTCGTCTGGGCGTGGCTTATGGTGGTGTGCGTGCCCGCCGTGCCCTCCATGTCCGCCGTGCATGAAGATATGGAGAAACACGCATCCGAACAGCAGCGCCAGAGGCAGGTACTCGATCACGTGCGCCCTGTGCTCGGTAATCAGGAAGTAGCCTGCGATGAGAATGAACGCGATCAAAACCCATTTGAACCTGGATTCCTCCGGAGGTTGCCGGTGCGAACGATGTTCGGAAGCCATTAATATTATCCTTTTATATCAAGTAGTTAATTTCATTTATGGTTTGGATGTCGCCGAAGGCAGGGAGCAAAACCCCTGCGCCGGCACGCCGAGCGCGGCGTTGAACTTGCTCGACATGTTTTGGAACGCGACGAGTCCGGTCAGTTCGACGATCGCATCATCGTCGAAGTGCCGTCTCAGGCGTTCCATCATTGCGCCGCCCACGCCGCTTTGCGAGACCGTCATCGCCTCGGCGTAATCGAGCGCGGCGCGCTCGCGGTCATCGAACAGGCCGCTTTCGCGCCAAACCGGGAGCGCTTCCACCTTCTCCGGGTCCGCGCCGCGCCGGATCAGCGTCGCGGAGTTGAGATCGACGCAAAATGAACAGTGATTGATCTGCGATACGCGAACCGTGATCAGGGAGCGCAACGCCGGATCGAGTGGCGAGGAGCGGCGGTCGATCATGCCATAGAGGACCGCCACGCCGAGAAACAGCCGCGGCGCGCGCGCCCACAGCAGCGCCGAATCGAGAACCGCGCCATACTTGCGCCGCTGGTTCCAGAAGAACGGGCGCAGATACCACGGATAGTCGTTCAGCGGTCTGGCGGGTATGCGCATGACGTCGCCCTCACTGTCAGTTCAGTTGCCAGCGAAACGCCCGCGGCGCGGCTTCGCCGTTGCGCGCGATCTGCAACTCGACCGACTGCGGCCGCGGCGAGATCGGCTTGAAGCGCAGCACCCCCTCGCGATGATGTCCGCCGGGTCCGGCGCCGTCCCAGGCTACCGGCGTATAACGCCTGCCGTCGCCGTCAATAAGAATCGCGGATTTCGTCAGATCGTCGCCCAAGTCTGCGCTGTGGGTATCGAGCACGATCTTGAAGTCCCAGCTCCCGGCGCCGTCGGCCAGGTTCTGGGGCGTCACGGCAACCGTCACGCTGCGATCAGTGCTCTTCTGCACACCCAATTCGGCGGCCGTCGCGGGCAAGGCGGCCGCCGCAGCAAGCACGAACGCTACAAGCACGGATTTCAGATTACGCATGGTCGTCTTCCTCAAGGTTCGTTATTTGGCGGGCACGGACTGCATCATCTGCTGATGCCGCATCATCTGCTCCATCATCATTTGCATCATGTCCATGCGCTTTTCCATCATCTCCTGACGCTGTTTCGGGTCGCCTCCCATCATGCCGCCGCCCGTGTCGCCTGGTTTGCCGCCCATCATGTCCATCATCATGCCGCCGCCCATGCCGCGCATCATCTGCATGTTCTCCCGCATCGTCTTGAAGTGCTCATCCATCAACTCGTGACGCTCTTTCGGGTCCTTGGCTTGATGAATCCGGTCCATCTGCTGTTGCATGAGCTTCACGTTTTCCTGCATCTGCGTCATCATCTTGTCGTCCATCATGCCCATGCCGCCGGGCTGCATCTGGCCGGGTTTGGCGGGCGCCGGCTTCTCCTCCTGGGCAAGCGCGATCGGCGAGGACAATGCAATAGCGATAAGTGTTGTCGACAAAAACGAGCGTTTCATGGTGTTTCTCCTGTGATTGAACGGGTTTGAACTACGTGGTGGAATACCCTGATACCGGTCATGGGTTCGGCTGCCGGTTCTGGCGGCGGTTGTCACGGCGCGACCGTGCGAGAAAGATGAACGCCGCCAGGACCAGGAAAATCACCGCGCCCCATCCCCATACGCCGGCATAGCCCGGCATGTGAAACATCGGCACGACCGCGTAAAGCACGGCCAGCGCCGCCCATACCGCGAAGACGATGACCAGCAGCCAGATGTCCTCTTTCATGATCGACCTCCGTTACGCTTCAATGACCGCCGCCGCCGCTTGTAAGCAGCGGCAGCGCTTGCATGATTTCAAAGGCGACCACGGTGAACAGCGTCATCACCACGACCAGTGTTACGACTGACAGCGGACCGATCCAGGCGCGCTCGCGGCCGACGCTCACCCCGCTCCAGTCGACCGACGGCAGGTGCATCATCTGGAGCCGCGGCAGGCCGGGGAGCAGGGTGCGGACCAGACCGAAGACATAGAGCAGCAGCCCGAGCGCCATGATCGTGCCGCCGGCGCCCATCGCGGTCATCAGCGTGAGCCACACCTCTGGTGCATCGCCGCCGAAGGAAACGTCGAGCATGCGGCGCGGCACGCCGAGGTAGCCGGCGACGACACCCGCCGTGCCGAACAGCGCGAGCCCGGCGGTGACCAGATAGGGCAGTCTTGCGAGCAGCCGCGGCCGCCACAGCGACCGGCCGACCAGCGCCGGAATCACGTAGCACAGCGCGCCCAGGAAGGTGAGCGTGACGGTGCCGACGGTGAGAAAGTGGAAATAGCCCGGCACGAAGAAGGTGTCGGAGAGCAGCGGCGCGAGTTTTCCCTGAATCAGCACAAACGAAAGCGCGCCTCCGGCCGCGAGACTCAGGACCGCCATGCCGATCGCCGTCATCGCCGGGTTCCCCCACGGGAGCAGGCGGACCCAGCCGAACAGTCCGCGCGCGCCGTGCGCGCGGGCATGGGTCTCGAGGGAAGCAACGATCACCAGAAACACCAGCACCGTGGGCACGCTGATAAACAGTGACAGCAGCGACCCGATGACGCGCACCGGTTCCGCCAGATTCGGCTCGAGGAACATGTGGTAGAGCGAGGTCGGCGGAACGAAAATCAGGTAGGTGGCGAAGACGATCTTGGAAAACCGCGCGCCGTAGATCGATTCCACACCGGTGAGTACCTTGACCAGCACGTACCACACCAGCACCGTCGCCATCAGCGGCAGGTAGTGCATGTTGTGGAACAGGACGTGCCAGCCCGTGGAGTAATCGACGGGCATCGGCCCCCATCCGAATGCCCAGCGCGCCGCAGGAAGAAACGCGTTGATCGCGGCCACCGCGCTCACCATCAGCAGCCCGGCCCAGGCGACGGCGGCGAAGCTTACCGCGGACCATTCGTCCGCGGTTCCGGCGAAGCGTGGCGCGAGCGCGGTCGCCACTGCTGCCGAAGCGATGCAGAACAGACCGGCACCGAGCAGCAGGTAACCCGCGTAAAACATGCCGGCACGGGGCGCGCCGGTTGCCGCGAGATCGGGCGGCGCATCGTAGAGTAGCGGCATCCCGCTCATGGTGCCGGCCATGCTCAGCACGAAGCCGGAAATCATCAGCGTAAGACCGATCCATGCCACTTCGCGCCATGCGATACGCTCCGCGCCGGCGGTATGGGTTGCCGCGAACGTGAGCAGCAACCCGGCCTGCGCGAAATAAAGCCAATAGAAGAATATGCTCACCCCGTGCTGGGTCATCAGCCGGTAGCCGTAGAAGGGGTTGAGTTCGACGAACCCGGCGCGCGCCGCGGCGGTGCCGGCGCCGAACAACACGCCCAGCGTCAGCGCGAGGAGCGCCGCAGCGTAACAGACGGTCAGCAGCGCCCGGTCGGAGACGGGCAGGGTCCGGAGGCGGTCGGTGAATGTATTCTGGCTCATTGGGATACCCGGTTCGAAAGTCATGCGACGATGATTTTGCCGCGCATGCGGTCATGCAGCAGGCCGCAGTAGCTGGTGCAGTAGACGAGATACTCGCCCGGCTTCGTGAACCGGAGTTCCTGCTCGACGAGCGCGCCGGCGCGCAGCCGTATGATCCGGCTTGCCGCGCCGATGCGGATCGCGGCACCGTGGGTGACGTCGACCGCCATCATGCGGAAGCGATAACGCGCGTTTACGTCGAGGCGCAACGTGGCAGGCGTGAACCCCCACTGATACGCCATCAGGTACACGTTGATCGGTTCTGCCGCGGGTTGCACCGTTATCGCGGCATGTTCCGCCGCCCCGTGCAGGGCATGATCGCCGCCGCTTGTGGTTGCAGCCGCGGTCGGGCGCACGCTGCCGTCGGGCTGTTTGTGGGTCTCGGCAAAGCTTTCGGCGAGCTGCCGGAATTCTGCGGACGAAGGCCCGGCAGATGCCCCGTGCCCTGCGGACTCGCCCGGCTCGCCGTGTTCTCCCGGCATCGGGAGCAGACCGAGCGGTGCCGCGCCGTATGCTGCCCACAGGCCATAGAGGCTGACCACGCCAAACCCGGCGGCGGTGATAAAGCCGCGGCGGGTGGTGAAATGTGGTTTTCCGTTCATCGGTTCGTCTGCCATGGTTCGCCTTTCCTTCTCTGGGCGGTCTCCCGCTGTTAGCGTTGCGGCGCGGGAGCAGGTTCCGCGATTTTGATTATCTTTCTACGGTCAAATAAATCTGCATGATTGAAAATCAACGCCTGCCTCTTACTTCTTTTGCAAATCGTCGCGCTTTTGCAGGAACTCTTCGCGACTGATTTTTCCGCCGGCATAGGCTTCTTCCAGCAGGTCGAGCGCGGTCTTGCCGGCGGGCGCTTTGTATTTGTCGAGCAGGAAGCGGATCGCAACAAACAGCACGGCGAACGGCGTCAGCCAGAACAGCAGCATTACGATCCACCCGCCAAACATCCAGACACCGTGGTCAAATCCATACATATCGTGTTCCCCAGGTTGTGAAATTCATGTCATTGCTCTGAAAAGCCCCATTACTGCTGCACAATCCGTGCGGCGCCCGCGGAGGTCAGGGCGGCCGCGCGCCGCTGTATTTCCTGCGCCACGCTGGTGAGCATGTTTCTCACGTCCTGGCCGATGACCGCGGCCCCGATGAGAGGCGGGATCCAGAAACCCGGGACGACATGGACCCGATAAGTCAACAGCGTGGCATCGTCAAGCTGTTCGAGACGCCACTCGCCGGACTTGCTCTTCAGATTGCCGCCGACGGTGTCAAAGAGTATGGCGACAAGCGGCATTTCTCTGATTCGCACGACCACTTCGAGTGGCATACTGAACCATAGAAATCCGGACTGCCCCGTTTGCCTTAGCAGCATGGGCTCGCCTGCCGCGCTCACGATCCGGCTCGTCTGCAACCCCGGCACGAACGAGGCAAGATTGTTGTAATCGGTCAGCACCTGCCACGCGACATGATGATGGGCGGCGATATGCAGACTGGCCTCGATATGGATGAAGTCCTGTTTGCGTTCCACCCGGATGTCGGGTTCAGCCCATGCTGCAGCCCCGGCCCACAACAGGCTCGCAAGCAGGGCACGCGCCATCAGTTTCAGGGTACTCATGGCGCGCACCGATCCCGCGATGTCTTGCGTGAGCAGGTGACGGCAATGCATGCTGTGGATACAGTCTTTCTGATCATCTGGTGCATATTTCGCGATATCCGGGTTGTTCGTAGGCACCGTCCTGCGGTGCATTTCCTGCGGTTTTTCCCGCCAGTCCTGTGCAAGGACGTGCGAAAGGTGATGCAGCCGGAATCAATCCCGCCCGCAGACGGGCGGAATCGTTCGGGCGCTCCGGATCAGATCAGCAGACGGGAGGTCTGCAGGTAGAGCGGGAAGGATAGTGGCAGGGGAACTGCAACAACCGGAACGTGCTGCGCAGATAGCCAACCGACGAGAAGATGCTGCGGTGCGGTGGTCGTATCAGGTAAGGGTGAATTCTGGGTGGGCGGCACGGCGACCGTCATGTCAGGTGCTGTTGCGCAAGTGGCGAGCATTTTCCGGCAGAGTTCGGGGCTGCAGCCGTTTACCACATTGTATCCGTGGCCGGCCGGTGACGCGATCTGATCCGTATGGCCTGGTGGTGTCGCATATCGACTGTCGCAGCTTGACGCCGCCACCGCGGCCGTGCCGAACATGGACAGCACGATGACGCACACCATGCGTTTCAGCACGTGGCGGAAGAAGCGGAAAGCGTGGATCATCGCGGTCAACATGAAACTACGACCTTTTCCCCTGATGGTTGGTTGCATTCTACGCACGGGAGGCTATAAAGTATTGATATGGATCAAATAGGGCAGCTACCCGTCCGGGATGTTTTTCGTCGATGGGCCAAGGGCGCCGGCGTGGCGCTGCTGGCCTTTGTCAGCCTCGGCACCATCTCCGCGCTGTGGGATAACCCGTTGTTCATGCGCATGACGCCCGCAGGCGGATGGGAAATCGGCCTGCTTGGCGTGCTCTCGATATTGTCCGGTTTCTACGTGGCGATCAGGTGTCCGGCCTGCGCGGACCGCGCGGCGGGCGCGGGCGGTGTGCTCGGCTTTCTTGGGATTGCCTGTCCCGTCTGCAACAAAATTCTCTTGCTGCTTTTCGGCGGTGAATTGCTGCTGGCCTACTTCGAGCCGGTTCGGCTTCACGT
>CAKKQX010000038.1 GCA_919902235.1 Burkholderiales bacterium
TGTTTCCAAAAAACGGAAGAAATGATGGGGGACCGTGAGCGGTAAGCGGTAAGCAGTGGGGGCAGCGTTAACCGCTCACCGCTTACCGCTCACCAACATGGCTGATTTTCAGAATTTGTTACGGTGTTTCAAATCCCCAGCGCCTTCATTTGTTTTTCAGGATAGCGCGTGCCGGCGGTGACACCGATGGGGAAGGCGCGGTCCAGCGTCGCCAGATCATTCGCGCTCAGCCTGACCTCGAGCGCGGCACAGTTCTGCTCAAGGTACTTGCGGCGCTTGGTGCCGGGAATCGGCACGATGTCTTCGCCCTGCGCCAGCAGCCACGCCAGCGCGACCTGCGCCGGAGTACACTGCCGGGCTGCGGCAATACCCTCGATGATTTTCAATAAATTATTGTTTTTATTGATGTTTTCAGGATCGAATCGGGGGTGGTCGCGACGCCGGTCTTTGGGCAGCAATGCGTCCAGGCTCTTGATGGTTGCCGTCAGGAAACCGCGCCCCAACGGCGCATACGCCATATAGCCGATGCCGAGTTCGCGGCAGGCCGGCAGCACGTCTTTCTCGACATCGCGGCTCCACAGCGAATACTCGGTTTCCACCGCCGCAATGGGATGCACCTTGTGGGCGCGGCGGATGGTTTCCGGCCCCGCCTCGGAGAGCTGGAGATGGCGCACCTTGCCCTGCTCGACCAGGCGCTTCATCGCGCCCACGGTGTCCTCGATCGGCACCTTGGAATCGACGCGGTGCAGGCCGTATATATCAATCACATCTACGCCAAGGCGCTTCAGGCTGCGGTCGCAAGCCAGCGGCACATACTCGGGATGGCCGCCGGAAAGTCCCTCGGGAAGGCCGCCACCCAACGAAACATTGCCGAACTTGGTGGCAACCAGCACCTTGTCGCGCCGGCCTTTGATCGCCTTGGCGACCAGTTCCTCGTTGACCCCGCTGCCGTAGGCATCGGAAGTCACCAGCAGGTTGACGCCAAGGTCGATCGCGCGGTGCATGGTTGCGATGGATTCTTCGTCGTTGGGTTCGCCATAGCTGATGGACATCCCCATGCAACCCAGTCCGACCGCTGAAACCCCGGGACCATTACTGCCGAGCTTGCG
>CAKKQX010000039.1 GCA_919902235.1 Burkholderiales bacterium
CCCCCCCGCCCGCCTTGGGGCGGGAGGGCGGGGGAGAGGGTAGGGGAAGCCCGCTGCCCCTCACCCCTGCCCTCTGCTCCGCTCCAAGTGTTCCCTTGTCCCCGCAAGCGGGGCGAGGGGGCCGTGTAGTGGAGATGCGTAGATACCCATGCTGTCGATATAAGGGCGTATTTCGCAAATTCAATTGTCGATTATAACTCTGCCGGCTGCCGCCGCCGCTTACGACGCGCCCTCGAGCCGGAATACGACAGGCACCAGCACCCACGCCTCAACCGCCTGCGTTCCCCGGCGCGCGGGCGCGAAGCGCCAGCTTCTGATGGCTTCGCGCGCGGCATGGTCCAGCGGCGGGAAACCACTGGTTTTTTCGACGTCGACGCTGGCCGGCAGGCCCTCGCGACTGACCAGTACCCTGAGCGTCACCGTGCCCTGCTCGCCGTTGCGGCGCGCGACGAGTGGATACCGCGGTGGCGGATTACGCAGGTAGGCCGCGTTGAAACTGGGCGCCACCAGGGGTTCAGCGACCGTTATTTCCGCTTTGGCTTGCGCCGCCGGGGCGCGCGATTCCGCGATGGGTGCTGCCGGCACCGGTGGTACGGCGGGCACGGGCGCTCGCGGCGCTTCCATCACGAACGCAGGCGGATTTACGGACTTGGGCTGGGTGATGACTTCGGACTTGCGCGCGGCCTGCGGCCTGGCCGGCGCAGGCACGGCAGCGGGGGCACTCGGGCTCAACACGACAGGCGGCGGATCCGGCTTGAGCAGCACGACTTCCAGCGCCTGCACTTGCGCGTTGCGGCCGGTTTCACGTGTATCGCCCGGCAACAGCAACAGCGCCCACACATGCACGGCCACGCTGAGCGCGATAAACATCGCCAGCGGCCGCCCGCCGCTGGGGCGCCTGCTGGATGATGCGGCCGCAAGAGAGTGCAAATCTTCAGGCATGGCTGATATTCTGCAGCGCGAGCACGCGATGTTTCCGTCCGCAGTGGTTGCCGGCACCACGCATTCTACCGGTTCCCGGCATTTCAAGCTGCGGGGTTTGGCCTATACTCGGCGGCATGAAAATCCTGCTGCTCGCGCTGATCAAAGGCTACAAGCTGCTGCTGTCGCCTTTCTTCGGCACGCAATGTCGTTTCTATCCGACCTGCTCCAGCTATGCGCTCGAAGCCATAGAAACGCACGGCGCGTTGCGGGGATCGTGGCTGGCGCTGATACGCATCCTCAAATGCCATCCCTGGCATGCGGGCGGAGTCGATCCCGTGCCGCCGGCAAAGGATTAAACCGCCAAGGCCGCCAAGAAGGGCGAAACGAAAGAAAAGTGAGCCGATTTCCGAAGTGGGTACGCCTAGAAGTCGCCTGGCACGATGCATTCGATTGCGCCCTACGCTGAAAGATATTGCCTGTGGTTTTCTTGGCGGCCTTGGCGTCTTGGCGGCCAACACGAGCTTTTCAAACGCTAACGCGGCAGACCAGTCCCTTCAGATACTCGCCTTCCGGGAAAGGCAGCGCCACCGGATGGTCCGCGGCGGCGTGCAGCCAGTCGGTGATGCGCGCCTCCACCCCGGCATCGAGCGCCGCGCCGGCGACGATTTTCTGGAACAGGTCGGCGGACACGCCGCCGGAACAGGAGAAGGTCGCCAGCGCCCCACCCGGCCGCAGCAGCTTGAAGCCCAGCAAGTTGATGTCCTTGTAGGCGCGCGCTGCTTTCTCGGCATGCGCCGCGGTCGGCGCGAATTTGGGCGGGTCGAGCACGATGAGATCGAAGGACTTGCCCTGGTCGCGGAAGCGGCGCAGCGTCTGGAACACATCGCCCTCCAGCCATTCCGCCGCCGGCAACTGATTCAGTTCGGCATGGCGCCGCGCCTGCGCCAGGGCGTCGGCCGAGCTGTCCACCGCCGTCACCGATTTCGCGCCGCCCTTGAGCATGTTGAGCGCGAAGCCGCCGCTGTAGCAGAAGCAGTCCAGCGCATCGCAGCCGGCGGCCAGCGCGCGCACCCGCAGGCGGTTGTCGCGCTGGTCGAGATAAAAACCGGTCTTGTGCCCGGACTCGAAACCAATTTCGTATTTGATGCCGTGTTCGATCACGGCGTGCGGAGACGCGGGCGCCGCGCCGCGCAGCAATCCGGTCTGCGGCTCAAGTCCCTCCAGCGCGCGCACGTCGGCGTCCGAGCGCTCCCATACGCAGCGCACCCCGGGCAACGCCGCCAGCGCATCGGCAATAGCGCCGCGCCAGCGCTCGGCGCCGGTGGACAGCAGTTGCAGTACCACCATATCGCCGTAGCGGTCGGCGATCACCCCCGGCAGGCCGTCGGACTCGCCATGGATGAGACGCAGCACATCACCCGCGCCGCCTGCGGCAAGCGCCGCGCGCGCATGCACCGCCTGCGCCACGCGCCCGGCCAGGAATCCGTCATCGATATCCCGCTCGCGCCAGTCCCACACCCGCGCGCGGATCTGCGACTGCGGGCTGTATGCAGCCACCGCCAGAAATGTACCGTCGGCGGCATGCACCGCCACCGTATCGCCCGCCTTGGGCTCGCCTTCGGCGCGCGCAATGGCGCCGGAAAACACCCAGGGATGGCGGCGCTTGAGCGACTTCTCGCGCCCGGGTTTGAGTATGAGTTTTTTCATGAGATGCAGGGAAACGGTGAAAACACACGATGGAAAACGGCGTGCAGAGGGCTTGAGCGATCGAAACAACACGATTATACGGGGAAAAGGGAACGGCTCCCCTTAACTCCGGGTCTCAGACTTGGGGCAAAGTATAGCGTTCCATCCCCATATCACCCGTCGATGTTGTCAGCGCACGGTCATGGGGTTGCTGCCAACACTGCCCGCACCGCCTCAATGCGCTTGCGATTGACGCCAAAGTCTTTGCGACCCACGCGGGAGGCAGAGCGGACCTGTATCACACTCTTCGCCGGGTCGAACCAGAACTCCACATCGTCCACGAACTTCATGAACCTGGTGGTGAACTGCGCGTACAGGTAATCGGGATCGCTTTTCACCACCTTGGCGCCGTTCATGCCTTCCACGATAGTCTTGATCCTGGCCAGCGTGGCCGGCCCGTTACCTTTCACTGCAAGCGGCGCAATGTCAGCGTAGTCGCGTTGCGGGTGATCGGGATAAAACGCAGCCTGGCTGGTGACGCTATTTTCGGTCGTGGACGGCGGCTTCAGCCTGCCGTCACGCACGCCCAGATCGGTTGGCGACGTGCCTTGCAACCAGCCCAGTTGTCCGGCCGCAACCGCCAGCGCTGCCAGCAGCACGATGATGATGACAAGCCAGCTGAAGATTGGCACGAGAGAAAGTCGCATTACCCCATTGTTTGAGCAACCATAACCGTCGGAGTTAAGTGAAAACAAAGCACGCGCCGTTAAGTTCGCCCAAATCGCCTGCCAAAGACGAATTCCAAATTTCTAGATGGAAACGAGGACATAGCGTGCAGAAAGCATAGTTGTATTGTGCGGCGGGCCACTCTGACAAGAAGTTGGGCACCGCGGTCCCGGTTCGTCCGCACCAACACAGGGTTAAGCGGCAATATCACAGACGTGGCTCTTCAGGCTTTCTCCGCGAGCATGAAGTGCTCGACCACGCGCTTTTCCATCGCACACCTGCCAACGTTCGCAAGACGCTCGCCGAAATCATCACCCATGATCACATAATTTGCGTTGAGCGGCGGCTCGCCACGCTCGGCACGGGCTCGCACTTCCCTTGAGAACGCAAGGTTTGCGGCGCTGAGATCGATCTCTTCGATGGTTCGCAAGCCGCCGTCCTCGAGCGCTTGCCGCATTACTTCTAGCGTAACGAGAAAGCTGGCCGACGTATCCGTTGCCCAAGGCAGCGGAAAGATAAGGGCGCCGCCAGGCCCCTGCCCAAATTCGGAGCAGGAGAACCGACCGGCGCGCTTGAGCACTCGAGCCACTTCCGAGGCCAGCTTTCTCTTGTCCTGGATGTTCATGGTGACGTTGTGGCACCACACATGGTCGAACGTGCCTTTGGCGAACGGCAGGTCGAGCGCGTCGGCCTGCTCGAATTCGATGCGGTCGGCCATCCCGCAGCGGCGGGTCAAATCGCGTGCGACTTCAATGTACTGTGGCGTGAGGTCAATGCCGGTGATGCGGCAGCCGCATATCGCAGCAATTGCACGCGAGGAACCGCCGACGCCGCATCCCAGGTCCAGCACGTGCATGCTCGACTTCATACCTGCGCGCTCGATATGCTCGCGGGTAGCCTGGATTCCACGGCCGTGGAGTTGATCGAACGGAAAGAAATCCTGGTAGGTCGGGTGCGCCGGGTCAACACCCCGCTCCCGGAGAAACGCGATCACGCGTTCCAGGATTCCACTCATGGCGTAGCGCTGCCGTACTGTGTCTGAGCTGTTTGTCATAGTCCTTCTCCAGCAGGGCGCACCAACTTGGCTATGGAAGTTCGTCGCCGCTTAACGTAGAGCCCCCCGGTGCGCAGACCACATCGCTTGAATAATAACCACCGATGCTCGCGGCGTATCCGCGTGGGGCGCTAAGTTATGCCGCAGATTCAAGCGGAACCTCCCAGCCTGGGAAGACGAGTACTGCCGGATGACATTTAAGCGCCTTAGCCAGTACCTTTGCCCGCTCGACCCCGAGGTTAACCCGACCGTTCTCGATGGCGGATAAGGTGGTCTGAGGGATTCCCGTTAGCTCGGTCAGTTGGCTTTGGCTCAGTTCCTGAAGTTCGCGAAGGATGCGGACAGACTCGCCCACCGAGACTTCAACTCGTTTCTTGGCATTACGGAACTCCTTCATTTCAGGGCCTCCTGTAATCGTGAGGGGTAACTTGAACAACCCGGAACAAAAACGCATCAGCGACGACCCGATATATAACCCGCCATTGCAGCCCGGGTCGCGATGAGCGGCAGCCTTTCCATTCGCCAGCCAAGGCTTCATCGTGAAACCCCTTGATCGCCCGCAACCCGGGCGGACCTGAGAGTCTGGCAATGTCTTTCCACTTCTCGTAACGCTTCAGGGTTTCCTGCGGGACTGCCCCAGAGAGCTGCTTATCGACCCGTCGGTGTTCCATAATGCGCCACATATCCTATTGTGCCTATACTATATATGGTATGTCAAGGGTGCGCGCTTCCTGCAGCATAATCGGGATAGGGGAAAGCCTCACGGCTTCCCCCTCCCACACCACCGTACGAAC
>CAKKQX010000040.1 GCA_919902235.1 Burkholderiales bacterium
CGCTGCTGCGCGGCAAGACCGTCGTCAACCTGTTCTTCGAATCCAGCACCCGCACCCGCACCACCTTCGAAATCGCCGCCAAGCGTCTGTCGGCGGACGTGATTAATCTGAATGTCGGCGCCTCCAGCACCTCCAAGGGCGAAACCCTGCTCGATACCATCCGTAACCTCGAGGCCATGCACACGGATCTGTTCGTGGTGCGGCACGCCGAATCGGGCGCCGCACACCTGATCGCGCGCCATGTGCCCGCGCACGTGCGCATCATCAACGCCGGCGACGGACGCCACGCGCATCCCACGCAGGGGCTGCTCGACATGTTCACCATCCGCCGCCACAAGGGCGCGTTTGAAAAACTCAAAGTCGCCATCGTCGGGGACATCATGCACTCGCGCGTGGCGCGCTCGCAGATCCAGGCGCTCAAAGCGCTGGGCGTGGCGGATCTGCGAGTAGTCGCGCCCAAGACCCTGCTGCCGACGGCGGTCGAGAAACTCGGCGTGCGTCCCTGCACCCGCATGGAGGAAGGCCTCGACGGCGTGGACGTGGTCATGATGCTGCGGCTGCAACGCGAACGCATGCAGGGCGCGCATATTCCGAGCGAGCACGAATACTTCAATCTCTACGGACTCACGCCCGCGAAACTGGCGCTGGCGGCCAGGGACGCCATCGTCATGCACCCGGGTCCGATGAATCGCGGCCTCGAAATCGATTCCGCCGTGGCCGACGGCCCGCAATCCGTCATCCTGCCGCAGGTAACCTACGGCATCGCCGTGCGCATGGCGGTGATGGCGCTGATCATGGGCGGAACATCTGCAAGCCGCGATACAGGGATACGCGACCCGGCAAGCAAGGCGCGTGCACCGGCCGAGAGGAAAAAACGCAAATGAGTCTTGTCATCCAAGGCGGACACCTGATCGACCCGGCCAATAATGTGGATGGGAAAAAAGATCTCTTCATCGATGACAACGGCTTTGTCGTCGGAGTTGGAAAATCCCCTGCCGGTTTCAAGGTCAGAAAAACCATCGAGGCACACGGCAAGATTATCTGTCCGGGCCTCGTCGACCTGCGTGCGCGCCTTCGCGAACCGGGGCTGGAATACAAGGCCACGATTGAATCCGAGGTGCACGCCGCGGTCGCCGCCGGCATCACCACGCTCTGTTGCCCGCCTGACACGCTGCCTGTTATCGACACCCCGGCCATGGCGCAGATGCTGCAATCGCGCGCTTGGCGCTTCGGGCTCGCCTTCATCCATCCGCTGGGGGCGCTGACCCAGCGGCTCGAAGGCAAGTTACTGGCCGACATGGAAGCGCTCGATGAAGCTGGTTGCGTGGGATTCACCAACGCCCTGTCACCCGTGACCGATACGCTGGTGATGCGCCGCGCCCTCGAATACGCCGCCACGCTCGACCTCACCGTGTTCCTGCATGCCGAAGACCCCTGGCTGCGCAACGGCGGCTGCGTCCATGAAGGCGAGGTCGGTACACGCCTGGGTCTCGCCGGGATACCGGAGGCCGCTGAAACCGTGGGTGTTGCGCGCGATCTGGCGCTGATCGAACAAACCGGCTGTCGCGCGCACTTCTGCGGACTGTCCAGTGCACGCGCCGCGGCCATGGTGGCCGCGGCACAGAAAAAAGGGCTGCCAGTCAGCGCCGACACCACGGCTCATCACCTGCACCTGACCGAACATGACATCGGCGATTTCAACACTCAGTGTCACGTACGCCCGCCACTGCGCGGCAAACATGACCGCGAAGGACTGCGCAAGTCAATCAAGACTGGCGCCATCAGCGCCATCTGCTCGGATCATCAGCCGCACGAACCGGATGCCAAGCTCGCGCCCTTCGCCCGCTCCGAGCCCGGCATCTCGGCACTGGAAACTTTACTGCCGCTGACGCTCAGGCTGGTGGACGAGAAGCTGCTCACGCTGCCGGAGGCCATTGCATTGCTGACCCACAAGCCGGCGGAAATAATCGGCGTGGAAACCGGCCATCTCGGCATCGGCGCCACCGCCGATGTCTGCGTCTTCGATCCTGAGACTCACTGGACACTGACCGAAGACAAGCTCGTCTCGCGCGGCCATAACACACCGTTTCTGGGACAGACGTTCCGCGGGAAAGTTACTCATACCCTGGTGGGTGGGAAG
>CAKKQX010000041.1 GCA_919902235.1 Burkholderiales bacterium
CTGCAAGCGACAGCAGGAATTCCGCGCAGCGTCCGCCACGGCCTTTGCCTTTTACCGTCACCGTGCATTCGCCGCCGGAAATCAGCGCCACCGGAAGCTGCCACGGCAGGCCATGCTGCATCACTTCCCGCGCCAGTGCGCCATAGACTTTGGCGACTTCGCGCGCTTCGCCGGTCACCGAGTCACCGAGTATCGCAGGGTGGATGCCGCGCGCGCTGAAAAACTGCGCCGCGGCCTGCAGCGAGGCCTGCGCGGTGGCAATGACGCGGTTCTCGACGTTCCTGAAAATCTTGTGGCCGGGCTTCGGTGTTTCCGCGATTTCGCCTTTGGCTCCACGCGCAAGATGCGCAAGCACTGTTTGCGGCGCCTGGACCGTGTAACGCCTGAGGATGTCGAGCGCATCCTGATAGGTTGTCGAATCCGGCGCGCAGGGACCGGATGCGATATGCGTCGGATCGTCGCCGGTCACATCGGATATCACCAGCGCGAGTAGCGGTGCGCGGCACGCGGCAGCGAGCCAGCCGCCGTGGATCGCGGACAGATGTTTCCTCACGGTGTTCATGTCCTGTATCGGCGCGCCAGACATAAGTAATTGTTTTGTAACAAGTTTTATATCTTGCATGGCGATGTTTGCGGCTGGCAGCGTGAGCAGCGCCGAACCTCCGCCCGACACCAGCACCAGCAGAAGATCATGCGGCGTCAGCGTTTTCACGCGGCGCAGGATCTCCTGTGCGGCTTGTTCGCCGTTCTCGTCCGGTACCGGGTGCCCGGCTTCGATCACCGTGATGCGATTGGTCAGCAGGCCGTGCTGGTAGCGCGTGATGACGATGCCGTCGAGCGGCGCATCGGCTGGCCAGTGCTGTTCGACCGCCAGCGCCATCGCCGCCGCGGCCTTGCCGGCGCCCACCACCAGCGTACGGCCCCTGGGCGGCGGGGGCAGGTGTTGCGGGACGATCTTGAGCGGGTCGGCGGCAGCGAGCACGGCATGGAAGCTGCCCAATAAGAGATCGCGGGGCGACATTTACAAGAAGTGATTAAGTGATTGAGTAATTGAGTGAGTGAGCGGCCGATACATCATGAACAATACCGAACTCCGAGTTAACCCGCAGTTTGTTTTTAATCACCTGATCACTTCGTCACTGGGTTTTCTATGCCAGCACCTTCTTGAGATAGTGCCCGGTATAGCTCGCCTTGTTCTTTGCCACGTCTTCGGGAGTACCTTCGGCGATGACGCGGCCGCCGCCGTCTCCGCCCTCGGGGCCAAGGTCAATGATCCAGTCCGCGGTCTTGATGACATCGAGATTGTGCTCGATCACCACCACCGTGTTGCCGTGGTCGCGCAGCCGGTGCAGCACGCGCAGCAGCAGGTCGATGTCGTGGAAGTGCAG
>CAKKQX010000042.1 GCA_919902235.1 Burkholderiales bacterium
CGCCGCTGATCCTGGCGTTTGTGCTGGGGCCGCTGATGGAGGAGAACCTGCGGCGGGCGCTGCTGATTTCGCGCGGGGATCCGACGGTGTTCTTCACGCGGCCGATCAGCGCTGCCTTCCTGATTGTGGCTGCGCTGCTGCTGGTGTTCATGATCCTGCCGGCGGTGCGCAAAAAGCGCGAAGAGGTGCTGGTCGAAGAGTCGTAATAGGCAAGCCCCCGGCAATCACAGTTGTCGGGGGCTTGCCCGGACGCGTGGCTTGGCCGTTCAAGAATACGAACGTGTCCGGATTTCCGGCAGCGCACCCATCGAGAAGAGTTCACTGTTTTCGGGAAAGTGCTGTGCTGGTGGTCTTGGGGGGCAAAGGCGAGGCGATGCCGCGGATATTGGTCTAACATGGCGGTTGGCATGGCTTTGATTTCATGCTCCTGACGGCCGAGGTGAAGAACGCGAGGCAATTGTAAGTCAAATGCCGCGCAAGACCGGATTACGATGCGTGTATTAATAGTCGAGGACGACAAGCTTCTTGGGGACGGGTTGACGCGCTACCTGCAGCAGGCGGGGTATGTGGTCGATGTCTCGACCAGCGGCACTGAGGCCGATACGCTGCTGGGGCAGGAGGATTATGATCTGGTCATTCTCGATATCGGTCTTCCCGGACTGGATGGATTTGAAGTATTGCGCCGTATGCGGCGCCGCAAGCGCTATGTGCCTGTGCTGGTTCTGACCGCCCGCGATACCCTTGAAGATCGTGTAAGAGGGCTGGATCTGGGCGCCGACGACTATCTCGTCAAGCCATTTGCGCTGCTTGAGCTCGAAGCCCGGATACGCGCAGTCACGCGCCGCGGGCAAACGGTCAACGGTACGCCGCTGACCTATGGCGCGCTGATACTGGATACCGGCGCGCGGCGTGCGTGGCTGGAACAAAAGCCGCTCAAACTCACCGCGCGCGAGTGGGGCGTGCTGGAATTCCTGATTCTGCGTGTCGGAAAAATGGTCAATAAAGACCAGATTGTCGCCGCGGTCAGCCAGTGGGACGACGAAATCAGCCATAATGCGGTTGAAGTCTATATTTCCCGGCTGCGTTCCAAGCTCGAGCCGGCCGGCATAAGGATTCATGCGGTGCGCGGATTCGGTTATTACCTTGACAAGCAGGGCGAAAGCACGGGTTAGCATACGCCGGCTGCTGTTCCGCTGGCTGCTGTTCCTGATGCTGCTGTTGCTTACGGCGGTGGCGGTTATTGGCTATCCCATCGCGCTATACCCGGCGCGGGCGGCGTATGACTGGGCGTTGATGGATGCGGCGTTGTCATTGTCGCGGCTGGTAACCACGAAGAAGGGACGCGCCGGCGTGGAATTGCTGCCGCCCGCCGACATTCTGCTGCGCACCGATCATTTCGACCGGATTTACTACTCGGTGCATGACGCCGGCGGCAGGTTCATCGCCGGCGATGCCCACCTTGTTCCTCCCCCCTTCAAGTCGCTGACTGCAGGCGAGCTGCTTTACGACAGCACGTTGAACGATGAACAAATACGCGTGGCGGCGTTGCTGGTAACGCAGCAGGATTCGGCCATCATCGTGCAGGTTGCGGAGACAACGGTAAAACGCCACATGCTGGTGCGCCAGATTTTCACCGGCATGATTTTTATCGCGGTGCTGCTGGTGTCGTCGGTCATTGTTCTGGTGTGGTTCGGCGTCGCCAAGGGGTTGGAGCCCCTGCAGCGGCTGCGCGAGGAACTCGAAGCGCGGTCTTGGCGCGATTTGCGCCCGGTACCCGAAGACCATGCGCCGGAGGAAGTGCAGCCGGTGGTGCGCGCCCTGAATAATCTGCTCGGGCAGTTAAACACCGCGCTCCAGACCCAGCAGCAATTCGTCGCCAACGCGGCGCATCAGCTGCGCACGCCGCTGGCCGGGTTGCGCATGCAGGTCGAGTACGCTTTGCGGCAGAGCGATCCGGCGGAATGGCTGCGCGCCCTACAGTCGCTGGAGCCCGCGACCGAACGCACCGTGCGTCTTGCCAACCAGCTGCTTACCCTGGCCAGGGCCGAGGTTGGTGCGCACCAGCTGGATTCCGTGCGCCTGCTCGACTTGCACGATGTTGTCGAGGAGGTAGTAGGACAGTGGATGCCGCGAGCGATCGCCAGCGGAATCGATCTGGGGCTGGAATTACGGCGGGCTGCGATTTATGGAGATTCCCTGCTTGTCGGCGAATTGCTTTCCAACCTGCTGGACAACGCGCTTCGCTACGTCCAACGCGGTGGCCATATCACCGTGCGCCTGACGGCCCATGGCGGCGAGGCGGTACTGGAAGTCGAGGATGATGGCGTCGGCATACCCGAGGCGGACCGGGAAAAAGTGCTCGGGCGTTTTCACCGTGTTGACGGCACTCCCGGTGAAGGCTGCGGGCTGGGGCTGGCGATCGTGCAGGAAATCTCCCATTTACATGGCGGACGGGTGGAGATCAGAGCGGCTGCCTGCGGGCGTGGCACGCGGATCATCGTATATCTGCCGCTTGCCGGTGACGCTGCAGCCGAAAAAAAACCGCGCGGTGGCTGACCGCGCGGTTCATCGATTGCGGGAAGCAGGACGGACTTACTCGGCCTTGATGCCGGCTTCCTTGATGACCTTGACCCAGTTGGCGTAGTCCTTGCGGATGCGTTCCCCGAATTTTGCCGGAGTGCCGCCCGAGGGTACCATGCCCTGTTTGTCGAGGTTGGCTTTCATATCGGCGCCCTGCAGCATCTTGTTTACCGTTCCATTGAGCTGGTCGATGATGGGTTGCGGTGTCCCCTTGGGTGTCATTACTCCGAACCACAGTTCCACTTCATAGCCGGGCAGGGTCTCAGCCATGGTCGGCACATTGGGCAGCGAATACCAGCGCTTGGTCGTGGTCACCGCCAGCGGCCGCAGCCGGCCGGTTTGGAAATGCGGTACGGTGGGCAGCAGGCTGCCCACGATCAGCTGACACTGGCCCGACAGCAGGTCGGTCATGGCCGCGCCCGTGCTCTTGTATGGCACGTGCACCATTTTGATTTTGGCCATGGTGGCCATGAGTTCGGTTGCCAGGTGGGTGAGTCCGCCCACGCCGCTCGAGGCATAGACCATCTGTCCGGGTTTGGAACGGGCAAGCGCGATCAGTTCTTTCGTGGTCTTCGACGGCAGCGACGGGTGTACGGAAAGCACGAACGGCGTGAAACCCACTTCCGCTATGGGCACAATATTGTTGATGGGATCGAAAGCGGGCTGATGAGTGGCGGAACTGGCGGAAAAACTGCCCGACATAATCATGATGGTATAGCCGTCAGGCACGGATTTCGCGGTCAATTCCATGCCGATCAGGCCGGCGGCGCCGCCGCGGTTGTCCACCACGAACTGTTGTTTGAGGAGTTCGGTGAATTTTGCCGAAACCTGGCGCGCGGTCAGGTCGCTACCGCCGCCCGGCGCAAACGGCACGATGACGCGAACGGACTTGGCTGGATAATTCTGTGCCTGCGACAGAGCAGGAACCGCGGCCAGGGCCGCCGCTGAAATCGCGTACGCGGCAATGCGTCTGATGCTGGTGCCCATCTTGATCCTCCTTGGATAATTGTTTTGGGACGGATAGTTGCATTGTTGTGCCGCGATGCCGGTGATCAAGCCATGAGCGTCGTGCATGCATTGTTGCATGCACCAGAGGGTGTGTAATATTGTGCCGAAAGGGGCGACGTGTAACTGTAACTGCCGGCAAAATATTTGAGAATCGAATGCGCCGCTGAATGTCAGAACAGATACCGCAGACCCAGATGCAGTGCCTGCCGCCGATTCATTTCGCCGGACGCGATGCCGTAATTTAATGCCCAGTCCTGACTCAGCCAATGGTTGCCGGTGAGGCTGAACTGACGGGTATCGTCCAGCGGAAAGCCGCGGGCCACAAGTTCATCCGGATGCCTGCCGGAAGAGAATCCCAATCCGAGGCTGTTATTGCGTGTCCCGTAGCGATAGCTCAATTGCAATCGGTAGTTGATCCCGCTGTTGGCTGCCGTTTGCGCGACAGGCCAGACCGGGGGATATCCGGAGCTCGCTACGGGAGAACTGTCTGCGGTGTAGGAAAGACCTCCCGTGTCAGCGACGTCGCGCATGTCGTAGCGCAATCCCAGGCTCAGTTCCCAGCCTGCGGATAGTGTGGTTTGCAAGTAGCCGGATACCGAGTACGCCGGTGCCAGCCCTGCAGCACGGGTGATACTGGTTTGAACCAGTGAGAACCATGTTGACGAAAGCCGGGATTGAACACCATAGAATGCTTCGCCGGCGTGCAGGCCGTGGCGGATTCCAGTACGCGAACCGGAGTAATAAAACCCCTGATCCATGGGTTCCAATCTGTCGAGCACGCCGTCCTGCGCTTGCGGCAACAGCAGACCCTGGCCGTAAAATCTTCTGGCTGCGGATGGAGGCTTGAGCCCGGTTTCATCCATGGTGTCTCCGGGATCGAGCAGGCGGGCTGCGTAGCCTGAGCCGGGGAATTGGATTGCGGCGGCGTAAGGTTTCAGTCCGCCACCAAATCCAGGCGCCGATACGGAGAAAAGACACAGGCAGGCGGCAAACGCCGGCAAAACCAAGGCGGGTTTGGATACGGCTGTGGTCCGGGATACAGAGGCATGCATGCGATTTTCCTGCCTGGTCCATGGAGCAGTGAACCTGACTATTTGCCTAGTCTAGCGAATTGTCGGCTCCGGCGCAGTATTGCGTCGCACCGGCGCGGCATGTCGGCCGAATGGATGGGAACACTGTTTCCAGAATCGGCTGTCAGGCGGAAATTTGGTTGCACCAACTTCAGGCATGTTGCATTGCACACGCACCAACGGCTTGCACAAGTGCTGGCAGCAATTGCCGGAATTATTCTATCTATCTGATATATATGAATAAAGCTATTGGCACAGCGGTTGCTAAGGCATAACACTGACATTATTAGCAACGATAAATGCGGGTTGCGCATACGCTGCATTACGGAGGGAATCCATGAGTCTGGCCCAGGTAATTGGAACATTGGTGAAGACAGGCATGCACGGGGAGGCGCACGAAGATGTGCACGAGTTTTCCGAGCAGGAAGCATACGATTTATTTGCGGCGATATTGGATGGCGGCCTCCCTGAACTGGAGCTGGGCGCGGCGCTGGCCCTGCTGCGTTGTCATCGCACCACGCTGCCTGAACTGCTCGGATTTCACAGCGCGCTGATCGAGCGCCGCTACCGTCTGAAGCTGCCATCCGCCGCGGCGCGTCCTGTGGTGTTCTCGAGCTATTTTGGCGCACATGCCCAGCCCAATTTGCTGCCGCTGTTGGCGCTCGTGTTGCAGCATCTGGGCGTACCGGTGCTGGTGCACGGCGCGCTCAACAGCAGCGGACGCGTCGCATCAGCATATATATTCCGGGAACTGGGCGTGATGCCGTGCTTCAATCTGGCGCAGGCGCAGGCGCAACTCGAAGAGCACAAGGTTGCTTTCGTGCCGACGGCAGTGCTGGCACCGGGGCTTGCCGAACTGTTGTCGTTGCGCGGTCGCCTGGGTTTCGACAATATCGCTACGACCATGGTGAAGCTGCTGGATCCGTTTGATGACGAATCGCTGCTGGTTGTCGCCGGCAACGACAGCATGCAACAGGAACTGCTGCGGGGTTTCCTGCGGCTCAGGGGCAGTAATACGCTGCTGCTCGAGAGCACCGAGGGCGAGGCGTTTGCCAATCCGCAGCGCCGTCCCGAGCTGGAATATTTCCGCGACGGCGAGCCGCAGATGCTGTTTGAAGCCGAAACCTTCCCGCTCAAGAATTTCGCCTTTCTGCCGCAGGCCGTTGACGCGGCCAGCACTGCGCTGTGGATCAGGCGCGTGCTCGGCGGCGAAGCACCCTTGCCGTTGCCCCTGGTGAACCAGATTGCATGCTGTTTGTATGGCGCGGGCTACACCCAGGATATGAACCAGGCCAAAGCCATCGTGGCAGTCGAGACCGGCAGCCTGATTGTGGCATAAGTTACAATCTGTCATCTGCCGGTACTGCATGTGGTAATGCAGGCGCGCAAGCAGGCGCGCAAGGGTGGTCGCCTGCACGCGTTGTGCTAGAATCCACGCCTTCAGCAATTAAAAAAAGGAGAGGACCCATGGGCTCAATATTCCAATCGCTGGGAAAAACCATCATTGCGGGTTTTGTAATTCTGGTTGTCATCATCGTTGCTGCGGGCGGCGGCGCCAAAGTCGGGGAACATGTCTGGTGGACATTCGTCTTCCGCTGGCTGCACGTGATGTCAGGTGTGATGTGGATAGGTCTGCTGTGGTATTTCAACTTTGTGCAGACGCCTTCCATGCCGAAGATTCCCGATGAGCAGAAGCCCGCGATTGGCAAGGTGATCGCGCCAACTGCGCTGTTCTGGTTCCGCTGGTCGGCGCTTGCCACTGTCGTCACCGGCCTTATCGTCGCCGGCATGAGCGGCTATTTGGGCGCGGCAATGACGTTGACCAAGGGTGTGCACGCCATCGGCATCGGCATGTGGCTGGGGTTGATCATGGCATTCAATGTGTGGTTCATCATCTGGCCTAATCAGAAGAAAGCCCTGGGCATCGTGCAAGTGTCTCCCGAGGAAAAAGCCGCCGCCGCAAAACTTGCCGGCATGACCTCGCGCATCAACACCATGCTTTCGATTCCCCTGCTGTTCTGCATGGTGGCGCAGCAGAACGCCGGTTTGTAAGCGGCAGCGGGAATTGTCTGTTGCCGCCGGACCGCCGGCGGCGCAGGCGGGAAGTAAAAACGCACGGGAGATCCCCGTGCGTTTTATTTGGGCGGCGGCGCCTGCGTTAGGCCTTCGACTTTCGCGCCGGGTTTGATGTCGCGCTTTTTGAACCAGCCCTGATTGGTCTCGAGCGCGTACTTGGCCGGCCTGGTCGCCGTGTGCGAGTTGCGCGTATGCGGTTCCATATCGGCGATATTGATGATCACACCGTTTGAATCGAGAAAAGCAACCGACAGCGGAATGTAGGTATTCATCATCCACATGCCGTGCAGCGTGATGTCCGTGAACACGAACAGCATGCCGCGGTTTTCCGGCAGCATGCGCCGGTGCATCAGCCCTTGCGCGCGATCGGGATCGGTGCGGGCGACTTCGGCGGTGATTTTGTGTCCGTTCATGGAGAGCACGATTTCCGGCATTTCAGCACGCCCGGTAACGGCGAACAGGCAGAATGCGGCGACGAGCAGGCTTTTCAGATATGCGGTCTTCATTGTCTGAGTAACGATCAGGTTTGCGCAGCGCCGACCAGCCAGTTGCTGATGGCGTCGAGAATGGCGTCGACTTCGCCGACTGCCGGCAGCAGCGTCAGCGTGACGGTGGAGTGGCGTTCGCGCAGGCCTTCCAGCAATTGCGGCAGATCATGTTTGAGGTGCCCGCCCTGCGCCATGAACAGTGGTGCGATGGTGATCGCGGTGTATCCGGTGTTGGCCAGTTTTTCCAGCGTCGCGGGCAGCGCGGGCTGCATCAGTTCAAGAAAAGCGAGTTCCACTGCGAGATCAGTGCGCCGCGCGGCGACTTTGCGCTGGATGGCGCGGAAAGGCGCTGCCCACTCGGGATCACGTGCGCCGTGGGCGAACAGGACGAGGGCGGAGCGCGGCTTGGCCATAGTTAAATACGGAATGTCGAATGCTGAATGATGAATGCGCATGCCCCGATCCGGGAGCGGGAGCCGCAATTCATCATTCCGCATTCTGCATTCATCATCAGCTTTTTCCTGTGCTGCCGAACCCGCCCGCGCCGCGGTTGCTTGCGTCGAATTCATCGACCACGTTGAAGCCGACCTGAACCACGGGTACGACCACGAGCTGCGCCAGCCGTTCCATGGGATTGAGCACGAAGGGCGCGTTGCCGCGGTTCCAGGCCGAAACGAAAATCTGGCCCTGGTAATCGGAGTCGATCAACCCGACCAGATTGCCGAGCACGATGCCGTGCTTGTGGCCGAGACCCGAGCGCGGCAGCACCACCGCGGCGAGCCCGGGATCAGCGAGATGGACGGCGATGCCCGCGGGCACCAGCTCGGCTTGTCCCGGTTGCAGCGTGATCGGCGCAGCTATGCAGGCGCGCAGATCGAGCCCGGCGGAACCGGTCGTGGCATATTGCGGCATTTGGTCGCGCAGGCGCGCGTCGAGTATTTTGACGTCTATTTTTTTCATGAATTGGTGAGCAGTGATTGGTAAGCGGCAGGCAGTTAACCATGCACCGGGAGTCGCCAATGATAAAGCACTTCCGACTTGCCGCTTACCGCTTACCGCTTACGGCTTGCCGGCTTGTAAAGCTTGGCGATATGGGCGATAAGCTGGCGCGCGAGCGCTGGTTTGGAAGCGCGGGGCAGTTTATGCGCCCCCTCGGCGTCGAACAGGGTCAGCTCATTGTCGTCGGCGCCGATCGCGTGCTGCGCAAGATTGGCGGCAAGCAGGGGCAGCTTCTTGCGGCGGCGCTTGGCTTCCGCATATTCGTGCAGTTTTTCGCTCTCGGCGGCGAAGCCGACGCAGAACGGCGGTTTCGACAGCCCGGCGACATGGGCGAGGATGTCGGGGTTGGGGGCGAGTTCCAGCTTGAGGTGGCGGTCGGTTTTCTTTATCTTCTGCCGGCTCGGGTTGAGCGCATGGTAATCCGCCACCGCAGCAACGCTGATGAAAATGTCGGCGTCCGCGACATGCTTTTTCACTGCAGAGAACATGGCGCGTGCGGTGACGACGTCGACGCGCCGGGCTTGCGCCGGGGCCGCGAGGCTGGTCGGTCCTGAAATCAGCGTCACCTCGGCGCCGGCTGCGATTGCGGCCTG
>CAKKQX010000043.1:0-10667 GCA_919902235.1 Burkholderiales bacterium
ACTCGTTAAGGTTACTTGGCACACTAAATGCCGTGGGAAATACCCGATTCGCATGGATTTTGCCCGCCGATCGCGACCAATGCAGCAAACAATGCCCAAGCCCAGGCTCCTCGACTTGGTACGCGGCGTGCTGCGCCGCAAACATTACAGCATTCGGACCGAGCAAAGCTACATTGAGTGGATCAAGCGTTTCATCTTGTTCCATGGCAAGCGTCATCCGAAAGAGATGGGCAAGGCCGAGGTGACCGCGTTTCTCACCCATCTTGCGGTGCGGCGCAACGTCGCCGCCTCGACGCAGAACCAAGCGCTGTCGGCAATTCTATTTCTGTATCGGGAGGTGCTGGAGCTGGAACTGGAATGGGTGGATGGGTTCGAGCGGTCCAAACGGCCGGCGCGACTGCCCGTGGTGCTGACGCTCGCGGAGGCGCACTCCGTTCTTGCGCAACTGGAGGGTACGAAGTGGCTGATGGCAAGCCTGCTATACGGCGCCGGCCTGAGACTGATGGAGTGCCTGCGCTTGCGCGTGAAGGATGTCGATTTCGGCTACGGGCAGATACTGGTGCGCGACGGCAAAGGCGCGAAAGACCGCGTGACCATGCTGCCCGCGGTTTTGGTCGAACCGCTCAAGGCGCATCTCGACAAAGTGCGCGCTTTGCATCAGCGCGACCTGGAGGCGGGCTACGGCGCGGTCTATCTGCCGCATGCGCTGGAGCGCAAATATCCTCGCGCCCCCAGGGAGTGGGGTTGGCAATACATCTTTCCGTCGCGCAAGCTGTCGACCGATCCGCACAGCGGCGCCATTCGGCGCCATCATCTGGACGAGGATGTCCTGCAACGGGCCGTTAAGGAAGCGACGCGTCTTGCCGACGTGCGCAAGCCGGTAAGCTGCCATGCGTTTCGTCATTCGTTCGCAACCCATTTGCTGGAAGCCGGCTACGACATCAGAACGGTGCAGGAACTGCTGGGGCACTCTGACGTGTCCACGACGATGATTTACACCCACGTCATGAACAAGGGCGGGCGCGGTGTAAGAAGCCCGCTTGACCGTGTCGAGCAGCCACTTACGGAATATCGCGTTGCTTGACGTTCTGACAAAAATATAAATTAAAACAATGTATTGCGCTCATTTCCCGCACCTGCCGATTCGGATGTTGATTTTATCGGCGTTCCCTTCGACCGTTCGACAAACTCACGGCTCCGGGCAGGTATCGGAGGTTGAGAAAAAGCCGTGAGTCGGGAGTTCGATAAATCGTGAGATAGGAGGATTCCGCCTCGCGCCCTCTCGCGCTCACGCTGTTTCAGCTTTTCTTTTCGCCCGCGGATGCGCCGCATCGCAAACCTTGGCGAGGTGCTGACAACACGCCGCGTAGCGGCTTGTTGCGGCGTAGGCTAACGTGAGCGCAGCAAACGTTAAGGCCTCAGGGCCGGCTGCAGCCAAAATCCCTCACTTCTCCTTACGCTTGGCCCGCGGATGCGCGGCGTCGTAAACCTTGGCGAGGTGCTGAAAGTCGAGCTGGGTATAAATCTGCGTGGTCGAGATGCTGGCGTGACCCAGCATTTCCTGCACCGCGCGCAAATCGCCGCTGGACTGCAATACATGCGAAGCGAATGAATGTCTGAGCATGTGCGGATGAACTTTGCCGGGAAGTCCCAGCTTCGCCGCCCAGTGGCTGAGCCGCAACTGCACCGCGCGCGGGGAAATCCGGCCGCCGTTGCGGTTCAGGAACAAGGCGTTTTCTCCGGCCCGGGCAAAGCCGCTGCGCCGGGCCAGCCACGCCTTCATCGCCGCGAGCGCATGGCTGCCCACCGGCACGATGCGCGTTTTGCCGCCCTTGCCGGTGACGCGTACCGTGGCGTCGTCGAAATTGACATCGTCGAATGCCAGTCCGGTGAGTTCGGACAGCCGCAAGCCGGAGGAATAAAACAACTCCAGAATTGCCTTGTCGCGCACCGCCAGCACGTCATCGCCACCGATGTTCATCAGGCTGCCCGCCTGATCCGGTGACAGCGCGTGCGGCAGCCGCTTTGCGGATTTTGGCGCGCGTATGCCCATGCAGGGATTCACCGCAAAACCGTGGTCGCGCGCCAGATATTTGAAAAAACCGCGCCACGCCGAGAGCATGCGCGCCAGCGACCTGCCGTCCAGCCCGCGCCCATGCAGTTGCGCCACGAAGCGCCGGATCTGATGCACCTGCAGGGTGTCGAGCGCCGTTCCGCCCGTCAGCGCAATCAGCGTTTCGATGTCGCGCTTGTAGTTGAGCGAGGTGTGCGTGGCAAGCCGCCGTTCGTTGGCAAGATGCCCGAGATAGCCCTTGAGCAAATTTTGAGCGCGGGCGCCGGACGCGGGATCGGAGTGTGGCTTCGTCGCCTCACGCCTCACGCCCTGCGCCTCGCAGCACGCCGTTTCATGCAGAGTTCAGATAGCCCGACAACGCTGCGCTGGTCATTTCCCCCAGGCGCTTGAGATGAACGGTGCCCATTTCCGGATAAAAGCGCTGTGCATCCTCGCTTGCCAACGCGAGCAGGCCGAATGCCTCGCGCTCGCGCAGCACGACATAGGCAAATGAGCGCAGGTGAGGACCCGCTTCCCCGAACAGATCCAGCGTTTCGGCCATCGCCTGGTTGCCGCAGTACGGATTGGCAAGACCGGCTGCAAATTCACGCGTCGCCGCGCCCACCGGCGCGAATTCGGGCAGATCGGCGGGACCGTTGCTGCGCCAGACGCGCAGCACGGCGTGCGGAACGGCGAAATCCTCGCGCAGGTTGAAGCCGACCGCGTTGAGCACCGTCTCGATATCGCGCGCGCCGAGCAGGGCCAGCGCCATGCGGTGCATTTTCTCGCCGATGGCGTCGTTTTCCTCGCCGAACTGGATGATTTCCCGCAGCTTGGACTCGAGCTGCTTGCTTTTCTCGCGCAAGGTGAGGATCTGGCGCTCGCTGATGGAAATGGTGCGCCCGCCGTGCGGATGCGGAATAAAAATCTCCGCCATCATGTCGGCCTGCTGCTCAAAAAATTCGGGGTGTTCCTGCAGATAAGCTGCAACCTCTTCCGGTTTCATTCCGCTCCCTATTATTGTTCAGGTTGTTCAGATTTCAATTTCGCCTTCGAACACCGTCGCCACCGGACCGGTCATCATCACGGACCGGCCGGCGCCCGCCCATGATATACCGAGGTCTCCGCCGCGCGTCGTCACGCGCACGCGCTGATCGAGCAGGTCGCGCATGATGCCCGCCACCGCCGCCGCGCAGGCGCCGCTGCCACAGGCCAGGGTTTCGCCGGCGCCACGCTCGTAAACACGCAGGCGGATATGGCCGCGATCCACGATTTGCATATAGCCGGCATTCACCCGTTGCGGGAAGCGTGGATGTGCCTCAATCAGCGGACCCTGGGTCGTGACCGGCGCGCTTGCCACATTGGCAACGATTTGCACCACGTGTGGGTTGCCAATAGATAACACATTGATTTCTAAATGTTTTTTATCAACATCCAGTATGTATGTGAGCGCCTGCTCTGGTGCCATAAAGGGGATTTTAGGCGGATCGAATACGGGCACTCCCATGTCGACCGTGACCTGGCCGTCGGCTTCGAGTTGGGGCACGATCACCCCGCCCAGGGTGCCAACGCGGATCGCGGTCTTCGCGGTAAGTTCGCGATCGCGCACATAACGCACGAAGCAGCGCGCGCCGTTGCCGCACTGTTCGACCTCGCCGCCGTCCGCGTTGAATATACGGTAATAAAAATCGGTGTCGGGCTGGCGCGGCGGCTCAACCTGCAGGATCTGGTCGCAGCCGACGCCGAAATGTCGGTCGGCGAGAAAACGCAATTGCCGGGTATCGAGCGCCAGTGGCTGGGCGAGTGCATCCAGAACCACGAAGTCATTGCCCAATCCATGCATTTTAGTGAATTTTAGGCGCATTTAACGACAATAATCGCGATAATCACGGTAGATGCAGCGATCCATCACCACCGTCACGCCCCCTGCCCCGGCCCGCAACGCAGCCGGCGCATTGACGATACCTTCCTGTATCCAAAGCGCTTTTATCCCAAGAGCGAGGCAACTGTCGACGATCTCGTCGATAAATTCGGCGCGGCGGAAAACATTGACCAGGTCGATGGGCGCCGGCACCTCGGACAGTTGTGGATAAGCGCGCTCGCCCAGCACTTCGCGCGCCGCGGGATGCACCGGAATGATGTTGAAGCCGAATCCGCGCATGGCGCGCGCCACGCCGTAACTCGGGCGCGCCGGATTAGGCGAGAGCCCGACCACAGCGATGTTCTTGACGCTTTTCAGCAGCGCGCAGCGCGCCTGCGCATCGGGATTCTGAAACAATTTAAGCGATCTCCCGCACCATGATGTAGTCGTCCATCACAAATCCGCCGCCGATATCCTTCACTATCGCATCCCTGATCTTGAATCCATGCTTGGTGTAGGCGGCAATGGCGTTCCGGTTGTTCTTGTTCACCGCGAGCTCCAGGCGCCGGCAGCCGCGTCGCGCCGTCTTCGCGCGCACATGCCCGATCAGCAGGCTGCCGTACCCCCTGCGCTGGTGCTGCGGGTGGACATAAACCTTGTCGAGTTTCATCGTGCCCGGTTCATCCGCCAGGAAATACGACGCGAAGCCGACGATATCGCCGCCGGTCACGAGTACATCCCACCAGCAACCGCCCTGCGCAAGTTCGGCGCGAATGCGCGCAGGATCGTAGCGCTGCGCCAGCATGTATTCTATCTGCTCGAGGCTGATGATGCCCGGATAATGCGCGAGCCAGATCTCGCGCGCGAGCGCCGATACGCGCTCGACATCCGCTTCCATCAGCGGCCCGATCCGAACCGGCTCTTTCATTTCCGAATTCCTGGCGGTCCTGGCGTCTTGGCGGTTCAATAGAATTTCTCTTCGCCCGCCGGCCGCGTCTTGAAACGCTTGTGCAGCCAGAAATACTGCTCCGGCATTTCACGCACGCGCTCCTCGATAAACGCATTCATGCGCCGCGCATCGGCTGCGGCGTCTGCGCTCGGATAATCTTCCCACGCCGGAAAGAACTTCAGTACATAACCCCCCGTACCCGGCAATTGATAGGTGACAGCCGGCACCACCACGGCTTTTGCCAGTTGCGCGATGCGCGCCAGGCCGGTGATGGTTGCCGCCGGCACCCCGAAAAACGGCACGAACATCGAGTCGCGCTCGCCGAAATCCATATCGGGCAGGTAATAAAAAGGCAGGCCCTTGCGCATCGATTTGACGACGGGACGTATGCCGTCCTGCCGCGAGTACAGGTCGGGCATCACGAAACGCGTGCGGCCGCGGTAAAGCACGGCATCGAATGCCGGGTTTTTTTGCTGGCTGTAGACCGATACCACGCGATATTCCGCACCCAGGCGAATGCCGCCCATGTCGAGCCCGATAAAATGCGGCGCGAGCAGGATCACCGGCCGCCCGGCGGCGGCCTGCCAGTGCGCCACGCCTTCGATGCGAATGAGCCGCAGCACGCGCGCCCGCGACGACCACCACAGGATGCCGTGTTCGATCAGGCTGCGGCCGAAAGCCTGAAAATGGCGGCGCGCCGTCCTGATGCGCTCGGCTTCGCTCCACTGCGGAAAGCACAGGCCGAGATTAATCAGGGTCACGCGCCGGCGCTCGCGCGCCAGGACATAAAGCAGCATGCCGAAGCCGCGGCCGACCGGCGCGAGCAGCGTGAGCGGCAGAAAATGCAGCAACCAGATGAGGGCCAGGCCGAGACGGGTCAGCATGCGTGCGAGAGGCGAGAGGCGAGGGGCGAGGGGCGTAAAAACACGATCGCAACAACCATGCTTTCTTTACCGGCGGCAATGCGCCCACCGGAGGCGGCATGCGATAAATGCTCCGGTGCCGGATGCCGGCAGTTCACAAATTCGCAGCTGGGATTCACTCCTCTCCCCTCTCCCTTCTCTCCTCTCTTGGTGCCGGCGGCGCCTCCGCGCCGACCGGCACCTTATAGCGGTTATAACTCCATAAATACTGTTCCGGGCAGCGCCGCACCACATTTTCAATGGCGCGATTGAGCGCCGTCTCGTCCAGAGCTTCGAACTGGATCTGCTCGAAATGGATTTGATAGCCTTGCCCGTGCGGCAAACGTTTGGCGAAGGTCATGATCAGCGCTGCGCCGGTGGCTTTCTGCAGCCGACCCACCAGCGTCATGGTGTACGCCGGCCGGCCGAAAAAGTCAGCCCATGCGCCTTCGCCCACGCCGGGCGCCTGATCCGGCAGCAATCCGACGGCCCCGCCCCGCTGCAAGGTTTTGTAGAACATGCGCACGCCCCTCAAATTGGCCGGCGCCACGGTCGCTTGCCAGCGGCTGCGGCCGGCGATCATCAGTGGCTCGACCCAGCGCAGCCGGGGCGGCCGGTAGAGCACGGTGATCGGCAGGCGCTGCGCGATATACATCGCCGCAATCTCAAAGCAGCCGATATGGGGTGTCAGAAAAATAACGCCTTGCCCGCCGCGGCGCGCTGCTTCAACCACTTCCCAGTTATCGCATTGGGCTAACGAGACGATCTTGTCGTCCGTGCCGAACCACACCGCGATGAGTTCGGCCACGCCTCTGCCGGCTTCGGCAACCGCCCGCTTCAACAGCGCAGCGCAGGCCGTGGCATCGGCGCAAACGCCGCTGCGGTAAAGATTTTCCTTCAGGCGCGCAGCATAGGTCGGCGACGACCAGTAGACCAGCCAGCCCAGCGCGGCGCCCGCGGCATGGATCCAGGACAACGGCAACCGCGCCAACATCCGCAAAAACATCACCATAATCAATCAATATCAGGTTTTTTCTCAATCTGCTATTCTATGGCCCTTTTTCCGACTGAAGAAGCATTAAAAATGAGTGACTTCCTGTTTACCTCCGAATCCGTTTCCGAAGGTCATCCCGACAAGATCGCGGACGCCATTTCCGATGCCGTGCTCGACGCCGTGCTCACACAGGACAAGAACGGGCGCGTCGCCGCCGAAACACTGACCCATACCGGGCTGGTGGTGATGGCGGGCCAGATCACCACCAGCGCGCGCATCGACTACACCAGGATCGCGCGCAACGTGATCAAGCGCATCGGCTACGACGATTCTTCGATCGGCTTCGACTATAAGAGCTGCGGCGTGCTGGTGTGCTATGACCAGCAATCGCCGGACATCGCGCAGGGCGTCGATGAGGGCAGAGGACTCGATCTCGACCAGGGCGCGGGCGACCAGGGACTCATGTTCGGCTACGCCTGCGACGAAACGCCGCAGTTGATGCCGATGCCGATTTTCTACGCGCATCGCCTGATGGAGCGGCACGCGGAACTGCGCCACGACGGCCGCCTGCCGTGGGCGCGGCCGGATGCAAAATCGCAGGTCTCGGTGCGCTATGTCGACGGCAAGCCGCACCACATTGACACGGTCGTCATCTCCACCCAGCACCGCGAAGACGTCGGACACAAGGAACTCTCGGAAGCCATCATCGAGCAGGTGGTAAAGCCGGTGCTGCCCAAAAACATGATCAGCAGCGAAACCAAGTACCTGATCAACCCCACCGGCCGCTTCGTCATCGGCGGTCCGCAGGGTGACACCGGGCTCACCGGGCGCAAGATCATCGTCGACACCTATGGCGGCTACTCGCGCCACGGCGGCGGCGCGTTCTCGGGCAAGGATCCGTCCAAGGTTGATCGCTCGGCCGCCTACGCCGCGCGCTACGTCGCCAAGAACATCGTCGCCGCAGGGCTTGCCAGCAAGTGTGAACTCCAGGTGGCTTACGCCATCGGCGTCGCGCGCCCGGTGAGCGTGCTGGTCGATACCTTCGGCACCGGCAGGATTTCCGACGACAAACTTGGCAAGCTGGTCGAAAAACACTTCGATCTGCGCCCCAAGGGCATTATCCAGTCGCTCAACCTGCTGCGGCCGATTTACGAGAAAACCGCGGCCCACGGCCACTTCGGCCGCGACGAGCCGGAATTCACCTGGGAAGCGACCGACAAGGCCGCGGCACTCAAGGCTGACGCGAAGTAAGCGCGCCTGCCGCAAACCAGAGCGCATCGGCCCGGCTCCGAACCGATGCGTTTCCCGCGGGCGGCTGGCGCACGCAGCAACGCCGGGCCATAAACCGGGAGGACCGACGATGTGCGACGGTGCCGCGTCTTGAGCGTGCTCCCGCGGGCCCCGGTGCTCGCCCCATTCAGCGTCCGCAGTTTCCGTTTCCAGTGGCCCGCCGATCTGGCGACCTCCTGGGCCTTCGAGATGGAAACTCTCATCCTTGGCTGGTACGTGCTGGTGGAAACCGGCTCGGTGCTGCTGCTCACCGTATTTGCGTCGCTGCAGCACATCGGCACCCTGATCGCGCCGATGTTCGGCGTGATGGGGGACCGCATCGGTCACCGCAATCTGCTGTGCGGCATGCGCGCACTCTACGCCACGCTGGCGGCCACCCTGATGATTCTTGCCTTCATGGACGCGGTGACGCCGATGCTGGTGCTGATCATCGCCGCGCTGATGGGCATGGTGCGCCCTTCCGATATCGGCATGCGCGCCGTCCTGGTCGGCGAAACCATGCCGCCCGACCACCTGATGGGCGCGATGGGCATACAACGCACTACCCAGGACTCCGCCAGAATCGCGGGCGCCCTCACCGGCGCGGGTCTGGTCGCCATGCTGGGCATGGGGCCGGCCTATGTGGTGGTGGCGGGCCTCTACGCGCTCAGCGTGGTACTGACCTATAAGGCAGGGAGCGCGCGGCAGGCTGACGCGACAAACGTGTCCACCCGTCCCTCACCCTGGCGCGATCTGCAGCAGGGGCTGGTCTATGTGTGGAACACGCCTTTGCTGCTTGCGGTGATGTGCCTGGCCTTTTTGCTCAACCTCACGGCGTTCCCGCTGATTAACGGATTGCTGCCTTATGTTGCCAAGGAAATTTATCGCGCCGATCAGACCTGGCTGGGCTATATGGTCGCCGGCGCAGCCTGCGGCGCCTTGTTCAGCTCGATCGTACTGAGCAGGGTAGGCCACGCGATACAGGCGGCGCGCATCACCATCGTCGCCTGCGCGGCCTGGTATGCGGCGCTTTTCGTGTTTGCGCACGTACAGCATCCCGCAGGCGGCATTGCAATTCTGTTTCTCGCCGGCTGCGCGCAAAGCGCGAGCCAGGTGCCGATGGCGGCGATGCTGCTGCGCAATTCTGACGAACAGTTGCGGGGCCGCGTCATGGGCATACGCATGCTGGCGATCTACGGCAACCTGCCCGGCCTGCTGATCTCGGGTCCGCTGATCGCCCATTTCGGTTATCCAGTCACCGCGACGCTTTATTGCGCGACAGGCCTCGCGTTCACCCTGTTCATCACCCTGCGCTGGCGTGCTCATTTGTGGCGCAGCGACGCGCCGGCCAACACGCGGTAGGGCTGCCTGCGCAGGCGTCTTCTGCATTGTCGGCAGTCCAGCATATAATGCCAGCCCGGATAACCGTATTTCCTGTCCGGCAGACCACAACTGAACCGATCTACATGCGCAGCAAAACTCCAGAATGAATTTTTTGCTTCGTGCATTACGCGCTGCGCTGGCGCTGTGCCTGCTGGCTGCCGCCGGCGCGGCCGCAGCCCAGGAAACGACAAGGCCGTTTGAACCGATCGAAGGGCAGGCCGGCAAGGATGTGGTGTGGGTGCCCACGCCGTCCACACTGGTCGATAAAATGCTCGACATGGCGCGCGTCACGCCCAAGGACTACGTCATGGACCTGGGCTCGGGCGACGGCCGCAACATCATTGCCGCCGCCAGGCGCGGCGCGCGCGCGCTGGGCGTGGAGTACAACCCCGACATGGTCGAGTTGTCCAAACGTACCGCTGCCAAGGCGGGCGTGGCCGACAAGGCCCGGTTCGTGCAGGGCGATATGTACGAAGCGGACATTTCGCAGGCCACGGTGCTCGCGCTGTTCCTGCTGCCAGAGAATCTGCGCAAACTGACGCCAAAGTTTCTCGACCTGAGACCGGGCACGCGTATCGTCTCGAACACCTATGAAATCGAAGGCTGGACCGCCGACCGCACCGAAAAAGTGGAAGGCGACTGCATGGCATGGTGCTCGATCTTGCTGTATGTCGTGCCGGCCAAGGCGGCGGGCACCTGGCGCCTGCCCCAGGGCGTGCTCACCCTGGAACAGAATTTCCAGATGCTGCACGGCACGCTGTCCACGGGCGGCGGCATCAACATGCCGATCGCCAACGGCCGCCTGAAGGGCGGCCGCATTACCTTCACCGTCGATGGCGCCGAGTACAGCGGCAGGGTGATGGGCGACACCATGAAGGGTGCCGTCAAGGGCGGCGCTGCAACCGCCTGGACCGCAAGCCGCGTGCAGCCCTAGCCGGATCCGCACACCATTGCCGCCACGGCGGCACTGTCTCATCGGACAGCGCCGCAAAACAGGTCGATGGCGCTTCAGCCGGAACAGCCGCCAGACTGTCCGTTTGTGTCGAACGCGATCAGTGAGTTTCGCAGCGTTCATGAACAAAACAAAATATTCTTTAAAATCAAATAATTATATAAAATCAGCGGCTTGGAGTCTCGACCGGCCGATCTGCCCGCCTCGCATTCAAGACCCGCACGCGGGCCGCCGTGTCGCGCGGCAATCTCGCGCGGCAATCCGCAACTGCCGCAAGCCCAGGCGTACCGGCGTCCGTGCGCGA
>CAKKQX010000043.1:10767-13429 GCA_919902235.1 Burkholderiales bacterium
TCGCGCGGCAATCCGCAACTGCCGCAAGCCCAGGCGTACCGGCGTCCGTGCGCGAACCACCCCCGGACTCGTTGAATGGCAGACGGCTTGTATACTTCCTGTGACGCGCCCGACAACAACACATCCCGGAGGAAACGATGGATAGCTTTGCCGCAAGCGCCTGCAGGGCCTTACTGATTCTGTCGACGAGCAGTTACGCAGCAGGCGCCGCCTACGCGCAAGCGCCGGCCTATCCCGCCAAACCGGTACGCATGATCATCGCGCTGGCACCGGGCGGGGCGTCGATACCACCGGCCGCTTCATCGCGCAGAAGTTGAGTGAAGCGTGGGGCCAGCCCGTGGTGGCCGACAACCGTCCCGGCGCCGGTGGATCGATCGCCGCCGAAGTCGTGGCGCGCGCGGCCCCCGACGGCTACACCATGCTCATGACCTCGGCCGGGATCGCCATCACGCCGAGCATCATGAAGCTCGCTTACGATCCCCTCAAGGATCTGCTGCCGGTGACGATGGCAGTTGTCTCCCCCGGCGTAATGGTGGTGCATCCGTCCCTTCCCGTGAAAAACGTCAAGGAGCTGATCGCCTTCGCCAAGGCGCGGCCGGGCGAACTGTTCTTCTCGTCCTCGGGCCAGGGCTCGGCGCAGCATCTGACCATGGAGCTTTTCATGCAGATGACCGGGCTCAAGATGACCCATGTGCCCTACAAGGGCACGGCACCGAGCGTCACCGACGTGGTCGCCGGGCGCATCGCGCTCACTGTCGCGAGCGTGATCTCGACGCGGCCGATGTTCACCGCCGGCAAACTGCGCGCGATCGCCGTCGTCGGTCCCAAGCGCACGCCGGCGCTGCCCGAATACCCCACGATCGCCGAATCGGGCGTGCCCGGCTTCGGCGTCGAAAACTGGTACGCGCTGTTTCTGCCGGGCGGCACCGACAGGCAGATCGCGGTCAGGATCCAGCAGGCCGTCACCCGCATGCTGACCGAGCCGGCGGCGAGCAAACTGCTGCTCGGCCAGGGTCTGGATGCCGCCGGAAACTCGCAGGAAGAGTTCGCCAAACTGTATGCCGGCGAAATCGCGAAATGGGGCAAGGTCGTGCAGACGATCGGGCTGAAAGTGAACTAGCATGAACTCCTGGTGGCAGAACGCACCCGCGTAGAGAACTGCTGTTGGGTGTCTCGTTCAAACCTCGGAAACAAGAAATGAAAACTGGCGAGAAGTTACAGTCAATCGGAATTTCATTGCCGGCTGATTTTGATGCAGCCTTATACGCTGGCTATACACCAGTAACAGCATAACGTAACCATAACGGGGTCACCCATTAGACGCCCCGTGTAAAGAGCGCGAATTAAAATCTCGCGATACTCGTCGCCTGCGCGGCCTGGTACGTGGCGCTGCTCGTGTTCGCGCACATCCAGCATCCCGCAGGCGGTATGGCGGTTCTGTTTCTCGCCGGTTGCGCGCAAAGCGCGAGCCAGGTGCCGATGGCGGCGATGCTGCTGCTGCGCAATTCTGACGAACAGTTGCGGGGCCGCGTCATGGGCATACGCATGCTGGTAATCTACGGCAATCTGCCCGGACTGTTGATTTCCGGCCCGCTGATCGCCCACTTCGGTTATCCGCTCACCGCAACGCTTTATTGCGCGACAGGCCTGGCGTTCACCCTGCTCATCACCCTGCGCTGGCGCGCACAGTTATGGCAGATCGAGGCGCCGGCCAACGCACGCTGAATACGGCAAATAACTGAAGAACTGCCCCACCTTGCCGTTGATGTATAATGCGACCCGCTGAGGAGCGTTGCGACCGGCTTGCCCGGCCAGGCTCAGCAAGTTAAAACGGCGCTCGCATTGGAAACGATGCGGGCGCTTTGCTATTGCAGATATGTTTGGGGTCCCTGTTCCGAGGGGCGCTGCGACCGGGAATACCTGGCCAGGCTCGGAAAAACACCCATATCTATGGAACGGCGCCCCGTGATTATTCAGGAGCTTAGTCCATGAACGCTGCAGTCATTGCATCCAAGACCGCCGACTACAAGGTCGCCGACATCAAGCTGGCCGACTTCGGCCGCAAGGAAATCGCCATCGCCGAGACCGAGATGCCCGGCCTGATGGCGCTACGCGACGAATACAAAGGCAAGCAACCGTTGAAGGGCGCGCGCATCGCGGGATCGCTGCACATGACCATACAAACCGCGGTGCTGATCGAGACCCTGGTCGCGCTGGGCGCGGATATCCGCTGGGCCTCGTGCAATATTTTTTCGACCCAGGACCATGCCGCTGCCGCCATCGCTGCCGCCGGCATTCCCGTGTTCGCCTACAAGGGCGAGTCGCTGGAGGATTACTGGGAGTACACCCACCGCATCCTTGAGTGGCAAGACGGTGGCACGCCCAACATGATCCTCGACGACGGCGGCGACGCCACGCTGCTGGTAATCCTCGGCGCGCAGCACGAAAAAAACGGCACGCAGCCGCCGGAGGGCAGCAACGAGGAAGAGCGCGTGCTGTTCGCGGCCATGCGCAGAACGCTGAAGGAAAAGCCCGGCTTTTATTCGAAGGTGCAGGCCAATATCCAGGGCGTGACCGAAGAGACCACCACCGGCGTGCACCGGCTCTATCAGATGCAGAAGGAAGGGCGGCTGCCGTTTCCGGCGATCAACGTCAACGACTC
>CAKKQX010000044.1 GCA_919902235.1 Burkholderiales bacterium
GAAGGGCGGGCTGCCGCAGGAAACCACCGCGCTTACCGTCAACCGCCTGTGCGGCAGCGGCCTGCAGGCCATCGTCAGCGCGGCGCAGGCCATCCAGTTGGGCGATGCCGAGGTGACGCTGGGCGGCGGCGCCGAATCGATGAGCCGCGGCGGCTATATCATGCCGACGCTGCGCTGGGGCCAGCGCATGAACGACGGCGGCGTGATCGACATGATGGTGGGCGCGCTCACCGATCCCTTCGATGCCGTGCACATGGGGATTACCGCGGAAAACATCGCCGAAAGATGGAAAATCACGCGCGAGCAGCAGGACGAATTCTCGGTGGAAAGCCATCGCCGCGCGCTCAACGCCATCGACAAGGGCTACTTCAAGGACCAGATCCTGCCGATCGAAATGAAGACGCGCAAAGGCATGGTGGTGTTCGACAAGGACGAGCATCCGCGCGCCGACGTCACCCTGGAAGGTCTCGCCAAGCTGCGCGCCGTGTTCAAGAAAGAGGGCGGTTCGGTCACCGCAGGCAACGCCTCCGGTATCAACGACGGCGCAGCGGCCATCGTAATGATGGAAAAAAGCGCGGCGCTCAAGGCAGGACTCAAACCCATGGCGCGTCTGGTGTCCTACGGTCTGGCGGGCGTCGATCCCAGGATCATGGGCATAGGCCCGGTGCCGGCAGTCACCAATGCATTACGCAAAGCCGGCCTCAAGGTCGAGGACATGGACGTGATCGAATCGAACGAGGCATTCGCGGTGCAGGCGCTCGCCGTCTCCTGCGATCTCAAATTCGATTCGAAGAAAACCAACCCCAACGGCGGCGCGGTCGGCCTGGGACATCCGATAGGCGCCACCGGCGCGGTGCTCACGGTGAAGGCACTGTATGAATTGCAGCGCACCGGCGGCCGTTACGCGCTGGTCACCATGTGCATCGGCGGCGGCCAGGGCATCGCCGCGGTGTTCGAACGATTGCACTGACGCCGGGAAAACGGAAAAACCACCACACCGAAGAAATCGCTTTATCCGCCTGGCTTCCGCTGTTCCACGACAGCGTCAATAAGCCGGCGGACTCGGACTGTTACTTCGCCTTGCCTTTGGCTTTGGCTTTGGCGGAAACGCCTGCCTCGCCTTCGGCTTCCAGGCTTTTAGCGTGATCCAGGCCCTGGGGATTCATCCGTTGCTGGGCGCGTTCCAGTCCGGTAGTGGCGCCCGCCCTGCCCTGTGCGTTTGAATTGGCGGTTCCCTGGGTGCTCATCTGCTGTGAAGAACGATCCAGTCCCGCAGCGCCGCTCGCGCCACCCTGGGCGCCCACACCCACAGATGTGGAGCCCGGGCCCTGAACCGCTGCGCCGGCACCCACGCCCACGCCTACCCCTGCTTGTGCAGCGGTCGCCGCAGTACTCAAACTCATTCCACTGGCGCCGATGATCATCGACGCGACCAGACCAGACATCAATTTCGCTTTCATTTTCATGCAATATCTCCTTTTCGTATTTCGGCTGCTCAATGCAGTCCCGTTCCTTAAGAGCAAGCCCCATGCCATTATTTTTTAATACATAAATTCAAATAGTTATACTTTTACCTTGGTGCGATGGTGTTGCCCTTCACCGACATTTTTCTCAGACTGGACAAAGAAATCCGATTTTTCAGGCACTTGGAATGTCGCTGCTGACCGACACAGAAACCATCATGGGCGTTTAACAGGAGGATTCGTCGGCGTGCAGTTCACCCAGGCAGACACGCGGGTGAATGCGAATCCGCTCAACACCACCGCCAACAGTTTGAACAGCGAGGGCAAAATGGCGATAGTCGGCAGTCAAGCCATTCAACCTCATACCCGGACCGGCGAAGGCGCGCGCTGCCAATAACGTGCGCCATGAAACCCGCCGCAAAGCGGTGCCCGTGCGCGGTGTTTTTGGATTCACGACAAAGCAACCGACTTCGGCGCGGCCTGCGGATCGCGTTATTGAGCGTTTCATCATGGATGACAGCCGGAACGCTCAATCCCCGCCCCCAGGCATAAGGTGAGAATGGCACCAATTCGCTGTCGTGAATTCGTGAAGGGCCAGTAATGCCCGTATGGACAAACGCTTTCTCCGTGCGCATGATAGATGGCCAGCGGTTGGAAGATTACTCAAAAACAAACCAAGGGGGAGAATCCAGATGCATGCCTTAAAACTGTTCGCCGCAATCGCCATCCCGGCAGTGTTGGCGATGCCCGCAACGCACGCCGCGCAGCCTGCTTACCCGGCGAAACCGATACGGCTCATCATCGGCAGCGCGCCGGGATCGGGCCCCGATATTATTGCGCGGCTGGTGGCTGACCGGCTGTACCAGTCCTGGAACCAGCGCATCGTCGTTGATTCACGCTCCGGCGCGGCGGGCGCCATCAGCGCCGATCTGACGCTGCAGGCCAACCCCGACGGCTACACCTGGATGATGCTGACTTCGCAACTGTTCGTTGCATCGCAAGTCTTGCCCGATCTCAAATTCGACCTCGGCAGGGATTTCCAGTCGATCGCACTGATCGGCACGGTGCCGTTCATTCTCCTGGCGAACCCGATGCTCCCGGCCAAATCGCTCAAGGAACTGATAGATCTTGCGAAAAAATCGCCCGGCAAGCTGCGCTATGGTTCCGCAGGCACCGGCGCCTCCGAGCATCTCTCCGGCGTGTTGTTTACCCAACTCACCGGCACCAACATGCTGCACGTACCCTACAAGGGCGTGCCACAGTCCATCATCGATGCGATTGCCAACGAGGTCCAGCTTACCTACGCCGTGCTTCCCGCCGCGCTGCCGCACATCCAGGGCGGCAGGTTGCGCGCCCTGGGCGTGACCCCGCCGAAGCGCGCGCCGCTGCTTCCCGACGTGCCGTCGATTGCCGAAGCGGTGCCCGGCTACGCGATGTACGGCTGGTACAGCATCGTGGCCCCCACCGGCACGCCGGTCGCTATCATGAACCAGGTCAGCACCGAGATCGTGAAAGCCGCCAGGGAGCCCGCGTTCGCCGAACGGCTGAAAAGCCTGGGCATCGAAGTCGTTGCCGGCGACCGCAAGGTCCTCGACGCATGGCGGCGCGACGAGACCAAGCGCATCAGCGAACTGGTCAAAGTATCGGGCGCCAAATCAAAATAACAAAACCGACTGCCTTCATCTGCACAAACGCCGCGCACAATGCGCGGCGTTTTTGTTTGTTTAATCAGAACTTACTTTTGCGACATTGTCATCGGCACCGCCACACCGCCTGGCAGGTGCCAGGGACCGGGGAGCATGGTATCTTAAGCGCGTCATTCAGCCTGGGCCGTAAGTTGTGCATTGCGATACCCGTCCGGACCGAAAAGAGTGCCTGCGTATCCATGGGAGGGGGGAAATAATGAACCTTGTAATCAAAGCATTCGTTGTCATGCTCGCAACGGCTGGTGTGCCGGCGCTGGCACAGAATTATCCGACGAAGCCGGTGCGCATGATCCTCGCGTTCCCGCCGGGCAGTTCCACCGACATCGTCGGGCGTCTGTATACCCAGAAACTGAGCGAGTACTGGGGGCAGACCGTGCTGGCGGACAACCGCGGCGGCGCGGGCGGATCGATCGCGGGCGCGATCGCTGCCAAGGCAGCGGCCGACGGCTACACCTTCCTGATTCATTCGTCGGGCCACGCAGTCAATCCCTCTCTTTACTCCCAACTGCCCTACGACACATTGAAGGATTTTGTCGACGTTGCGCCGCTGGTGGAGCAGCCCCTGGTGCTCGTCACCAACCCAAGCTCTGCCTTCAAGTCGACCGCCGACCTGATCGCGCGGGCCAAGGCCAAACCCGGTTCGATCAATTTCGCCTCGGCGGGTGTCGGCAGCGGGACACACTTCGGTCTCGAGAAATTGAAACTGGCCGCCGCCATCGACATGACGCACGTTACGTATAAGGGCTCGGGGGAGGTTCTGATCGATGTGATTGCCGGCCGCGTCGATTTCTACCTGTCGCCGATTTCAGCGGGGCTGTCGCACATCCAGTCGGGCAAGTTGCGCGCGCTCGCGGTCAGCACGGCCAAACGCAACCCGTCGCTGCCGAATGTGCCGACGATTGCGGAATCGGGCGTGCCCGGTTTCGAGTTTTCGCTTTGGTTTGGTGTCTGGGCGCCGACGGGCGTGCCCGCCGCGATCATCAACAAGGTTGCCGCCGATATCGTTCGCGCCGGCGAAAACCCGGAGATGCGCGCAAAACTGGTCGGTCTCGGCAACGATACAATGAAGATGACGCCGGCGCAGTTCGCAAAATTCGTGCGCGAAGAAATGAAGGACTACGCGCGCATCGTGAAGGCAGCCGGCATCAAGCCGCTGTAGTGCGCGGGCAGTTTTCCGGCGCGGGCGCCAGACAGCGGCGCCCGAAGGCAAGGCTGCAACCGGATAACGCCGCGCCATGCGCGGCGTTTTTCATTCAGGCTCATCCGCATGCCCGCGCGCGCTCCGGACCGCAACGACGGGCGCGGGTGGTGTAACATGCGGCCATTCCCCGGTTTTTTGCAACGCACGGCATTGCGCCGTCACACATGGAGGAGGCATGATGGAAAAACCCCTGGGCAACGATGACCTGTCCGCAAAACCCGGTGAGCGGGTGATCGACAAACCCGAACTCCCCGCGGCCGGCATCACCAACGAAAATGATGCGCACACCGAGGTCATCTCGGGCGAGATGCAGCTCAAGCGCGGCAGCGTCGGCAAGTTCGAAGTGTTCTGCGACGAGCCGGCGCGCATCGGCGGCACCGACAAATACCCGTCGCCGATGGGTTATCTCGCGATGTCGATCGGCTTCTGACTACTCACCCAGGTTGCGCGGTACGCGCACATGATGAAAATGCAGGTCAACGGCGCGAATTGCCGCGTCGTCCTGCGCAAGCATCTCGGCGGCTCGGTGCTCAAAGGCACGGTGTTCAACCGCTGGGAAGGCGTCAGCACGTATCTCAAAGTCGAGAGCGACGAGCCGGCGGACAAGCTGGCGCACCTCATTAAGAATGCCAAGGCCGGCTGTTTTGCCGAAGGCCTGATCACCCAGCAGGTGCCGTTGCACAGCCACATCGAAGTCAACGGCAAACCGTTCCAGCTCGAAGGCGTCACCGGGAAGTAGCGGATCACGCCGCAGGAAATAAAATTAATTAAAAGAATTATTTACGCATTCCTGCGGCGTACGATTATCGGGTGCCTTCGCAACACCCCGTTTATTCTCACCACCCTCACCAAAGCGGAGATGAAATGAAAATCAAGGCGATCAAAGCCGCCATACACCAGATCGATGCCCGGGTTCCGCTGCTCAAGAACCCGCTCCGGCGCAAAATCGTATTTTGCGAGGTCGAAACCGACGACGGCATCAAAGGTTATGGCTTGACCGGCGGCGCCTACCTGCCGTTTTCAATCGTAACCGCGCTCAACAGGGAATTTCTGCCGGTCGTCAAAGACATGGATCCGCGCGACACGGAAGCGATCCACGAAAAAGTCTGGTGGAAAATGAACCAGCGCTC
>CAKKQX010000045.1 GCA_919902235.1 Burkholderiales bacterium
AGTAGCTCGTCGGCCAGTTGGCCAGCCGGTGCTGCCCCACGCCGCCCGAAAGCCGCAGCGTGTGCACATCCAGCATTTCCTTCAAGTACTCGCGCGTCTCCCGCGGATCCAGCACTTCCTTCACGCCGAACACCGCGCCCAAGTCATAAGCCGAAGCATTGTGCGTCATCTCCGCCAGCAGTTTCCCGAACCGCGCGGGATCGTCCTCCTCCCGGATGCCGTGCACCACCGTCACCGCCGTGCGCGGGTTCATGAAACTCACCTCGGCCGTCCACCACGCCGCAATCTCGTCGGCGATGCCGGCGCCCCCCATATTGATGAAGCCGCGCCCGTAACTTTTGCGCAGGATGATACTGATTTTCGGCACCGTGACCTGCAGCAACGCGTTCATCCAGTTGATGACTTTGCCGATGACCCCGCGTTTTTCCGCCTCGGGACCGATGAGAAAGCCCGGCTGGTCCTGCAGGAACACCAGCGGGACGTTGTAGGAATCGCACAGCACGATGAAATCAGCCGCCTTGCTGCAGGCATCAGCATCCATCGCGCCGCCCTTGAACAGCGGATTGTTCGCGATGACGCCGACGGAACGGCCGTCTATCCTGGCGAGCGCCGTGGTGATGCTGCGCCCGTAGCGCTCCTTGAGTTCAAAAAAGCTGTCTAGATCCGTAATCGCCCCGATCACCTTGCGCACGTCATACACCTGCGCTGCCGAATCGGGAATCAGCTTCAGGATATCCTTCACCGGCTCATCGGAGCCGGCGGGCACCGCGGCGATCGGGGGCGGCTGGCGGTTGTTGGTCGGCAGATAGCCGAGAAAGCGCCTGATCGCGTCCAGCGCCTGCTGGTCATTGTCGACCACCAGATCGGCGAAACCCGAATGTTCGACCAGCACCTGCCAGCCGCCGAGTTCTTCCGGGCTGACCTCGCGGCCCAGCGCCATCGACACCACGCGCGGGCTCGCCACGGCCATCACCGCGCCTTTGCGCATGACGCAGAAATCCGAACAGCACGCATGCCACGCCGCCGACCCGAAGGCGTTGCCGAGCACGGCGGCGACCCATGGCGCCTCGCGCGTGCGCAGAAAGCGGTTGTTTTCGACGTTCATCCCCATGCCTTCGCCCATGATGTCGGGCATGCGCACGCCAGTCGATTCGCAGAGGAAGGCCACCGGAAAGCCGCGCCGGCCGCCGGTGTCCTTGATATGTGCCATCTTGCGGTTGTTGGTGTAGCTCGACGAGGAAGCCTTGACCGTGAAGTCGTAACCCACCACGCCCACGCGCCTGCCTTCGACCTTGCCGAATCCCGTCACTTTGCCGTCGCACGGCGTCGACTCCCGCATCTCGGGAATATAGGAAACACCGAACAAGCCCACTTCGCGAAATGATCCCAAATCGAGAAAATAATCAATGCGTTCCCGCACATTCAGGATTCCCGGCTGGCGGCGCCTGGCCAGCTTGTCTTCGCCGCCCATCGCCCTGGCGGCCTGCGCGCGCACTTCATGTTCCTGAATCCGGTCTTCAAACTTCATTTTGCGCCCCCATCCCCAGCTTGCCCCATCAAACTGCCTGCATGCATTGCATCGCCGCAACATTCAGCGGACCGATCCTGACAGCGATATCAGTCGGGTGCCATAATCCTGCTCAACAACACAAGCAGGAGATCGGCCTCCGGTGCCATTACACGTACCGGATGTAATCGATTGTCATGCCCTGTACTTTCATCTGCCATTAAATCCTCCCCCGGCATGACATTCTGTCTCCTGGACGACAAACCGCGCATATCGGCATCTGCAGCGTGATGCCGCCTGCAGCAGCAATACTGACGAGATGATTCATATGCAGATGACGACGATCACGGCAGATTTTCTGGGGCAAATCGGCGCTGATGAGCGGGAGAAGCTGCTAAAACTGGGGAGACACAGCAGTTTTCGCAAGGGGGAATTTGTGTTCCGCCTGGGCGACCGCGGCGATAGCGTGTATTTCCTGCTTGCGGGAAGACTGAAGTTTTTCCGACTCGCGCCGAACGGCCGCGAGGTGATCCTGTGGTTCTGTTTTCCGGGGGAAGTATTCGGAATGACGGAGGTGAACGACGTCAAGGGGCGCCGGGTCA
>CAKKQX010000046.1 GCA_919902235.1 Burkholderiales bacterium
ATGCCGAGCGGCGGCCTGCTCTCGAGCGCGTACTGCGCCAACTGCCGCAGGAAACGCGCATTACCCGCGGTCAGCCTGAATAATTTCTCCCGCAACACCGTCGTCAGCTTCCCTTCGCCGCTCAATGCCCTGAAATCAAAAAAAATGACGGCGTTGAGCAGGGCCCGGGGATCGGTATCGGCGGCCCAGCTGGCGAAGCGCGCTTCCCATTCCATGAGACTCAGACACCATAGCGGATTACCCGCCATGATGTTGCCGCGGCATAGCGGGAAACCGCAGGCATCCAGCATGCGATTCACCGCCTGGGCAAACGGCAGCAGCCGGTCGCGCGCCCGGTCGCTCGAATAATTTGAATTATCCTTAAAAATCAATCCATTATCCTGGTCCGTGCTGATCGTCTGCTCAAACCGCCCCTCGCTGCCGAAAGCGAGCCAGCACCAATCTATGCCATCCAGCGTGTGCCGCGCCTTTTCGAGTTCGATGATGCGCTGGGTCAGCGTGTCGTTGAGGGTGGATATGATCAGCGTAAGCTGCTCGGCGGCAACGCCGTGCGCCAGCAGATTGTGCGCAAGCTGCCGGATATCACGCGCCGCCTGCTGTAATGCCTGCGGACTGTCGGCGGTGGTGATGGTGCGGTTGATCTGGCGCATGCTCACCCGCTGCAGCGCGAACAAATCGCGCTCGGTGACGACGCCGATCAGCCGGCCCTCGTCCAGCACCGGGATATGCCGTATGCCGTGCTGCGCCATGGCCAGCACCGCCTCATAGGCGCTGGCTTCTGCCGACAACGCAACCGGAGCCGGGGTCATTATGGACGCGATAGGCTGCGCCAGATCGCAGTGCGCCAGAACCACGCGATCGAGCACGTCGCGGCGCGTCAGGATTCCGGCCAGTCCGCCTTGCTGCGATACAACAACAACGGAACCCACTCTTTCCTTCTGCATGCTGCGCAACGCGGCGCCAACCTGCGTTTGCGGCGCGCAACTCACAACCGGGCTCGACACCAGCGTACGCAGCGCACAGTTCATGGCCTGCTGCTCGCTGGTATTGCTTGAAAAATGCATTTTCAGCAGGCGTCGCGATTCGTGCAGCAGGCTGCTCAGATAGCGCGTGCAAAAATCCTGGAAACGCGGGCTGCGGTGCAATATTGCATGGAAATCCGCTGCCGGCAGCTGATGACAGAAAGTGTCCGCCGCGGCGATGTAGGGGGAGCCGACCGCGCGCTTTTCCAGCAGCGCCTCCACCGAAAAACACTCTCCGGGTCCCAGCGTCATTACCGCGCCGCCCGACATATCATAGTCGTCGGCTTGCGCCAGATGAACCAGACCGCGCTGAATAATATAAAACATCTGCGGCTCGCCGGCGGTTGGCGACAGGATTACGCTGTCCTTCGGGTAATAACCGAGGCTCAGGCGCTTGGCCATGAACCGCAACACGTCGCGTTCCATGGCGTCGAACGGCGGATAGCGTTCCACGAACGCCACGGCCGCGCTGATCAGGGAAGCGGCTGGCGTACCGCTCATGCCGTTGCCCGGAGCGGATTTGCCGGGTTGCGGTGCACCGCTTTCAGCGCACGACCAGGACCGGTACCTTGGAATGCGTCAGCACCTTGGCCGTCTCGCTGCCCAGCAGCAGGCTCGACAACCCCCTGCGCCCGTGCGACGCCATCAGGATCAGATCGCACTTGCGCTTTGTGGCGGTATCGATGATCTGCTGATAGGGTACATCGCTGTTGACGATGACTGCGTCATGCCCAACGCCAGCGGCGCCGGCGAGCCTGGCCACCTTGTCCAGTATCTTCTGCGCGTTCTCCCTGGATTCCTTTTCGTAGCGCTGCTTGAGTTCGGCGCTCATCGGTGCCACGAAACCTTCGTCCATCATCATGCCGAATTCGGGAACGACATGAATGCTGGTCACTCTCGCCTTGATCGATTTGGCGAATGCGATGCCGCTCTTGACCGCCTTGTCGGAAAGCTTCGAACCGTCGGTAGGTAGCAGAATATGTTTGAACATGTTGCCTCCATTGGAATATCGGATGCCTGTGTTTTTACAAACTATCATACTGCGACCTGCCGGATTTGATGTGGATCAAGCAAGATCCCGGTCCAATCTGCAGGCGCCCAAGAAACAATGATACGCCGCGTCCAGCCCGCGAAAAACCGGCTGACCCGGCCGGGACGCGGCGCCGGTGCGTCACGCCGCCACGGACAAAATCAGTGGGTTTTACCCGTAAGGTGCGGCGGGATGGGCAGGGCAACGACTTCGATGCCCTCTTCCTTCAGGGCTTCCACTTCCCTGGTGGACGCCGTGCCGCGGATATGGCGCTCCGGTGATTCCTGATAATGAATCTTGCGTGCTTCTTCGGGAAACGCCGCCCCCACATCGTCCGTGTTTTCTATGACGTGGTTGATCAGTTTGGACAGCGCTTCACCATCGAGATTGGCGTACTGTTGCAATGCTGCCGTGCGCGAGCGCCGCGCGCTTTCGGCGCGCTCGCCGCTCCCGGTATTGACATGGGATGCGTGCGGCAGGCGCGTGATGATGCCGTTGCCGCACATCGGGCAAATCAGCAGTTTTTCGCCAAGTTGGCGCTCGAAATCATCGCTTGAGGCAAACCAGCCTTCGAAGTGATGATGATTTTCGCAGCTCAGCTCAAAAACGATCACATTGAATCTTCCGTAGTGGCCTGACGATCAATTTACCAAGTCTGCCGACCTTGCGCTCGGCGTATGTTGATACTGGTGCCCGGAACCGGAATCGAACCGGTATGGGCTTTTTAGGCCCGAGGGATTTTAAGAGCGGATAAACAGTGATTGCCAGTTGTTGCATTTGATTGCTTATTATAGCAGATCAAGCAGTTACCCCGCTTTCTGTTGTTGCGACTTATTGCCGGTTTTCGCTGTGATTGTCCCAAAATTGTCCCACGGATAAACTTGGCGAAAAGATCATTACGTTATGAGGGAAAATAATATGAAGATCGCGCGCATGGGTTTTTGCTTACTGCTCACAGGCTGCGCAACCATGATGGACGGAACGACGCAGCTATTGTCGTTCAACGTTTACCCGCGCGAAGCCAGGTGCACGCTCACCCGAGTTGACGATGGCGAGCTGGGCACCGTCGGCGGTTCGTCAAGCTCCATTACGGTTTCAAAAGACAAGGACGATATCGTCGTCAGTTGCGCGGCGCCCGGCTATCTCAGCAAAACGTCGCGCATCGTGAGCAGCGCATCCGGTGGCGGCGTGGCAAGCGTGTTTCTGTTCGACCTCGGAATCACCGATCTTGCCACTGGCGCTTACTGGAAATACCCGGCAATGCATTCCGTGAGCCTTGAGCGTGACCCTGACCTTACCAGACAGGCCGCGCCGATACCGGCGGTCGCTCCATCTGCGGCAGCTTACGTCGAGCGCGGCCCCGGCAGCGATATGAACAGAAAGGTCGAGCCGGAACTTCCGCCGCCACCGCCGACCGGCAAATTCACGGCTGAGGCCGAGCGCCTCGCAAAAAATGAACAGTGCCACACTTCACCCGCCGCCGCGCTCACCGCCACCGGTCCCGGCTTCGAGAACTACAGCATCCCCTGCGCCAGCGGTGATGCCATGAGCGTTCGCTGCGAGTTTGGCAACTGCCGGGCGCTGAAGTAGGCTGTCGACGCCGAAGCGGGGCCGGTGATTTTAGTCGACTGACAGTTCGGCTGCTTCGTGCACCGTCGCGCGCACAGCTCTCCTCACGGCCCCCTGAACCCATGTTTTGTATGCGGGCCGTTCCGCCTGTAGTATTACGCCGTT
>CAKKQX010000047.1 GCA_919902235.1 Burkholderiales bacterium
CCAGCGCCTGTTCAAGGCGCTGTTGTGGGACGAGTTTCCCCAAACGCAGATCGAACGGCTGCTGGAGGCTTGCCGCGTGATTCGCTTCACGCGTTCCAGCAACCGCAGTGTGCTGGGTTCGATGAACGACATCCGGTTTCATATCGGGTTGCATGTGGAAGACGACGGCGGCCTGATCCACGTTGACTTGGTCCAGCTCCACCACCGACTGAACCGCATTCCCTTTAGTGCTGTCGGCTATGAGTATCCGGTCGAGCGGCTGCGGAAATACCTTGAGGATTGATGGTTCTTCCACGCTGCATGTGTAGCGCCATATTATAATAATCTGTTTATAAACAATATGTTAGCAATAAAAATTGCCGCCTGAGCCGCGGATGGCCGGAAGGGCAAAGAAAGCGAACGGCCACACGCCGAAAGGCTTCGCCGCCTTGGAATGTTTTTTCAGAATCGTGCGCAGCGGTTTGGCGCCAGCCGGCCGCGGGCCTGCATCAGCGTGCTCAACTTCCGCGGATTCTTCCGATGAGCGCGGTGGTCGAGCGCTGATGCGCGAATGGAATCGAGTGCACGCTGCCGCCCCAGCTTTTTACTTCCGCCGCGCCTGCCATCGTTTCGGGTTTCCAGTCGCCGCCTTTCACCAGCACCTCGGGCTTCACCGCCAGGATCAGATTGAGCGGCGTGTCTTCTTCGAACCACGTCGCCAGGCTGGTCGCTTCCAGGGCGGCAATCAGCGCCAGCCGGTCGGCGAGCGCATTGAGAGGACGGTTGCCGCCCTTGTTGAGGCGCTTGACCGAAGCGTCGGAATTGACGGCGACGACGAGGCTGGCACCCAGCGCGCGCGCCTGTGCGAGATAAGTGACATGGCCGCGGTGCAGGATGTCGAAGACGCCGTTGGTGAACACCAGCGGCCGCGCCAGCCGCGCGATGCGCGCGGCCAGCTCCTGCGGCGGGCAGATCTTGGCTTCGAAGGCGGGGGTGGAGTGCATGGCGTTTGCGTCGCAGTGTAACCGCAGTGCGGGTGCCGCACAACGCGACGCCGGACCTTAACCTGCTGCCGCGAAAGAACTCTGCGGGAAACTGCAGTGTGCGGGATTGATGATGCGCGGTATCTGAAAATTTCCGAGATAAGGACAGGAAGGACCGGAGGGCGGGCCGCGCCGGTTCCTCCTGTTCAGCTGCCGGCCATTCCCGGTTCGCGGCCTTAGTCCAGATACTCGAACACGCGCACGACGCGCTGCACGCCGCCGGTGGTGCGCGCGAGGTCGGTTGCATCGCCGGCTTCCTGGCGCTTCACCAGGCCCAGCAGATATACGGTGTTGGCCTCGGTAACGACCTTGACGTGGACTGCATTGAATTTCCGGGCGTCGAGGAAGCGTGCCTTGACCTTGGAGGTGAGGTAGGAGTCGTTGGCACGCGACGACAGCGAACTGTTGCCGGCCACCTGAAGCTCGTTGTAGATGCCGCGCACGTTCTCCACGGTGCGCGCGATTTTCTCGATTTCGCTCTTCGCATTCGCATCGGGAGCTTCCCCGGTCAGCAGCAGCATGCGGTTATAGCTGGTGACGTTGATGTGGGCGTCGCGGTATTTTCCGCTGATGCGGTTGGCCGCCTTCAATTCTATGCCCTGGTCCTCGGTGATGGTGCCGACGGTGCGGCGATCCTCGGCAACTATCACGCCGGTGGCGGCGGCTCCGCCGACCACGACCGCTGCGCAGCCGTGCAACAGCGGCAGCGCGCCAAATGCCAGCAAAACAATGATATGACGCATTTATTCGACTCCCAGTAAAAGACAATCAATCGCGTCGCACAGGCAGTGCAGGCTGAGCAGGTGCACTTCCTGTATGCGCGCCGTGCTGGTTGCGGGAACGCAGATGTGGACATCGTTTGGCGTCAGCATTTCGCCCATTTTGCCGCCGTTTTTGCCCGTAAGCGCGATCACGCCCATCTGGCATTCGTGCGCCGCCTGGATCGCGGCAATCACGTTGCGCGAATTGCCGCTGGTTGAGATTGCCAGCAGCAAATCCTCGGCGTGGCCCAGTGCGCGCACCTGTTTTGAGAACACCTGTTCAAAATCATAATCATTGGCGATCGAGGTCAGTGTCGATGTGTCCGTCGTCAGCGCAATTGCGGCAAGTCCCGGCCGTTCCATCTCGAAGCGGTTGAGCAGTTCGGCGGAAAAGTGTTGCGCATCTGCCGCCGAGCCGCCGTTACCGCAGGCCAGAATCTTGCCGTCGCGCTTGAAGCACTGCACCATGCGCTCCGCCGCCGCCGCTATGGGACCCGCCAGCGCATCCATGCTTTGCAGTTTGAGGTGCGCGCTTTCGGAAAAGTTCTCGCTGATGCGGCTTATCAGGTCCATTTTTATTGTGCCGTGAAGTCGTGAGTGGTTGGCCGGCTATTCTACAGACGCCGCCCTTACTCTCCAAACGCGTTTTGGATCCACTCGATCTGCGGTGGTTCACCGCGAATCAGCACGGCATCGAAACGGCACGGCTGTTCGCCGCGAATCCGGGCCAGATAGTGGCGCGCCGTGCGCAGCAGTCTGGCGCGCTTGTCATGCGTGATGCTGGCGGCAGCGCCGCCGAAATCCTCGCTTTTGCGTTGCCGCACCTCGACGAATACCAGCGTCTTGCCGTCCAGCGCGACAAGATCGATTTCGCCGAAGCGGCAGCGGTAGTTGCGGGCGGTGATCTCAAGCCCCCGGCGCTGCAGAAACGCTGCCGCAAGCTCTTCGGCCGCCGCGCCTTTCATGGCGTGTTGTCGGCCGGCGCCAGGAGCCTGCCCTCGCTGAACCGCGCGCTCACCAGTTCGCGCACGAAGTGCTGGTCGCGCCCCAGCGTGATGCGGCCGGTTACGCCGTCGAGTTTCGGGTCAAAATTGCCGTCGAGCAGGTCCTGCGCGATGCGAAAGGCGTCAATTCCCAGGGCGTACAGGCGATCGAGGTCGGGTGCGTCGCGATAGTCCTGGCGCGGATAGACCATTACCGCCGGATGGTCGGGCTGCAGCAGCCAGGGCATGTCGAAAAAGCGCACTTCGGCGAGATCAAAGCCGGCGAGCGCTCCGGCGTTGCCCGGATGGACTTGCGAGGTCGCATAGAGCGCAAGCGGATCGAGATAGGGACGCGCAACCCGCGCGCGCGGGAAGTCGAGCGCCAGAAACACCATGTCGGCGACACCGAGCGCGATTGCCTGTTTGATGCGGCCGAGGCCGGCCGGATCGGGGGTGTATGCATATTCCGCCACGTGCTTGCCGCCAAGACGGGTAAATTCATCTATGAATGCCTGGTGAATGCGGCGCAGGATCGGTGTATCGGCGTAAACGGTGAAGGCGTTGAGTCGGCCCTCCTTGTATGCCAATTGCGCGGCCTGGAGCGCCTCGGCTTCGACTTGCAGGCTCAGCGTGTAAAGATTGGCCGGCAGGCGCAGCCCGCCTTCGGGCACGTTGAGCGCGAGCGTAGGCACGGCGATCAGCCCGCTCGTTGCCAGGGTGGTAACGCCATTGCGTGTGAGCGGACCCACGACCAGGCGCGCGCCGGCGGCAAGCGCCTGACGATAACCGGCGACAATGTCCTGGTCGTCATTAACCGCATAAACCCGGATCGGCAGCAATGTCCGGCCGTGTGTTCTGGCCGCCGTCAGAAAACCGCTTTTTACCGCTTCGGCATGCTGGGCAAACGCATTCGAATTGACAGGCAACAGCAGTGCGATATGGGGGTCTGATGGCGCCGCTGCGGCGGCATCTTCCGGCAAAGCAGCCCGCGCCGGCTGTTCAATGGCGGCGCCGGTGTAGGGTGAGGATACTGCGGGGATGGCGGCTTCGCTGGCAATGGCGGGAGCGCCACCGTATAGTACGATCGTCAGCAGACCAGCAAAGAACCAGCGATGGCAAGTGCCGCAGTGCATCGGAACCCGGACGGAGAACCAAAGCCGGCATTATATGTAGTTGCGACCCCGATTGGGAATTTGCGCGATATCAGCCTGCGCGCGCTCGATGTGCTGAAAAGCGTGGCCGTGGTGGCTGCGGAAGACACCCGGGTCACGGTCAGGCTGTTCAGTCATTACGGCATCGCCAACCGGCTGATCGCGTTGCACGAGCACAACGAAAAACGCGTGGTGCCGCAGATGCTGGCGTTGCTGGGCTCGGGCAAGTCGGTGGCTTTGGTAAGCGATGCGGGCACGCCGGGTATTTCCGATCCGGGCGCGGAGCTGGTTGCCGCAGTGCGCGCTGCCGGTCATGCGGTGATCCCGATTCCCGGCGCCAACGCGGCAGTCGCCGCGCTTTCGGCTTCGGGGATCAAGGCGCCGCATTTTCTGTTTTACGGGT
>CAKKQX010000048.1 GCA_919902235.1 Burkholderiales bacterium
AAAAGCTCGGCAAACCCGGCAGTCATGCGGTGGCCGTGCAGCAACTGCGCGCCATGCGCGGCCGGCGCGTGGATTTCCACACCGCGCTTTGCCTGCGCAATCTGGGCTCGGGCAGAAAGCAAATCGAAAACGTGCCGACTACGGTCAGCTTCCGCAACTACAGCGATGCGCAGATCGAGCATTATCTGCATCGCGAACGGCCTTACGACTGCGCCGGCAGCGCCAAGATCGAGGGACTCGGTATTGCGCTTGTCCAGCGCATCGACAGTAGCGACCCCACCGCGCTGATCGGCCTGCCGCTGATGGCACTGGTCGGCATGCTTCAAAACGAAGGCGTCACAGTAATCTAGCGATGAGCGTTCCCGGCACCCTCTACCTGATTCCGGTCGCACTGGGCGGAAATGACGTGACTTCCGTATTGAGTCCCGCGCTGCTGGCCAAGCTGCCCGGCCTCAGGCATTTCGTTGCCGAAAACCTGAAATCAGCCCGCCAGTTTTTGAAAGCCGCAGGTTATCCACACCCACTTCCCAGCGCCGAATTCCAGATCCTCAATGAACACACGACGCCCGCGGAATTGCCGCGACTGCTGGCCCCCCTGCTCGCGGGCCGGGATTGCGGCCTGGTATCCGAGGCAGGTTGTCCGGCGGTTGCCGACCCCGGCGCGGCGCTGGTGCGTCTGGCGCACGAACGCGGCATACGCGTGGTTCCGCTGGTCGGTCCTTCCGCGATTTTGCTGGCGCTGATGGCATCCGGCATGAACGGACAGCGTTTTACGTTTCACGGCTACTTGCCGATCAGCGCTGAAGAAAAAAATATTAAAATACAAGAACTTGAGCGCATTACGCGGCAAGCGGACGCGACCCAGATTTTCATCGAAACGCCATACCGCAATCAGGCGTTGCTGCAAACACTGCTCGAAGTCTGCCGGCCCGCCACCCTGCTTTGCCTCGCCACCGACATCACGCTCGCCAGCGAAACCATACGCACGCTACCGGTGGCGCAATGGAAAAAAACACCGCCGGAAATCAACCGGCGGCCAACGGTGTTTTTGCTTTACCGCGGCACGAACTGATTGAGCGCGCCGGGTCCGGTGATCCTGACCAGGGTTTCCGCCATCGCCGCGCCGAAGCGGCGGGCCACGCGTTCGGCGATGTTTTCACGCGGCGTAAAATCGACGATGTCTTCGGCCTTGATGACTTCACGCGCGACGTAGTCGATGCTGCCGAGCGCATCGGCGAGGCCGAGTTCTATGCTTTTCGGGCCGACCCACAACAATCCTGAAAACATCTCGGGTGTTTCCTTGAGACGCTTGCCGCGCCCCTGCCGCACCACTGTGATGAATTGCTGATGGATCTCGTTCAGCATTTTTTCGGCGTATTCCTTCTGCGAGTCGAGGGTGGGCGAGAACGGATCGAGAAACCCCTTGTTTTCTCCCGCCGCCAGCAAGCGCCGCTCCACACCGAGTTTTTCCATGGTGCCGGTAAAACCGAAACCGTCCATCAGCACGCCGATCGAACCGATGATGCTCCCTTTGTCGACGTAGATTTTGTCGGCGGCCACCGCAACGTAATAGCCGCCTGAGGCGCAGATGTCTTCCACCACCGCGTAAACAGGAATAGCCGGATACTTGGCGCGCAGGCGCTTGATTTCATCGTTGATGTGTCCGGCCTGCACCGGACTGCCGCCGGGACTGTTGATGCGCAATATGACACCCTGGGTGCGCTTGTCCTTGAACGCATCCTGCAGCCCTGTCATGACATTGTCCGCACTGGCACTGCTGCCCGGCGCGATTACGCCCTGCACTTCGACCAGTGCCGTATGTTTGCCGGTGGCAGCATCCTTTTTACCGAACCAGCCCATGCCGATGAACAGCAGTGCGAACAGATAGATAAACAGCAGCAGTTTGAAGAATATGCCCCAGTGCCGCGCACTGCGCTGCTCCTTGACCGAAGCCAGCGCAACTTTTTCCAGGGTTTTGCGTTCCCAGTTATCGCCGGATTTGCCCGGCTCCAGTTCAGACATGATTCGTTTCGCTTTCTTTCAGAGAAGTAAAACCTGGCCTTCACGTTCGGCCACCGGCAGCGCGGTCAGGCGCTGGCCGCGGCACGGCCCCAGTACGCAAAAACCGCTTTCAGGTTCGTAGGTTGCGCCATGCGTGGCGCAAATCAAGTATAGCTTGGAATGGTCGAAGAATTCACCCTCGAGCCAGTCGAGTTCAACGGATATGTGTGCGCAACTGTTCAAATAGGCGTAAACCTTGTCGCCGTAGCGGATTGCGAACGCGGCGCGCGCTTTTCCCTGGAAATCGACCGTGAAACGCATGCCCTTGCCGCCGTTGACAAGCGCAGCGCTGGGACAGATCAGGCGTTCTGGTACAGCCATGCGCGCAGTTCCGTAAACTCGTCCACGCACGCCAGCGGCGCATAGCGCAGCAAATCTTCCCTGGGATGCGCGCCGTACGCGGCCGCCAGCCGGGCAACGCAGGCGTTTTGTGCCATTTTCATGTCGTGCGTGGTGTCTCCTATCATCAGGGTTGTCCCTGGATCGGCATCGAGCGCGTCCATCAAATACTCGAGCATGCCGGGATGCGGCTTGGAAAAACCCTCGTCGGCGCAGCGCGTGGCATGGAAATAAGGCGCGAGCCCGGTGGTATCGAGTGCACGGTCGAGCCCGCGCCGGCTTTTGCCGGTCGCAACCGCCAGCATGAATCCCGAGGCGTGCAGATCCCGCACGGTTTGCGCAACGCCCGGAAACAACGCGGTGCCGCCGTCGCGCAGCAAATAATGATGGCGATAGCGCTCGACTACTCCCGGATACGCGGCGGGGTCCACGTCGGGCAGGATGTGGCGCATGGCATCGTGCAAACCCAGGCCGATGATGTAGCGCGCCTTCTCTTCGGAAGGCACCGGCAGGTTCAGCTCGGCGCATGCCGCCTGCAGCGAGGCGGTGATCGCCGCGGCCGAATCCATCAGCGTGCCGTCCCAGTCGAACACCAGCAGTTCAAAGCGGCTCGGCATGAGATGCGTCCAGATGTTCGATGAATGATTGCAGTGCGGCAGGCAACGGCGCCTCGAACGTGATCTGTTCGCCGCTGCCGGGGTGTTCGATGACCGCTCTGCATGCGTGCAGAAACATGCGCTTGAGCCCCTGCTTCGCCAGTGTTTTATTCAGCGCGAAATCGCCATACTTGTCATCGCCTGCGATCGGAAATCCAAGATGCGCCAGGTGCACCCGGATCTGATGGGTGCGGCCGGTCTTGAGCTGCGCTTCGAGCAGGCTGAATTCGCGCCACGATTGCCTGAGTTGAAAAATCGTGTGCGACGGCATGCCTTCCTTGTCGACGCTGACGCGGCGCTCGCCCGAAGCCAGAACGTATTTGTTAAGGGGCAACTTGACGCTCTGCCTGGCGTTGCGCCATTTGCCGTGCACCAGCGTCAAATAAAATTTCTGCACGCGTCCGCTGCGCAGTTGTTCGTGCAGCGCGGTCAGCGCCGAGCGCTTCTTGGCCAGCAGCAGCACCCCTGAAGTATCCCTGTCCAGGCGGTGCACGAGCTCGAGAAAAGGCGCTTGCGGCCGCGCCTGACGCAGCTGCTCGACGACGCCGAAACTCACGCCGCTGCCGCCGTGAACGGCGACCCCCGCCGGTTTGTCGAGCACCAGCAGCGCATCGTCCTCATGCAACACATTGATTTTAAAGCGGCTGGCTGCCGGTACCGTGCCAGGCCGCGGGCGCTGCGCCACGCGTATGGGGGGGATGCGCAGTTCATCTCCGACATTCAGGCGATGGTCGGGACCCACGCGCCCGCTGTTGACCCGTACTTCTCCGCTGCGCAGGATGCGGTAAATATGGCTTTTCGGCACCCCTTTCAGCAGCTTAGTCAGGTAGTTGTCCACCCTTTGGCCGGCGCCGCCCTCATCAACTTTGTGACGAGTTACGGAATCTTTACTTAAGCCGTTCAT
>CAKKQX010000049.1 GCA_919902235.1 Burkholderiales bacterium
CAAGGTAGCTCAATCGATTTTCGCGCCCGATACCTTCACTACCTTCGCCCACTTCACGACTTCCGACTTGATGTAGGCGCCATACTCCGCAGGCGTCATGGTGCGCGGCTCCGCGCCCTGGTCGCTCAGGAACTTATGCATCGCCGGCTCGTTGACGATTTTCACGACCGCCGCATTGAGACGCTCCACGACTGCCGGCGGCATGCCGGCTGGCCCCACCAGGCCGTTCGAGCCGCCCGCCTCGAAACCCGCGACACCGCCTTCCGCTATGGTCGGCACGTTGGGCAGCGCGCTAATGCGCTTCGCCGTACTGACGCCGAGCGCGCGGATTTTCCCCGACTTCACGTGCGCCACCGCGGACGGCGCGGTGGCGAACGTCAGCGCCACCTGGCCGGCGAGCAGGTCCACCATCGCCGGCGGCGCGCCCTTGTACGGTACGTGCGCGATGTTGATGCCGGTCTGCGTCTTGAACATCTCGGCAGTCAGATGCGGCTGGCTGCCATTGCCGGCCGAACTGTAGTTGAGCTCCCCGGGCCGTTTCCTGGCGTAGGCGATGAACTCTCTGACCGTCATTACCGGCAGCGAAGGATGCACCGCGAGCACCTGTGAAGTCTCAGCGATCAGCGTAATCGGCGCGAAATCACGCACCGGGTCGTAGGTGAGTTTTGCGTAGAGGCTGGGATTGATGGTGTGTATGGTCGACGCCAGAAACAGGGTGTAGCCATCAGCAGGTGCTTTGGCGACGATTTCCGCACCGATGTTGGCGCCCGCGCCTGGGCGGTTGTCGACGATGATCTGCTGCTTCCACTCCTCGTTGAGTTTCTGGCCGACCGCGCGCGCCAGAATATCGGAGGTGCCGCCCGCCGGAAACGGCACGACGATGCGGATCGGCTTGGCGGGATAAGCCTGGGCGCCGGATTCGAGCGCGGCACCTGCGGCGGCGACTGCAAGGCATGCGGCAACGACCGCACGCAAGGTGGGCTTGGCGTCCATACTCCTCCTCCATCGGTTATCGGTTGATGATAGGCAGCGTACTGGAACGCGTCAAGCCGCACCTGCTATGCTGCGGGAAAAACCGGGACACACGCAAGGAGAGATGCTTGGATGCATGGGAGCGCAAGCTCGGGCTGATCGTGCCGTCGTGGAACACGGTCATGGAGTACGAAACGCAGCGCATGGCGGGCGGCGCAATGTCGGTGCACACGCAGCGCATTGCCCACACCGCCGACACCGAAAAAAACCTGATGTGGATGGGCACACAGGTGCCGGCGGCAGCGCAGCTCCTCGCGCATGCCAGGGTCAGCGTCATTTGCTACGGCTGCACCGCCGGCGGCTTCCTCAAGGGGCCGCAGTACGACCGCGAGATTGCCAGCCAGATCAGGGCCGAAACCGGGATCCCCGGCGCGACCTCGGCCTCGGCGATCACCGATGCGCTCAATGCTCTCGGTGCAAAGCGCATCAGCGTCGCCACCGCCTATGAGCCGTGGCTCAACGAAAAAGTTAAACAGTATCTCGACGCCGCCGGCTTTGGCGTGCTCGCCATTGAGGGCTTCGGCACCCAGGCCCATGCCGCGGTCACCCCCGGGCGCGTAGCCGCGCTCGCGAAGCAGGTGGACCGTCCCGAAGCGCAGGCGATATTCATCAGCTGCTCCAACCTGCGCACGCTCGAGATCATCGAATCGCTGGAGCGCGACCTCGGCAAACCGGTCGTCACCAGCAACCAGGCGTCGCTGTGGAGCATGCTGCGCCTCGTCGGCGACCGGCGCACCATATCTGGCGCGGGGCGTTTATTCCATGAAGCCTGAGTCGGGCTGGCGCCCGCAACGTGAAGTCGAAATCCTCGCCGGCACGCCGCCCGGCGGCGGGCTGGATCGCGCTGCGCGGGCGCTCGCCGCGGCTATCGAGGCGCGAAAGCTGCTCGATGTGCCGGTGAAAGTCGTCAATATTCCCGGCGATGGGGCGCGCAAGGTGTGGCGCGCGGTGGACGAGCGCAGAGGTGATGCGCACGTGCTGTGCATCAGCTCGCCCAACCTTACCAGCGACAACCTCACCGGCGTCACGACTTTCGACCACGACGCCTACACGCCGCTTGCGATTCTGTGCACGGAATACATTGCTTTTGTCGTGCGTGCCGATTCGCCGCTGAAGAGCGGCTCCGATTTGCTCGCGAAGTTGGGCAAGGATGCCGCCGGCGTCACGGTCGCGCTCGCGACAGCGCTCGGCAATCCCAACCACATCGCGCTGGCGCAGGTCGTGCGCCATGCCGGCGGCGACATGCAGGCGCCGAAGATCCGCGTATTCGATTCCGCGATCGACGCGGTCGCCGACGTCGTTGCCGGCAATGCGGACGTCGGCGCCGTCACTGCCGCGAGCGCGCTCAAGGCGCTCGCCGAAAGCAAGGTTCGCACGCTCGCGGTGTCGGCGCCGGGCCGTCTCGCCGGGCCCTTCGCGCAGGCACCGACCTGGATTGAGCAGTCGGTGCCGTGCGTGATCGGCGCCTGGCGCGGCGCGAGCGGCCCCGCGGGGCTGACCGTGCCGCAGGCCGCGTACTGGGAGCGCGCGCTTGCCGCTGCGACCGCAAGTCCGCAATGGGCGGCCGAACTCGGGCACTACTGCTGGGCACCTGCCTATCGCGACGGCGCGCCGTTGCGCGAGGCGCTCGCACGCGAACGCGCGGACATGCGCGATACGCTGGGAGCGCTGGGACTACTGCGTTGATCCCCAGTAACCATATGATTTTATTATACTTTTATAGAGGCTCCGGGTGTGCTATCCTTGTCGCCCCCGCTCGCGCGGCCCGATTGCGCGCGGCCAGTCCGTATCCGGAGTTGTCTTATGCGCATGGAAGTCCACGTACACGGCAGCATTTTCATCTGCAAGGGCGTGCGCCAGTCTCAGGTCGAACAGGCGCTGCGGCCCTGGCTCGAATATCTTGACGTCGACACCATAGCAGAAGCGCACAGCCTGGAGCGCGAGGAGCCCGGCATCGTCTTCGATTCGAAGGAGCGCACGATCAACGTGTGCTGGACCGGCGAAGTCGGCCGCAGCTTTCACAGCCGCCTGACCGAGGCTTTCCACAATCTCGGCCAGCTGACCGAATACGCTTCGGAAATCGAAGTCACCTATTATCCGGAGCACGGCGACGAGGAGTTCTACCAGATGTTCGTCGGCCCGACGCCGGAAGCCATCCACGATTTCCGCCGCCAGTGCGTGGTGGAAGACATCGCGGGCATGCTGTCGCGCCACCTCGGCAAGCAGGACGTCGAGCAGGTCTCCGCGCTCGTCAATCAGCTCTTCGACGGCAATCTTACGGCAAAACGGGCCACTGGCGAGGAAAGCACCGCGTCATCGACGGTCATTCCGCTGCACCCGCGCAACAAGCACCTGCACTGAGCGCCTCCCCCCGCTGACAATCTGCTTGACGGCGCACTTGCGCGTCACTCGCGTGTTCGCCTGAAGCCAAGGGTTACATCTCAGAAGTATTCTGCTGCGCGCTCGTCACTAACCAGTCGATAAATGAGGCCACCTCTTCACGCCGGGCCGCTGCCGGCTGGCAGATTGCGTGATAAGCGAACTCGGTGGGAATGCTGACATCGAACAAGCGCACCAGCCGGCCGGTCGCCAGATCATGTTCAACCAGCGCGCTTCGCGCCAATGCAACCCCCTGCCTTTGCGCGGCCGCGTCAAGCATGAGCGCGGCGTCGCTGAACAGCGGCCCCTGGTGGGGTTCTTCGCAACTCAGCCCTGCCGCCCTGAACCACGGCTTCCATGGCTGACGCGGCAGCCGTAATAACGTCGCGCGCAGAAGGTCTTTGGGGCTGGAGATGCCGCCGATAGTTGCCTTGTAGCCGGGACTGCAAACCGGAAATACTTCGCTTCGCATCAGCTCAATGCATTGAAACCCGGGCCAGTCCGCTTGCGTCCCGTACCGAATGGAAACGTCCGCCTCACCGGTCTTGAGAGAGCCCAGTTTACTGGTTTGCGCCAGCTTGATCGCGCTCACCTCGAGGTCAACGTCGCCATGCAACCGGTAGAAACTGCTGAGCCGTTCGACCAGCCAGTTCCTTGCAAAAGCGGGGCCGACACTAAGCTTTACAACTTTGCGGGTGCCGGAAAGTCTCGAGCAAGCCGACTCCAGTGTCGACAGGGACTCGATCACCGCTCCCAGGAAAAACGTGCCTTGGGCGGTCAGGGTAACCGAATTACGGTTACGCACAAAAAATCTTGCCCCGAACTGTTGCTCGAGCGTTTTAATGCGATGGCTGACGGCGCTTTGAGTCACGCACAATTCCTCCGCGGCCTTGGCGAAGCTTTGGTAGCGGGCGACCGCTTCGAACGCCGCCAAACCGTGAAAAGAGGGAAGTTTACGGAACATCAATGAAATCTGTTCATCTTGGCGGTGAACCGAATTCACCTAATGGCGACATCGCAACGCTTATAGTTAGAAAATTAGAACCAGTCGCGCCATGATAGCATCCGGCGCGGTCAAAGCATCGGAGGAGCGCAGGGCCATGTCCTTGCCTGTCGCCGCGAGAACAACCAACCCAGAGGAGAATTGTGCAATGCCACAAATGAACGGCGGCAAGGCGCTGATCGAGGCGCTCCACGCTCACGATGTCGATACCGTATTCGGAGTTCTCGGCAGCACGCTGTTCACGCCGTACGATGCGCTCTGCGACCGGCCGGATATACGCCTGATTACGCCGCGCGGCGAGGATGGCGCAGTCCATATGGCAGATGCGTACGCCCGCGTAACCGGAAAAGTGGGGGTTGCGATGGTTACCGTCGGCGCCGGCGCGGCTGCAAGCCTGTCCGCGATGGGCGAAGCATACGCCGAATCGTGGCCGTTGCTGAATATCGTGACGCAGGTACCGACGCCCTACCTTGATCAGGATAAAGGCGTCTATCACGAGTCGCCCCGCCAGCTTGAAATGTTCAAGTCGGTGAGCGGCTGGACACATCGGGTAACACACGCGGCAGAAATCCCGGGGGCAATCCAGGAGGCGTTTCACCGTATGCGCTCGGGACGGCCGCGGCCGGCTGTGCTGGAGATCCCCGCGGATATTCTGAATGCCACGGACGACATTACCATTCTTCCTCCCTCGACCCCCACCGCACCGACTGCGGATGCGGCACAGATTGCGCAGGCGGCAGAACTGCTCGCAGCCGCAAAGAAACCACTGCTGTGGGTCGGGGGCGGCGGCGTAAAAGCGGGGGTCGGCCCCGAGTTGCAGGAACTCGCCGAATTGCTTCAGGCACCCATCCTTGCCACCAACGGCTCCAAGGGCATCGTGCGCGAGGATCAGCCGCTGATGCTCGGCAACATTCTGACGATGAGCTCGACCATCGAGGAGCGGGTGCTGGAAACCTCGGATGTCATGCTGGCGATCGGCACCCGGTTTTCAGAGCGCGCGACGCGCACCCGGCGCAAGGATGCCGAATCGGATGTCACCGGCCGTTCGGCCAAGGGCTGGACCATCCGCATGCCAAAAACCCTCATCCACATAGACATTGATACGGGAGAGTTCGGTAAAAACTACACGCCCTCGCTGGCCATTCACAGCGACGCGCGCGACGCGCTTAAAAAGCTGCTGGCCGCACTGCGTGCCAGGAAAATGCCCCCCCGCCCGTCGCGGGAAGCGGAAATGCTCGGCCTTAAGCAGGAAATGCGCAAGGAACTGCAGGAGCGCGTGCCGGACGAACTCAAACTCATCGACAGCATCCGCAGCGTGCTGCCCCGCGATGCCATAGTCTCCGCGCAATCCATCATGGGGCACTGGGCGCGTTACGCACTGGAAATGTACCAGCCGTCGAGCTTCCTCTTTGCCAACACCTTCGGCTCGATGGGCTTCGCGTTTCACGCGGCGATCGGCGCAAAAATCGCCTGCCCGGAGCGTCCGGTGGTTGCCTTTTGCGGCGACGGCGGATTCATGTTCGGTTGTGGCGAGATGGCGACCATTGCCCATTACAAACTCAATATGCCGGTGGTGGTTTTCAACAACGGCGGATACAAAATCCTCAACAATACCCAGAAGCGCCGTTTCGGGAGGACCATCGGCACGGAGCTCACCAATCCGGATTTCGTCAAATTCGGCGAGTCTTTCGGATTTCGTTCGCTGCGTGTCGGGACACAGGAACTGGCGCCGGCGCTCAAGGAGGCGCTTGCTGCAAACCAGCCAACCTTGATCGAGGTGCCGATCGAGTTCAAGCCCTATCGGTAAATCGGTAAGCACCGCTTGACGCTAAAGTCATCCGACGACCATCCGGCAAATTGCCGGGTGAATTATAAAGACCACCGGCAAAAAGGAGGAAAGCCCCATGAAACAACTTTCAGATTCCGCACGGAAGAACGGGCACGTTTTGGTTCATGCCCTATTGTGCTCGTGCCTGTTGGCAACAGGATTCGCCCCGCCGGCGCTTGCCGCATCACCGCAGTGGCAGCCCGCCGACAACGTCGAAATCGTGGTGGGCGCCGGACCGGGGGGCGGCAACGACAACATCGCCCGCAAAATTCAAAAAATCCTGCAGGACAAAAAACTGGTTGTCTCACCCATCACCGTGGTGAACAAGCCCGGCGGGGGCGGCGCGATCTCACTCAGCTATCTTGGCCAGCGTGCCGGTATGGGCAATTTCGTCGGCATCACTTCCAACACCATACTGACCAACCATATCAACAAGAAAAGCGCCATCAATTACACAGACCTCACGCCGCTTTCCATTCTCATCAACGAGTACATCTCGTTCAACGTAAAGCCGGATTCGGAAATCAAGACCGGCAAGGATCTCATCGCAAAATTGCAGGCAGATCCCGGTTCCGTCGTCGTCGGCATATCCTCGTCCCTAGGCAATATCAACCATATCGCATTCGCTGCCGTTGCGCGCGCAATCGGCGCCGATCCGAGAAAAGCGAAAGTCGTGGTATTTCCCTCTTCCGGTGCCTCATTGACCGCCTTGATGGGAGGGCATGTGAATATCGTGGCGGGACCGACCAGCATTGCCGCTACGCATCTGGCATCCGGCAATTTGCGGGCAATTGCAGTGACGTCTCCCAAGCGGCGTACCGGGGTATTTTCCGCCGTCCCCACCTGGAAAGAATTGGGAGTGGACGCAATTGTCGACAACTGGCGCGGCCTGATCGGCCCCAAAGACATGACGGCAGCGCAGATTGCTTACTGGGATACAACGTTAGGCAAAATGTTCAAAACCGAGGAATGGGAAAAGGAGGTCGAAGCGAATTACTGGGATAACGCCGCGAAAAACAGCAAGGAAACCAGACAATACCTCAAGGTGCAGTATGACGACATCAAAAACGAACTGGTCGAACTGGGATTTGTAAAGTAAGGGCGGTCATGAAAATCAGCGCACATCTGGAAAAAGCCGAGGCGTTCGAGCGCAGCCTGGCCAAGCTCAACCCCATAGAGGATACCGAATTGTTCGTGGTGTTCCTGATGCGCGCCTGCACCAACAGGCTGAACGCCGCGCTGCACGCCCTCGACTTCACGACCGAAGCACCCGCCGGCAACGGACGGATCGGCGATCTCAATCACACCTACAAACCCAAGCTTGACACCGCGCCGCCGGAGGAACTCCGACCGGTATTCGAGCGCTTGGGCTATATCGAGGAATTGCGCGCCGATTTCGTTCGTGGCCCCAGGCTGCTTACCGAAGTTGAAGTGGCGGAATGCCGCGCGGCGCATGCCGATATTACGACGCGGACCGGCCGGATTTTCGAACGGATCGGAAGAATGGCATGAACATCGAACAACACACCGCCAAAGCGCAGCGCGTGTTGAGCAGCTTGGCCAAGCTCCACTTCCCCGAAGACTACCTGGCGCTCATCGACGGCGCGGTGGTCGCCGGCTATCACCTGGGCAACGCATTACTTCACAAGCACGGCGTGTCTGACTCCGCTCTTCATTTCAATTCCCCCTCGAAACTCGAGGTGCCGATCTCTGGTCTGCCGGCCGCTATACAGCCGGCATTCAAGGCGTTCGCAGAACTCGAACGGTTGCGTTTCGAGTACGTCCGCAATCCTTCTTGCTATGAGCCCGCCGTAGCGGATTTGGTCAAACGTAACCTCGACGCAATGAAACGCACCAACCACATTTAACAGCTTGGGGTAAGCCTCTGGGCTTTTTAAAAGGAAATTATTCTGGAGCAGCCGGAAACCCAGAAATACTTGATTTCCTTGCGTGCACGTTTCTGGATTCTCGCCTGCGCAGGAGCGGCGAATTCTTTTTTGCCGTGTTGTTAAAAGTCGTTAGAAAGGAGAACTCATGCGTACCATGTGCTATATCGTGCCTCGGGTTGTTCGCCTACATCTTGCTCTTTTGCTGAGTGCGCTCATCACCGTCGCGGCAAATGCTGCGCCTTCTGCGACCTCGGACTGGAAGCCGGAAAAGAACGTGGAAATTATCACGGGCGCGAGCCCCGGTGGAGGTAACGACAGGCTGGCGCGCGCGATTCAGAAGATTCTTCAGGAGAAACAGCTGGTCAGCACAACCAGTACCGTGATCAACAAAGCAGGCGGCGGCAACGCCTTGAGTTGGACTTATCTCAACCAACATCCAAGCGACAGTCATTACCTCGCACTTGCCAATCCTAATTTGATAACCAACCATATTACAGGCAGGTCATCGCTCACTCACATCGAGTTCACGCCTATTGCCTTGTTGCTCAGTGAATATATCACGTTTGCGGTAAGGGCTGATTCCCCGCTCAGGTCGGGCAAGGATCTGCTCGAACAACTCAAGAAGGATTCGGGCGCGGTGAGTGTCTCGGTCGGCAGCGCTCTCGGCGGCGCCAACCACATCGCACTCGCAATGGTTGCGAAGACAATTGGTGCCGATGTGAGAAAGCTGAAAACCGTGGTCTTCAATGCGCAGGGTGAAGCCATGACGGCGCTTCTGGGCGGGCATATTGCCGCGGTTTCCGCCAGTGCTTCTAACAGCGTGGCGCTCCTCAAGGCCGGGAAAATCAGGGTGCTTGGAATTTCCTCACCGAAGCGTCTTAGTGGCGCTTTTGCCGAGGTCCCAACCTGGAAAGAACTGGGGGTAGATGTCGTGGTCAACAATTGGCGCGCCGTCATTGGACCGAGAGGTCTCACCTCAGCCCAGGTAATCTATTGGGAAGATGTCTTCGCGCGACTGGCCAAGAGCGAAGAATGGCAGAGCGAAGCCAACATTTATTTTCTCGAAAACACGTACCTCGCCAGCCGCGACACCGCAAGTTACTTTGAGTCGCAGCGCACCGAACTACAAGCCATACTGGCCGGTCTCGGACTCGCCAGATAATACCCCTTGTAGACTCGCGATAGCTGACGCCTGAAAAACTCATGATGATTGAGTTGCATTGTCTCACCATCGCCGAGGCGGGAAGGCTGATCAAGGCGAAAAAACTCTCCCCGCTTGAACTCACACGCGCACTGCTCTCGCGCATCGAAGCACTCGACCGTCACGTCAATGCCTTCATCACGCTTACTGCCGAACGCGCGCTTGATCAGGCGAAACAAGCCGAAGCGGAAATTGTAGCTGGCCGTTATCGCGGCCCGCTCCACGGCATCCCGATCGGCATTAAGGACATCTACCGCACCGCAGGGATACTCACCACCGCCAACTCCAGACTCTGCCGTGATCACGTTCCCGAGACCGACGCGACGGCCGTCGTGAAGCTGCGTGCTGCCGGTGCAATAGTAATGGGCAAGCTTACGGCGCATGAGTTCGCGCACGGAGGTCCCTCGTTCGATTTGCCTTGGCCACCCGCGCGCAATCCATGGCACACCGCGCACTTTACCGGGGGATCGAGCAGCGGCTCGGCTGCCGCAGTAGCGGCCGGCTTTGTGCTGGGTGCATTAGGTTCGGATACCGGTGGTTCGATCCGCGGCCCCGCTTCCCTGTGCGGCATCGCGGGCCTTAAACCAACCTACGGGCTAATAAGCCGCGCCGGCGTGATTCCCAACTCGTTCAGCCTCGACCATTGCGGACCGATGGCGTGGACCGTGGAAGATTGCGCGATCCTGCTGCAAGCGCTGGCCGGATATGACCCACAGGATCCGACGAGCGTTGAGCAGCCCCGGGGCAACTACTGCGTAGGGTCCGATCCTGGCATCCGCGGCGTACGCGTCGGCGTGATTCGACACTTCTGGGAACAAGACCTACCTGCTGGCAAGGAAATGCAAAAAGCCATGGAGACTGTCGTCGAAACGCTTCGCGGACTCGGTGCAAAGATCGGGGATTGCCGCATGCGCCCGCTCCAGGATTACCGCGACGTAAAGATGATTATTGGCGAAACTGAGCTTTTTTCAATTCATCATCGAAACCTTGCCGAACGTGTGGCAGATTTCGGCGCGGATTTCCTCGGACGCACAACGCCGGCGTGCCTGTTCCAGGCAGCCGATTACATGCACGCCCAGCGCGAGCGCCGGCGCATGATTACCGAAATGGCGCCGCTCTATGAACAATACGATGTGCTTCTGACAGCAGGGTTAGGACCAGCGCCGTTGCTCGCGCCGCATCACACGCTCGAGTTTTGGCGCAAGCCAAACCTCACCACGCCGTTTAACGTGACCGGTGGCCCAGCGCTCGCGCTGTGCTGCGGTTTCGGCGAGAGCGGCTTGCCGCTCGGAGTCCAGATTGCCGGACGACCGTTCAACGAAGCAATGGTACTCAGGGTCGGGCATGCGTACGAACAGGCTACGCCGTGGCGCGCCAAGCGGCCGGTGATTGCTCAAGCTGTTGCAGGGACGACGACATCCTTGATCGCTCCAAACCCGTCCACCGCGACCGAAGTGGACGCGCCCACGCGTCAAGTCGCGAAGGCGGCTGCAGAGCAAGCCGGGCTTAGGCTAAATGAATTGCAATTCTCCCAACTCTGTGAGGCGGCACCTTACGCGCTGGCAATCGCACGGCGTCTACGCCGCGACCGTCTTGATATGGAGGAGCCGGCAAGCGTATTCATGCTTCGCAAGTAAGTTAGGTGGCGCACGCGCCCCGCATCGTTAATTGCGCTTCTTCAGCGCATCTTTGCGAAAGCTGATCACCGCTTCGGGATCGACCTTGACGTGAATCACCGCGGGCTTGCCGCCTGCCATCGCCTGCCGCACCGCGGCCGCGGTGCCGCCGGCTTCGGTTACGAACCAGCCGTTGCCGCCGCACAGTTTCATCACCTCGTCGTAGCGCGGGCTGTGCACGTGCGCGCCGATATAGCGCTTGTTGTAGAAATCGCGCTGATAGGCGATCTCCGAACCCCAGGTGCCGTTATCCATCACGATGGCGATGGAATTGATGTTGTGCATGACCGCGGTCATCATCTCGCCCATGGTCATGCCGAAACCGCCGTCGCCCTGCAGGGAAATCACCGTGCGCTGCGGCGCGGCCGTTTTCGCGCCCAGCCCTGCGGCGTAGGAAAAACCCACCATGCCGCAGTCAAGCGGCGTGAGCAGCGAAGGCGCGGTGTAGCACGGCAGCTGGTCGGTCGCCTGGAAACCGGTGGTGCCGGCATCCAGCGTGAAAATGGCGTCGCGCGGCGCGACCTTGCGCAGCTCGGAATAGATCACGTCCGGATGCAGCGGTTTGGCTGTGCTTGCGCCAGAGGCTGCGCGGCTTTGCCACAGTTGCTGCCTGTCCTTGCTGAATTTTTCGTTGCGCGCTTTCCACGGCGCCTTGTCGGCCGCGACCGGCTCCATGATTTCGGCAAGCCCTTCGGCTACCGCGCCCGCGTCGGCCGCGATGCCGAGTTCGACGGGAAAGTGGCGCCCAAGCGCGACAGGGTCGATGTCGACCTGCACGATCTTCGCGGTCTTCGAAATATCGTCGTGCTTGTAGAACGTGGTATTGAAGCCCAGCCGCGTGCCGAGCGCGAGGATGAGATCGGCTTCGCGCGTGAGCGTGCTCGCCACCGGATTGCCGCGCGGACCCACGCCGCCTGCATAGAGCGGATGATCAACGGGCGCGACGTCGGCGTGTCCGGCGGAATTGGTGATCGGGATCTGCAGTTTTTCGGCGAGCTTGACGAGACTGTCGGTGGCGCGCCCCCACTTGATGCCGGCGCCGGCGTGGATCACCGGCGCCTTGGCGGCGAGGATCAGCTGCTTTATTTTTTCCAGCGTGGCGCGGTCGGCGGCGGGCGCCGTCAGCGCCGGCACGCTCTTGGGAATTTCCACGTCGATGTCGTGATTGAAAAAGTCGCGCGGAATATTCACCACCACCGGCCCGCGCCGGCCGGCGTTGGCGATGCGGAAGGCTTCAAGGATGAACTCGGGAATGCGCTCCGGGCGCGGCACCGTCATCACGCGCTTGGTCACCGGCAGAAACAGCGTGTTCTGGTCGATCTCCTGGAAAGCATCGCGCCCCATGTGCTCGGTGGACGGCAGCCCGGTAATCGCCACCACCGGCGAGTACGCCATCTTGGCCTGCGCCAGTCCCAGCACCATATTGGCCGAGCCCGGCCCCGCCTGACCGCACATGAACAGCCCCGGCGTCTGCGTCACGCGCCCGTAGGCATCGGCCATGTGCATGCCGCAGTTCTCGTGGCGCACGCCGATGTACTCCATGTCCCTGGCGTCGTAGAGCGCGTCATACACTTCGAGCGTGCTCGAACCCATGAGCCCGAACACCTTGGTCACGCCCGCGGCGCGCAGCGCCTCCACTGCGGCGACGCCGCAACGCATTTTTGCCATCACTTCTTCTCCTGAGTTAGAAAACTGTTGGCCGCCAAGGCGCCAAGACGCCAAGCAAACCAAAATCTTGAATCACCTGAAACACTTTTCCTCCAACCCCCAAGGCGCCACGGCAAGGCAAACTCCTGATCCCTAAACTTGTCTTCGATCTTCTTGGCGCCTTGGCGTCTTGGCGGCTGATTATTTCTTTTCCAGCACTTCCGGGTTCAGCACGTTGATCGGCTTGCCCTCGGCGTACGCCAGGATGTGGTCGACCGCCGCACCGAAGTACGATTCGTACGTGCCCTGCTCGACATAACCCAGGTGCGGCGTGCACACGACGTTGTCCATCTTGAGCAGCGGATGATTGCCGCCGAGCACCGGTTCGTCCTCGTAGACGTCGACCGCGGCGAGACCGGGACGCCCCTGTTCCAGCGACGCAACCAGCGCGCCCCCGGCGATCAACTGCGCGCGGCTGGTGTTGACGATGAGCGCGCCGGGTTTCATGCGCGCGAGATCCTGCGCGGTGACGATGCCGCGCGTTTCCCTGTTGAGCGGCAAGTGCAGGCAGATCACGTCGGCGTTTTCGAAGAAGGCCTCGCGGCTCGCCGCGATCTCGAACCCGGCTTCGCGCGCCCTGGCGGTGGAACCGTCGCGCCCCCAGCACACCACCTTCATGCCGAACGCCTTGCCGACCCCGGCGACCAAGCTGCCGATGCGGCCGTAGGCGTAGACACCCAGCGTCTTGCCGGCGAGGCCGATGCCGACCGAGCCCTGCCATTTACCGGCCTGCATGCGCTGCACCTCCTGCGGGATGCGGCGCAACGCGGCGAGGATCAGCGCCCAAGTCAGCTCCGCGGTCGGATTGGGATTGCCCGCGCCGCCGGCGGACACGATGATGCCTTTTTCGGTGCAGGCCTCGAGATCGATGTGGTTGGCGTTGCGCCCGGTCTGGCTGATCAGTTTCAGCTTCGGCAGGCGCTCGACCACCGCGCGCGGAAACGCGGAACGTTGCTGGGTGAGCACCACCGCCTCTGCATCTTTCAGCAACGCCGCGAGCTTTGCCGGATCTTTTTCAGTGTCGTGATAGGCCGCAACGTCATGGCCCTTGAGCCGGGCGTAGCAAGCGAGCTTGCGAAATGCGTCCTGGTAATCGTCAATCACTGCAATTTTCATCTGATTCCCCTGGCACAAAAAATTACTATTATGAACACTGCGGACGCGACACTCCACAGCGGAGCCCACAACACCACCAAACCCGCGCACCGCCGCTTTTTCAGTCGCCGCTCTTCCCGGCGCGGCCGCCCCGGCCGAACACGCCGCCGCTGCCCAGCATCAGGGCATTGGCGAGAAACACCGGCGCCACGCCGAAGGCCGCGCCAAGGCTGCCGAACAGCAGCGGCACCACAACGTGCGTGAGATTATTAAGGGTGAGGCGCAGGCCCAGCGCCTCGCCCGAGCGGCCGCCGGGAGACCGCGCGTAAGTCAGCATCATCGACAGCGGCTGTCCGGCGCCCAAGCCCAGGCCCAGGATGAAAGACACCAGGCCCAGCAGCCACGGGTTCTCGAACAACGGCAGCAGCACATAGCCGATCGCGCCGACCAGCATCGCGTAACGCAGCAGCGCTTCCTCGCCCAGTTTGCGCACCAGCGGCGGGATGGCCGTGCGCACGACGAAGGCCGCCACGGCAAACATGCTGAGGATCATGCCGATCACCGATGCCGACAGCCCCACGGAATGGCCGTAAATCGGCAGATAGAACTGGAAAAGATCGATGCCGGTGAGAATCATCGCGCTGGTGATGAACACCCTTCTCAGCTCCGGCATGCGCCACAGGTCGGCGGCTTTCTTGCCTTTTTGCCCCTCTTCAGTTTTGACCGGAGCAGGCGCGTACCGTCCGCGCGCAAGCAGGATGCCAAAAGCAACGAGCGGCACCACCGACAGGCACAGATAGGCGCGCACATGCCCCAGCGCGTCGATGCCGAACCCCGCCGCCAGCGGGCCGATGAAACTGCCCACCGCCAGCACCAGGCTGTAGCTGCTGAAATTCCTGGTGCGCTCCTCGGGCGTGCTCAGCAGCCCGATCAGGTTCTGCACTGAAACGTGGTAGAAAACATAGGAAGCGCCGATCAGCGCGGCAGAGACATAAAGTCCCGTCAATGACGGCATGACAAACGGGGCGGCAAGCCCCAGCGCCACGCCGAACGAACCGGCCATCATCGGCATGCGCACGCCGAGCCGGTCGGCGAGGCGGCCGGCATACAGCGCCAGCAGCATGGGAAACAGCGAATAGACCGCAACCAGCGTGCCGATCATGAAGGGGTTGGCGCCAAGCTCGATCGCGAACAGCGCCACCAGCACCTTGCTCGCGCGCAGGCTGGCCATATTGCAGAGCGCGATGACGAATACGGTATGGATGGACATCAGGCGGGCGCCTTGCGCTTGCGGCTGAAGTAAGTGCCGCATGCCAGCACCACGCCGTTCACCCAGAACACGGGCGCGAGCCCGAGCATCGAGCCGACGGCACCGAACACCGCGGGCACCACCACGTGCATGGAATTGTTGATCGCGATTCTGACGCCCAGCGCTTCGCCCGCGCGCCCGGCCGGCGAATAATTATAGGTCAGCATCACCGACAGCGGCTGCCCCAGCCCCATGCCCAGGCCAAGCACGAAACAAATCACGCCGAGCACGTAGCCATTCTCGAAGAACGGAATCAGCGGAAACGTCGCCGCGGCGATGAACAGCGCATAGAGCAGCGTCCTCTCCTCGCCGTAGCGGCTCACCAGCAGCGGAATCAGCGCGCGCGTGACGAACGCTGCCGCCGCGAACGCGCCCAGCAGCATGCCGATCGTCGACGCCGACAGGCCTATCGCATGGCCGTAAAGCGGCATATAGAGCTGAAACAGGTCGAGGGCGACCATTACCACCGCGCTCGCCATGAAAATGCGGCGCAGGTCGCGCTCGCGGAACAGGTCCGCCATGCGCTGCCCGCCGCGGTCGGTCGTGCCCGGTGTGCCCCGCGGAATGCGCTTGATGAGGTAAACCAGCCCGCACACCGCCACCAC
>CAKKQX010000050.1 GCA_919902235.1 Burkholderiales bacterium
CGGCATGGGCATCGACAAGCCGGACGTGCGCTTCGTCGCCCACCTCGACCTGCCCAAAAGCATCGAAGGCTACTACCAGGAAACCGGCCGCGCCGGCCGCGACGGGCTCGCCGCCGATGCGTGGATGGCTTACGGGCTGGGCGACGTGGTGCAGCAGCGGCGCATGATCGACCAGTCCGAAGGCAGCGAGGCATTCCGGCGCGTGTCGTTGGTCAAGCTGGAGGCCCTGCTCGGCCTGTGCGAAACCGCCGGCTGCCGCCGCGTGCGCCTGCTCGAGTATTTCGGCGAGGCGAGCATGCCCTGCGGCAATTGCGACACCTGCCTCGAACCGCCGCAGACCTGGGATGCAACCGAGGCGGCACGCAAGGCGTTGTCCTGTATCTATCGCACCGGCCAGCGCTTCGGCGCGGTACATCTGATCGACGTGCTGCGCGGCCGCGCCACCGAGCGCGTATCGCAATGGGATCACGACAAGCTCAACGTGTTCGGTGTCGGCGGCGATATGGACGAGACGGCGTGGCGCAACGTGTTCCGCCAGCTGGTGGCGCTGGGCTACGCGCGCCCCGATCACGAGGCCTACGGCGCGCTGCGCCTGACCGACGCCAGCCGCCTGGTGCTGAAAGGCGGTGAGCGCGTCGAGATGCGGCGTGCCGTGCCGCGCAAAGGCAAGCCCGCGAAGTCGCGCCGCGCGGCGGCTACCGGCGCATTGCCCGTCGCGAATGCAGATCTCCTAAGCCGGCTCAAAGCCTGGCGCATGGCGCAGGCGCGCGAGCAATCAGTGCCGGCCTATGTGATTTTTCACGATCGCACACTGGCGGCGGTCGCGGCGACGCGGCCGCGCGACCTCGATGCGCTCGCCGTAATCGATGGCATAGGCAGCCGAAAACTGGAGCGTTACGGCACTGCGTTGCTGAAGCTCATCCAGGAGTGAGCAGGTTCACTGCGCCGGCCCGCAATGCCCTGTGCGCCGCACCGGGCACTGGGCACGACGCCGACTGATCCCGCTTCATCGGGTGCGCAGCGCGCAGAAAACGCCGGCCAGAATCCGCGTAGCGTTTTCCCCGCGGCGGCTGCGCTCAGTTAACTTGCAGCTTCACGTCGCGCACGACCTTGCCCCATTTGGCGAACTCGAGCTTGACGTATTCGCCAAAGGCCTTCGGATCGCTTCCCGCGACATAGGTTCCGGAGCGGTCAAACGCGGTCCGCACCTCCTGCATCCCCAGCAGCCTGGTCACGTCGCGATGCAGGCGGTTGATCGCCACCGCCGGGGTGCCGCGCGGCGCGAACAACCCTGTCCATAGCGACGCATCGTAGCCCGGCACGGTTTCCGCAATGCTGGGAATGTCCGGCAGTTCAGCCGAGCGCTTCGCGCTCGTCACCGCGATGATGCGCAGCTGCCCCGATTTATGATTGCCGATGATGCTCGCGATGCCCAGGCAACCGATCTTGACCTGGCCGCCCAGCAGGTCGGCCCGGGCCGGCCCGCTGCCTTTGTACGGGATATGCACGATGTCGATGTTCGACATTGAGACGAACATGGCCTGGAACAGATGCTGCGCGCCGCCGTTACCGGACGAGGCGTAGTTGATCTTGCCGGGCTGCTGCTTTGCGAGATCGATCAATTCCTTTGCCGATTTCACGTTCAGCGACGGGTGCACGGTCAAGCCGTACGGCTGGCTGCCGATCTGCATGACCGGCACGAAGTCCCTCAACACATCGTACGGCACCTTCTTATACAGGTTAGGCACGATGACGTGCGGCGTACCCGTGGCAAGCAGCGTATACCCGTCAGGATCCGATTTCGATGCGATCTCGGTTCCGATCAGACCGCCGGCACCCACACGGTTGTCGATCACCACCTGCTGGCCAAGCACTTCGGGCAGCCTGGATGCGACGATGCGCACCACGACGTCGGTGGCTCCGCCCGGTGAGAATGGAATGATCATACGAACCGGCTTGGTCGGATAGGCCTGTCCCAGCGCCGCACCAACTGCGACAAGCGAACCGGTCGCGACCTGCAACAGGAAACTCCAGAATTGCATTCCTGCTTTCATGGCTCCTCCTCGTTTTGATAGTATGGCAGTTGCATCTTACCAAGACACGGATACCTGCAACAGCCTGAAACCAAAAACGCCGCTGCGACGCGGCGGCCGGAACGGCGTCTGGCTTGTGAATCTAATTGACCTGTGCGCCGGTCTCCTTCACGACTTTCGCCCACTTCTGACGTTCGGACTTGAGGAAAGCATCCCATTCCTGAGGCGCCCGGTAGGCCACATCAGTACCCACTCTGCGGAACAGTTGCTCCAATTCGCTGCTCTTGGCCAGTTTCGCCACCTCGCTATTGAGCCGCGTTACCACCTCCGCGGACAGGCCTTTCGGGCCCAGCAGTCCCAGCCACAGCGTCGCTTCATAACCTTTGACACCGGCCTCGGCGATGGTCGGCACCTTGGGCAGTTCAGGAGAACGCTTGGCACCGGTTACCCCGAGCGCGCGCAAGCGGCCGTCCTTGATGTTTTGCACCACGCTGGCGATGCCGGGCACGCCGACCATGATCTGCCCGCTCACCAGATCCGCCCGTGCCTGTCCGCTGCCTTTGTATGGCACGTGGTTCATGCTGATGCCGGCCATGCTGGTGAACAACGCCGTAAACAAATGCTGCGAACTGCCGTTGCCCGAGGACGCATAGTCGATCTGGCCAGGCTTGGACTTGGCCATTGCGATGAGTTCCTTCACCGACTTGACCGGCAGCGAGGGATGGACAACCAGTATGTTGGGCGCATCGCCGAATTGCAGCACCGGCGTAAAGTCTGCGGTGGCATCGTATTTCAGGGTCTTGTAGATTGCGGCGCCGATAAGATGCGTATTGGAAACCATCAGCAGGGTATAGCCGTCAGCAGTCGATTTGGAGACGATCTCTGCGCCTATTGTGCTGCCCGCGCCGGGGCGGTTATCGACAATCACCTGCTGCCCCAGGCTTTCGGACAACCTGGACATCAGGATGCGCCCGGGCACATCGGCGGCACCGCCCGGGGAAAACGGGACGATCACGCGCACCGGCTTAGCCGGATAATTCTGTGCATGCGCTGCGGAAACGGCGGCACCACCAAGGCTGAGCATTCCGGCAATTACCACGCTGATGCGAACAAGCTTACTCATTGAAATCCTCCTCCTGGATATTTTGCCATCTCGTGAACAGGCGTTGAAACGGGCGAGATAATAGCAGATTCCGTATTTTGAGCGCAGGCGCGCAGTTTAGTTCCTGCCTGCACTGCCGGACGCACCCGCGATGCGTGCTAACATGCAGTCGTCGATTAGCGGAGGATTTCATGAGCGAGAACCGCGCAATGATCCTTTTTCCCGGCGCGTTCGGCACCCTGCTCGCCGCACGCCTGGATTTGCCTGCCACTGCCCCTGTGGCGTTCGCCCTGTTCGCACATTGTTTCACCTGCTCCAAGGACACGCTCGCCGCTTCGCGCATCGGCGCGGCGCTGACCGGGAGCGGCTTTGGCGTGCTGCGTTTCGATTTCACCGGCCTCGGCGGCAGCGAGGGAGATTTTGCCAATACCAATTTCTCGTCCAATGTCGCCGACCTGATCGCCGCCGCCGCCTGGCTGCGCGAACATCATCAGGCACCGAAAATCCTCATCGGCCACAGTCTGGGTGGGGCTGCAGTGCTTGCGGCGGCAGGGCAAATTCCCGAAGCGAAGGCCATCGCCACGATAGGCGCACCCTTTGACCCCGGGCATATACGCCATCTGCTGCAATCAGCTGCCGCCGAAATCGAAAACGCGGGCGAAGCCGAAGTTGCGCTCGCCGGTCGCAAGTTCCGCATCAGGAAACAGTTTCTTGACGACATTGCCGGCCACAACAACCGCGAACGCATCGCCGGACTGCGCCGGGCCCTGCTGGTTTTTCATTCGCCGCGCGATATCACAGTCGACATCGAAAACGCAGCGCAAATCTATGCCGCAGCCAAACACCCGAAAAGTTTCGTGTCTCTCGACAACGCCGATCATCTGCTGACGCGCAAGGAAGATGCGATATACGTCGCTTCCGTGCTGGCCGCCTGGGCCGGCCGCTATATCGACGCGCCTTTGCCGCAGAATCAAATGACCGCCCGGGAAGAAACCGACACCGTCGTGGTCTCTGAAACGCGCGCAGGAAAATTCACCCAGGCCATCAGCATCGGCCACCACCGATTGCGCGCCGACGAGCCTGCCGCGGCCGGTGGCAATGACAGCGGCCCCTCGCCATATGATCTGCTGCTCGCCGCACTGGGCGCCTGCACATCGATGACGATACGCATGTACGCGGATCTCAAGCAACTGCCGCTCGAGCACGTGACCGTGCGCCTCAGGCACGACAAGATTCACGCCGAGGATTGCGCCGAATGCCAAACCCGGGAAGGAAAAATCGACCGCATCGAACGCGAAATCGAACTGGCCGGCACGCTTGATGAAACCCAGCGTGCACGGCTGCTGGAAATCGCCAATAAATGTCCGGTGCACAGGACCCTGCACTCGGAAGTGGTCATTCCGACACGGTTAACCGTCACGGAGTGGAATTTTCAGCTTCCGGCCAGGCGGCCCTGAGTAGGGGTAAACTCGCCTGGCCGAGCACCTCTCGTCAGGCGATTACTGTTCCAACGCATGTCCAGGTGAGCCCTGTAATCCAAACATGGAACCAAAACAATTAACCAACATCGCCGGCCACGCTTCAACAGCGATGATTGTGCTCGCCATCGGCTGCGTCCTGTCAGGCGCTGCGGCTTATTGGACGGCGAACCAGGTAGAGCACGAAGCCAGGTTGAGATTCGAAAGCGCCGTCACCGACGCGCGCACCACCATTGAATCGCGTGTCCGTGTTTATTCCGACGTCCTGCTCGGAGCCAGGGGACTGTTTATTGCATCGGATTCCATCAGCCGGAGCGAGTTCAGGGACTATATTGACAGTCTTGATCTGATCCGCCGCTATCCCGGCATTCAGGTCATTCACTACAGTCAACGCATCACTGCCACACACAAGCAGGTTTTTGAAGCGATGGTGCGCAACGACACCAGCGTTGATCCCCGCGGTTATCCGGACTTTTCGGTCAAGCCGCCGGGAGACCGGCCGGAGTACGTCGTGGTGCAGTATGTCGAGCCGATGGCGGGCAACGAGGCGGCGCTTGGGCTTGATCTCGCCGGCGATGCAGTGCGTCTTGCCACACTCGAACATACGCGCGATTCGGGCCGCATCACGGCTTCCGGAAGCATCGCCCTGGCGCTGGATCCGCGCAAGCATCCGGGGTTCGCGATGCGCCTGCCGGTCTATCGTAAAGACATGCCGCTCGCCACCGTGGCGCAACGCCGCGAGGCTTTTGCCGGCATGTTAAGTGCATCGTTTGTCGTGATCGACCTGATGCACGGAGTATTAAGCGAGCAATTCCTGCAAAAAATCCAGGTGCGCATCCACGATGCCGGATTCCTGGACAGTCCCAACGGATTGCAGCCGCCCATAGCGGCAAACCTGATGTTTAACAGCGATCGCCTGCTCGAAGCGGTGTCCTCGCAGCCGGCCTCCCGCAATGGTGAGCTTTCCGGTCTGGCCGGCATGTCAGGCCTGGATATTGGCGGGCGTCGATGGAATATATATTTCAACGCGCGGCAGGGATTTGTCGCTGCCTCCGATCGCTGGTTGCCGGGGGTCGTTTTACTTGGCGGGACCATTGTCAGCTTGCTGCTGTTCGGGCTGATACGCTCTCTCGCGACCACGGGCGAGCGCGCCGTGGCGCTCGCCGCGAACATCACCAAGGACCTGCGTCAGAGCGAGGCAAATCTTGCCGAGGCGCAGCGAATGACGCAAGAACTGATCGAAACGCTGCCCAACCCCATATTCTTTAAAGGCACCGACGGCCGCTACCTCGGGGTAAACAAGGCGTGGGAAACCTACTTCGGCACCCCGCGCAAAATGTTTCTAGGCAAGACGGTGCACGACCTCTACCCCGACCACCCGGAAGTCGCGGACCGCCTGCACGCAATGGATCAGGTGCTGTGGGACCGCCCCGGAACCCAGGTATACGAGACGCCGATCACGACCCCCGACGGGCAGCTCCATGACACCATTTACTACAAGGCCACTTTCACCAGAGCCGACGGCAGCCTCGCAGGATTGATCGGCACCATCATCGATATCACCGAGCGCAAGGAGCTGGAACGGCGTTTCCGCGAGACTTTCGACCAGGCCGCGGTCGGCATCGTCCACACCTCCCTTGAAGGCAAGTACCTCCAGGTCAACCAGAAGTTCTGCGAGATGCTGGGATACAGCGAGTCCGAGCTGGTGGGGCACACGGCGGCCGATTTCACGCACCCCGAAGACCGTGACAAAGACGGGCAGTCCCGGCACTTGATCTGGGAGGGCAAGCTCGACAAGTTCACGGAAGAAAAACGCTATTTCCGCAAGGACGGGAGTGTGCTCTGGACCAATCGCACAGTGTCGCTGGCGCGCGATACTTCCGGCAAGCCGATGTACTTCATCCGGGTGATCGAGGACATCGGCGAGCGCAAGGAGATCGAGGAACGTTACCGCGCGACCTTCGACAATGCGCCAGTCGGAATCATGCACACCGCAGTTGACGACTACCGGATACTGCGCGCAAACCGCAAGCTCTCCGAGATGCTCGGATACACGCAGGACGAGTTGCTCGGTATGACCAGCACCGATGTCGTGCATCCTGACTACCAATTTTCGGACAGGCCCAAGTACAACGATTCGATACTGAGCGAAGGATTAAAGTCGTTCACCTCCGAGCGGAAATTCGTTCGCAAGGACGGATCATCGTTCTGGGTCAACCGTACCGTGTCGCTGGTGCGGGATGCGGCGGGCGGGCCGCTCTACTTCATCCGCATGATCGAGGACATCAGCGAGCGCAAGCAGGCGGAAGAAACGGCCAGCCGCGGGCACGCGCTGCTGCGCGCGATCATTGACACGCTTCCCGATTATATCTACGTGAAGGACACGGCGGGAATTTTTCAGCTCGGCAACAATGCCTGGCTCAAGGCCCGCGGCTGGACCTCACAGGATGTTGAAGGCAAGTCGGTATTCGACGTCTTCCCGCGCGAGATCGCCGAAGCGATGGCCGCCCAGGACCGGGCCATCGTCAAGTCTGGAGTCCCGGAGATCGATGTCGAGCAGCGGGTGATCGTCAAGACGCCGGAGGGGAGGCAAAGCGCGGTGCGTTGGTCCTCCACGACCAAGGTTCCGATGCGGGACGCATCCGGAGATATCATCGGCACGGTTGGCATAAGCCGGGACATCACCGAGCGCAAGCTGTCGGCTCGCAGCCGGGCGATGGAGCACGCGGTGACCAAGGTGCTGGCCGAGTCGGCCACGGTGGGTGAAGCAATGCCGAGGCTGGTACGCACCATATGCGAGGCGATGGAGTGGGCGTATGGCGCAAGATGGGCGCGGAATGAAGAGGAGCAATGGTTGTACCGCGCCGAATACTGGTGCGAGTTCGAGCCCGAATTCGACCCGGCCGATCGCGAATACTGGCTCAAAACTGCCGAGAGCGGCACCGGCCGGATGCTGCGCCGCGTATGGCGGGGCAAGGAGCCGATTTGGCTTACCAACCTGCACGATGACAAACCATTTCGCCGCCGACCCAGTGCCGTCAAGTTCGGATGGCACAGCGCGTATTGCTTCCCGATCATCGCCGGCACTGAGGTCATCAGCGTCATGGAGTTCTTCGGGCGCGAATCGCGTCAACCAGACGATATGTTGCTGCAGATCACGCACTCGATTGGCAGCCAAATCGGACAGTTCATCGCTCGCGGGCAGGCGGAGGAGCGCGTCCGTCATCTCGCGCATTTTGACGAACTCACCGGGCTGCCCAACCGCAGCATGTTCAATCAGCGCCTCGCTCACGCGCTCGCCCAGGCGCGGCGCAACGAAAAGCCATTGGCAATCCTGTTCATCGACCTGGACCGTTTCAAGAATATCAACGACACTCTCGGCCACGACGCCGGAGACCGCGTGCTGAAGGAAGTCGCGGAACGTTTGCGCGGTTGCCTGCGCGAAAGCGATACCGCTGGCCGCCTCGGCGGCGACGAGTTCGTGGTGTTGCTCGAGGAATTATCCCAGCCCGTGTACGTTGCCGGCGTGACACAGAAAATCCTCGCCGCCGTCGCCAAACCGTTCATCCTTGACGCACAGGAATTTCACCTCACTGCGAGCATCGGCATCAGCACTTATCCCGACGACAGCAAGGACATGCAGAGCCTGCTGAAAAACGCGGACATCGCGATGTACCGCGCCAAGGAACAGGGCAGGAGCAACTATCAGTTCTACTCGGCACAGATGAACGTCCATACCATCGAGCGCCTGGAGCTGGAATCCGGTCTGCGCCGCGCCCTGGGACGCAACGAGTTTGTGCTCCATTACCAGCCCAAGGTCGATATCGGCAGCGGGCGCATCACCGGCATGGAGGCGCTGGTGCGCTGGCAGCAACCGGCCAAGGCGCTGATCCTGCCGGCGCAGTTCATCCCGCTGGCCGAGGAAACCGGCCTGATCGTGCCGATC
>CAKKQX010000051.1 GCA_919902235.1 Burkholderiales bacterium
CCTGTCATACGCGCAGCCCCGGTCATCCTGAGCGAAGCGAAGGATCTGCGCCAGCCATGCCAGATGCTTCGCGTGCGCTCAGCATGACCGGTACTGCGCCAGCCATGCCAGATGCTTCGCGTGCGCTCAGCATGACCGTACTGCGCCGGCCATGCCAGATGCTTGCGTGCGCCCAGCATGACGGTACTGCGCCAGCCATGCCAGATGCTTCGAGTACGCTCAGCATGACGGTACTGCCCTGCGATCGTCCGGTGGGCCGCGCGCGCCGCATCATCCGCGCTACCGCGCGATCAGCAGGATGATCGCCGCCGTCGACAGCCAGCCGATAACGGTGAGCAGGATCGGCACATCGCGCAGCAGCACGTCCTCCGGGCTGCCGCCCTCCTTCTTCGTATGCACCAGATAGAGATACCGGAAGATGCCGTAGAGCACGAACGGGATCGTCAGCATCATCGAATGGTTCTCGGGCAGCCCATCGGCGGTGAAGGTGTAGAGGCCGTAGGCCATCAGGGTCGCGGCGGTTACGGTGGAGGCCATCTGGTCGAGCAGCTCGGGCGAGTATTCGTCGAGAATCTTGCGATGATTGGCGGCGCCGTCCTGCAGCAGCTCGATCTCGGCGCGGCGCTTGTTGATGCCCAGGAAGAGCGCCCCCAGCGCCGTCACCACGTACAGCCACTCGGAGATCGGCACGTCAATGGCGAGCGCGCCCGCCATCGCGCGCAGGACGAATCCGGCCGCGATGACCATCAGGTCGAGCAGCACGACGTGCTTGAGATAGTACGAGTACGCCACCATCAGCACGGTGTAGGTGAGGATGACGAGCCCCATCCTCCAGTCGAGCCAGAAGGCTGCGGCATTGCCCGCGAGCGCGAGAACGGTGGCCCACCCCCAGGCGGCGTTCACCGGCAGCAGGCCGGCGGCGATGGGGCGGCGGCGCTTGCGCGGGTGGGCGCCGTCGCTCTCCATATCGCGGATGTCGTTGACGAGATAGTCGGCGCTGGACACGAGTGCGAAGCAGGCGAAGGCGACGAGGCTCTCGATCAGCTTCGGGATCCAGCTATCCGGGTCGCCGATCCGGTACTCCTGATTGACGGAGAACACGAGCGCCAGGAAGACAATGCCGTTCTTCGTCCACTGGCGTGGGCGCA
>CAKKQX010000052.1 GCA_919902235.1 Burkholderiales bacterium
CAACGGCACAGCCGAGCTGCGGTTGCTGGACGGCAACGCCGTGCTCGCCTGTAACCCGTTACTGGGCACGCAGCCGACACCGCCGCAAGGCCTCGCCGCTGAAACGCTCGACCTGGGTCGCGGCACCGAAGAACAGTTCAAGCAGCATGCCAAGGACATTCCCGGCCGCATAGTACTGGTTCGCCATGAATATCCGTTCACCGCAGGACATCTGCACCGCCGTCGCAAGATCGGCTGGGCGATGGAGCATGGCGCCGCGGGCTACCTCATCGCGAGTCCGTTTCCCGGCGGCGGGCCGATATCCGGCTCCTCCGGCCGCAACGGCGGCAAAGGAATTCCGGCCGTCGCCACCGATTACGAGTCCGCGGCGCGGCTCGCACCGCGCGAAGGAACGTTGCCGCGCGTCATGCTCAAGGTTGGCGGCGAGGACTACGCCGCCACGACCGACGTCATTGTGCTCGACCTGCCCGGGCGCACAGCGTCGTGGGTAGTTCTGAGCGCGCACCTCGACGGCCATGATCTCGCCGAAAGCGCGATGGACAACGCTAGCGGCGTCGCCGTCGCGCTGGCGGTGGCGCGCGCGTTCGCGCCGTTCGCCGCGCACTGCCAGCGCGGCTTGCGGGTCTGTTTCTTCAGCGCCGAGGAATGGGCGCTTGCAGGCTCGCGGGAGTATCTCGACCGCATGGGCGCGGCCAGACGCGGCTCAATCGCCGTCAACATCAATCTCGACACGGTCGGCGGCGAGGCGCGACTCACCGCTCTCACCAGCGAGTTCGCCGGCCTCGACCGCTTCGTGCAGGCTGCGGCGGCGCAGGTCGGCATGACGCTGCCGACTTACCGTCCGCTCATGTCGAATTCCGATCACTATAATTTCGCTCGCCACGGCATTCCGGCGCTGCGGCTGGTTGCCGGATTCGACAATCCGACATCGAATATCCGCCACATTCTCACTTCCGCCGATACGCGCGACAAAGTCGTGCCCGGGGAGATCAAAAGCGCAGCGATCATGACCGCGGCACTCGCGTGGAGCGCGCTCAACGCAACTGACGCCGAGATCGCCGCGCTGCGATGAGCACTTACGCCATCGGCGACGTGCAAGGCTGCTACGACCCGCTGCAGCGATTGCTCGACAGGATAGCGTTCGATCCGGCTCGTGACACGCTGTGGTTCGTCGGCGACCTCGTCAATCGCGGATCACGATCGCTGGAAGTCCTGCGCTTCGTCAAAAGTCTGGGTGATCGCGCCGTCACGGTGCTCGGCAATCATGACCTGCATCTGCTGGTCGTTGCCGAGGGGGTCAAAAAACCCCATCGCGGAGACACGCTGGACGCCATACTCAATGCGCCGGACCGCGACGAACTCCTGACATGGCTGCGCCACCGGAAAATGATGCACACCGAAAACGGCTACGCCATAGTGCACGCCGGCCTTTTGCCGCAGTGGGGCATCGCCTACGCGCTCAGTCTTGCGCGCGAAGTCGAGGCGGCACTGCGCGGCGCGGATTATCGTCAGCTCATGCGTCACATGTACGGCAACGAACCCACGTGCTGGCAGGACGCGCTTGCCGGCTACGACCGCCTGCGCGTCATCATCAACGCCATGACGCGTTTGCGTTTGTGTACGGCGGAAGGTGTAATGGAGTTCTCCCACAAGACGGGGCTTGAAAATCTTCCCTCCGGATTCATGCCCTGGTATGACGTGCCCGAACGCGCCAGCCTGGATACGCCTGTAATATTCGGCCATTGGGCGGCGCTGGGCCTGATCGCGCGGGGCGACGTGCTCGCCATTGACACGGGCTGCGTGTGGGGCCGCAGCCTCAGCGCGCTGCGGCTGGAGGACCGACGGGTTATGCAGTGCGATTGCAGCGGGATGGCGGACAGACAATCCGCCGGCGAATAAGTCAGCGCGTAACGCGTGAACCACCGCTGCCTGAGATAATGCGCACGCGTTCGCCCGGCGCGAACACCTCATCGGCCTCCTGGGTAATGGCAATCAGGTTGCCGCTGTCGAGCTTGATGGTGATTTCAAGTCCAGTGCGGCGCGTTGTCGCTTCCTCGGCCGCCTGACCCGCAACACCTCCGGCAATCGAGCCGAGCACCGCGGCCACCGCCGCCCCTCGACCCTGGCCGATGCTGCTGCCGGCGATACCGCCCACGACGGCACCGGCAGCCGGTCCGATGCTGCTGCGCGTGCCTTCGATCTGTACCTGGCGCACGCTTTCAACCACGCCCATGCGTACGCTCTGTTCCGTGCGCGCCTGGTTGCGCGTATAGGCACTGCCCGACATGCTGGGCGCGCATCCGCTCAACACCGCGATCGCCGCCAAACCGGCCATGACCACCGAAAATCTGTTCATATACCCCTCCGCTACCATATACGGGAGCCAAAATTCTCCTGGAAACGCTGCGCGATCTCATCGCGCGTAAATTGGTGGTTTTGTCCGCCGCGGTGGGCGATTTTTATCGCACCGAGCAGCGAAGCCAGCCTTCCCGTCAGCGTCCAGTCCAGTCCGGCAGCGATGCCGTACAGCAGGCCGGCGCGAAACGCGTCGCCGCAACCGGTCGGATCAACCACTTCCCGGGCTTGAGCGCAGGGAATTTCAATCTGTTTGCCACCGGCATATATCAGAGACCCCCCCGCCCCCTTTGTGACAACCAGGGCTTTCACGAGTTTCGCCAGATCCTCTGTTTTTCTGCCGGTGCGTTCCTGCAGCAACTGGCCCTCGTAGTCGTTGACCGTCACGTATTCCGCCATGCGCACGAACTCGAGCAGTTCGTCACCGCTGAACATCGGCAGGCCCTGGCCCGGGTCGAAGATAAACGGAATGTGCGCGGCGTGAAATTCGCGCGCGTGCTGCAGCATGCCTTCGCGCCCATCGGGGGCAATGATACCCAGGCCTACGCCTTGTGCATCCTGGACGTGATTCGCATGCGAATGATTCATGGCGCCCGGATGGAAAGCGGTGATCTGATTGTCGTCAAGATCGGTGGTGATAAAGGCTTGCGCCGTAAAGGTATCGGGAATCTTTCGAATATGCTGCTGCGACAGCTGCAGTTTGTCAAAACGATAGGCATAGGGCTGATAATCATCGCCGACGGTGGCCATGATCAGCGGTTCGCCGCCGAGCATCTGCAGCGTGTATGCCATGTTGCCGGCGCAGCCGCCAAACTCGCGGCGCATGTCCGGCACCAGAAATGCGACGTTCAGTATGTGCAGTTGATCGGGAAGAATGTGGTTTTTGAAGCGGTCACGAAACACCATGATGGTGTCGTAAGCGATGGAGCCGCAAATCAGCGCGCGCATGGATTGTCCGGCAGGATTTATGTTTCAAGAATTATAACATTGCACCTGCGACGCCACCCTGGCCTCGCTCAAACCGGCGTCGGGATACGGGCAGATGCCGCAGCATGATTCGGGAGCCATCTGCGGCACGCCATTCTGCCACGGCGCATGCCATTCTGCCGCGGCGATATGAGAATCCCGTAAAAATTTACTGATCTTTTTGTGACATCCGGAGAACCTGTTCGAGCATCGCGCGCATTTCCGGGATTCAGCTAATGTCATTTCTATGCCATCACAAAGTCTGCGTTTGAAAAACGGCGTGCCTGAAGCATAATGCCAGGCGAGCAGGGAACTTGTCCGATCAACAGAACTACTTAAGATTCCGAGAGGAGCATTCAGCATGTTGAAGGAATTCAAGGAATTTGCCATGCGCGGCAATGTCGTCGACATGGCAGTCGGCATCATCATCGGCGCCGCTTTCGGCAAAATCGTCGATTCGCTGGTCAGGGACCTCATCATGCCGCCTATCGGTCTGCTGCTGGGCAAGGTCGATTTCGTGAATCTTTTCGCCGTGCTCAAGCAGGGCACCACGGCGGGACCTTATTTCACCGTCGATGCTGCGCAAAAGGCGGGCGCGGTAACTTTCAACTACGGCATGTTCATCAATACCTGTATCACTTTTCTCATCGTGGCGTTCGCGGTGTTTCTGCTGATCCGCGCCATTAACAATCTTAAACGCGCTGAAGAACAAAAACCCGCCGATCCGCCGCCGACGCCGGAAGAAGTGATGCTGCTGCGGGAAATCCGCGACGCGCTGAAGAGGTAGCGCACCGCAGCGTGGAGCAGGGGCCCCGGTTGCCGGGGATGCGACCGCGCAGGTGCGCAAGCGACTGACAAGACGTTTCCCAACCGACCATGCTCTACCGGAGGGCGCGCACCGCAGCGTGGAGCAGGGGCCCCGGTTGCCGGGGATGCGGCCGCGAAGTCGCGCAGGCAATTGCGCGAACCGTGACTGGCAAGCGGTTTACCCGGGCGGCCCTCTAACCCATCAGCACCAGCAGCCACACTACTGGCACATTGATCAGGGCGAGCATCACCGCAGCGCTGCCGATATCCTTGGCTCTTTTTGCAAGTACATGATTTTCAAGTGAAATTCTATCAACCACGGCCTCGATCGCTGAATTCAATAATTCGACGATCAGCACCAGCAGCACTGCGCCTATCATTAACGCCCTGCCCACGCCGCCTACCGGCAGAAAAAAGACAAGCGGAATCAGAATGACGGCGAGCAGCACTTCCTGGCGAAAAGCATCTTCGTATTTGTACGCCGCGCTCAGGCCTGCCATCGAATAAAAAAACGCGTTGCATACGCGCCTCAACCCTGTCTTGCCCTTGTGAGTACTGCCTGCGGTTAATGCCGCAGGAGCGCCCTTGTCCTCTTTCAAGCCGCTTTCCATGCAAGATCAAGTTCACGCGCAGCCCTGACTTCATCGAGCCGGCGCACAGGCATGCTGTACGGCGCGTTTTTTACAAGTTCCGGCTGCTGGTAGGCTTCCCCGAGAATTTCCGTCATCGCGGCGACAAACGCGTCCAGCGTCTGCTTGGACTCGGTTTCAGTGGGCTCGATCAGCAGGCATTCCGGCACCAGCAGCGGGAAATACGCAGTCGGTGCGTGAAAACCCTTGTCGAGCAACCGCTTCGCGACATCCATGGCCGTGACACCGGTTTCGTCCTTGAGTTTCTTCAGGGTCACGATGAATTCGTGGCTGGCCCGCCGCGACGGAAAAGCCGTCTCGAAACCGGCGCGCCTCAATTGCGTCATCAGATAATTGGCATTGAGCGTCGCGAATTCCGCGACGCGCTGCATGCCCTGCGCGCCGAGCAAACGCGCATAGACATAGGCACGCAGCAGCACTCCGGCATTACCGATATGCGCGGACATGCGTCCGATTGACAAAGGCAGGTCCTTTTCACCGAGCAACCGGTACTCGTCTTTGCGCATGCCCACCAGCGGCAACGGCAAAAACGGCGCCAGCTTTTGCGACACGCCGACCGGACCCGCCCCCGGGCCGCCGCCGCCATGCGGTGTGGAGAAGGTCTTGTGCAAATTGACATGAATCGCATCGAAACCCATGTCGCCGGGCTTGACCTTGCCGAGAATGGCGTTGAGATTGGCGCCGTCGTAATACAGCAGTCCGCCGGCGTCGTGCACGATTTGCGCAATGTCGATGATGCTTTTCTCGAACACGCCGAGCGTCGACGGATTGGTCAGCATCAACCCCGCGGTCTGCGGCCCCACCGCACGTTTCAGCGCGGCAAGTTCAACATTGCCCTCGTTGTCGGTGGGAATTTCGTGCGCGGCATAGCCGCACATCACGGCGGTTGCCGGATTGGTGCCGTGCGCAGCGTCGGGAACCAGGATTTCAGTGCGCGCGGCATCACCGCGGGCATCGTGATAAGCACGGATCATCGCGACCCCGGCAAATTCGCCCTGTGCGCCGGCCATGGGCGCCAGACTCACCGCCGCCATGCCGGTGATGTCCTTCAGCATTTCCTGCAACTCGAACATGCAGGCGAGGAAACCCTGGCCCGTATCGTCGGGTGCGCCGGGATGACGCGCGAGGAACTGCGGCAGCATGGCCAGCGTATTGCAGACCCGCGGGTTGTACTTCATGGTGCACGAACCAAGCGGATAGAAATGCGTATCGATGGAAAAATTGTTTTGCGACAAGGCAGTGTAATGACGCACCGCGTCGAGTTCGGACACCTCGGGCAGCAAGGGCTGTGTTACCCGCAAGTAGCTTGCCGGTATCGCACTCAGGTCGCCTGCCGCAGCCGGCGACTGCGCCGGATTGCGCCGACCCGGGCGGGAGTGCTCAAAAATCAGCACGGTGCCCCCGGGGTTCGCGCGCCCTCAAGCAGGCTATTTGAGCACGGCAAGCGCCGCCTCGTAGTTCGGTTCCTGCTTGATCTCCGGCACCAGTTCCGAGTGCAGCACACTGTTGTTCTCGTCGAGCACCACCACGCCGCGCGCGGTGAGCCCCTTGAGCGGCCCGTCGGTGATATCGACACCGTACTTGCCGTGGAAATCGCGGTTGCGGAATGTTGACAGCGGCACCACGCTGTTTACCCCCTCGGCGCCGCAGAAGCGTCCCATCGCGAACGGCAGGTCAGCGGCGATAACCAGTACCACTACATTATTGAGCTTGTCGACCTCGCTGTTGAATTTCTTGGTCGAGGTCTGGCATACCGGAGTATCTAGGCTGGGCACGATATTGAGCACCTTGCGCTTGCCCGCGTAATCCTTGAGGCCGACATCCTTGAGATCCTTGCCGGTCAGGTTGAAATCGGGCGCAGCATCGCCTTTCTTTAGAAAATTTCCGGCGACGCTGATGGGATTGCCTCCGAGAGTGACGTTTGCCATGTTTGTCTCCTTGAAAATCAGATTTTCGGTTTGAGGGCACACGGCGCCGGGTGAAAGCGCTTGCCGACAATTCGCGCCATATTTTCTGTGTAACGCTCGAGATCGTCCGCGTTCTTGGTTTCGGTTGCGCACACCAGCAACGACTGTCCAAGTTCTGGATAATCCTGCGCCAGGTCGAGTCCTCCGAGTATGCCTTGCGCCCTGAGGGCGCGCAACACGGGAGCCACCGGCGTTTTCAGACGCAGCGCGAACTCGTGGAATATCGGCCCGAGGAAAACACGTTCCACGCCTTCAACAGCGCACAGGCCGGCAAGCAGCGTGCGCGCATTGGCGTGGCTGGCGCGCGCCACCTGGGCGAGCCCCGCGGGCCCGAGCAGGCTCATGTAAATCGTTGCCGCCGTCACCGCCAGCCCCTGGTTGGTACAGATATTGGAAGTTGCCTTGGAACGGCGGATATGCTGTTCGCGCGCCTGCAGCGTCAGCACAAAGCCGGGCTTGCCGTCCAGATCCACGGTGCGCCCGACAAGACGGCCCGGCATCTGCCGCAGCAGTTCCTTGCGGCACGCCATGAAACCGAAATAAGGCCCCCCTCCCGACAGCGGGATGCCGAGCGGCTGGCCGTCGCCCACTGCGATATCGGCGCCACCTGCCCCCGCCTTTCTTTCGGCACCCCACTCACCGGGCGGCCTGAGCAACGCAAGCACCGTCGGATTCACCACGGCTATCGCCAGCGCGCCGTTGGCATGTGCCCAGTCGGTCAGTTCGTCGACCGGCTCCAGCACCCCGAAAAAATTAGGCTGTGGCACCACCAGCGCGGCAATATCCCGGCCCTCGAACTTCGCCAGGGCCGCCGCAAGGGTGTGACCGGATTCGGCATCGTACGGCACTTCGATCAGTTCTATGGCCTGGTTTCTGACCATGGCTTTGACGACTTTGCGCCACACCGGATGCACCGTTCTGGGCATCAGCACGCGCTTCGAGGTTTTGTGCGCGCGCACCGCCATCAACACCGCTTCGGCCAGCGCCGTAGCGCCGTCGTAAAGGCTGGCGTTGGTCGCGTCCATACCGGTCAGGGATGCCATCATGGTCTGATACTCGTACAGCAATTGCAGCGTGCCCTGACTCGCTTCAGCCTGATAAGGAGTATAGGCCGAATAAAATTCACCGCGCGTCGCGATCTGCCACACCGCCGCCGGAATATGATGCTCGTAAGCGCCCGCACCGAGAAAGTTGAGATAAGTCCCGTCCTGCTCGGCGCGGCCACGCATCAGGCGCGTGATTTCCATCTCGTTTAATGCGGGCGGCAAGTGCCGTAATCCGTCGCTGCGCAATGATGCGGGGATTTCGTCGAACAAGTCCTCAATGACCGCAACGCCGATGGTCTTCAGCATCGCTTCGACGTCGGCTGCGGTGTGGGGTATGAAGGGCATGGTTGCGTGAGGCGTAAGCAGTGAGCAGTAAGCAGTAAG
>CAKKQX010000053.1:0-1499 GCA_919902235.1 Burkholderiales bacterium
CGGCGCTGGGCGCTTTACTAGACCCCCTTATGAGTCCGGGTACCGCACCTCCCACGTAAAGCGGGGTCGTTGCAGCGGTGAACCGTTTTCAACCACGGCACTTAAGAATAATTCAAATAAAACAATATGTTAAAATGCGATTTTCGCGCTGAGTCATTTAAAGCCCGGATCGTGTTAGCCAATATTATTAGACGCAGCGTAGCTGCCTGTTTGAAATTGAAATGATGCCGAAAATGAATACGGCAAAGATACTGTTGTCGCTGCTCCATCTGCTAGCGGCAACACCTGTGTTAGCCGGTGATTTCAATACCTGCCTCGGTGATCTGCGGCGCGAGGCGACAGGCAAAGGCATCACCACGCAGACTTTCGATGCCGCCATGCGCGGTATCGAGCCCGATCAAAGCGTGCTTGAGGCGATGGACAACCAACCCGAGTTCAAGACGCCGATCTGGGACTATCTCGCGGCGCTGGTGGACGAACAGCGCATCGCCGACGGCCACGCCAAGCTCGCCGAATGGGCTGCGGTGTTGGCGGATGCGGAGCGCAAATTCGGCGTCGACCGCCACACCATCATTGCCGTGTGGGGCGTCGAGTCGGATTACGGCAAGACCATGGGCCGGCGCCCGCTGGTGCGCTCGCTTGCGACGGTGTCGTGCTTCGGCGGCCGGCAGCGCTTCTTTCGCGGCGAACTGCTGGCCACGCTGCGCATCCTGCAAAGCGGCGACATGCCACCCGAGGCCTTGGCGGGCTCGTGGGCCGGAGCGTTCGGCCATACCCAGTTCATGCCCTCCACTTTTCAGCGGCTGGCGGTCGATTTCGACGGCGACGGCCGCCGCGATATCGTGAACTCCGTGCCCGATGCGCTCGGCTCCACTGCGAACTATCTCAAGCAGGCGGGGTGGATCACCGCCCAGCCCTGGGGGTATGAGGTGCGTCTGCCCGCAAACTACGACGGCCCCGCGGGACGCCGCACACGCCGGGCGCTGACGGAATGGAACCGGCTCGGCATCCGCCAAATCGACGGCAGCGCGCTCACCGGCAACGGTCCGGCGGCGCTGCTGCTGCCGGCCGGCGCGCGCGGCCCGGCGTTCATCGTGTTCAGGAACTTCGACGCGATTTATTCCTACAACGCCGCCGAATCGTACGCGCTCGCCATCGCCCATCTGTCCGACCGGTTGCGCGGCGCCGGCCCTTTCCGCAGCGCCTGGCCCACGGACGATCCCGGCCTGTCGCGTGCCGAACGCCGCGAGTTGCAGGAACTGCTGATCGCGCGCGGCTACGATATCGGTACCGCGGACGGCATCATAGGCGCGCGCACCCGCGCGGCCATAGAATCATTCCAAACATCGGCCGGATTGGCGGCGGACGGGCGCGCCGGCGGGCGCGTGCTCAAGGCCCTGAGGCAGACCAGCCCACAGCAGTGATGCGGGCATTACAGCGTCAGGCGTTTTCCAGCCAGCGCCCGAATGCTTCGAGGTCCGGCACCATCACCGGCGTGT
>CAKKQX010000053.1:1599-7631 GCA_919902235.1 Burkholderiales bacterium
GGTGATTGCGCGGATTGCGGTTTTCGGCAGTTTGAGAGGCATGCGTTCTGAAATGACGAGTCCGCCCCCAGGCCACTACGTTGCCAGCAGGTTCAGCGTCTGAAAACGCAGGAAGAGTTCGCGGCAAACCCACGCGTCCGTCGCGGCGTAGGTAATCTGCGCCGCGGTAAGCCGCGGCGCGGCCCAGTTCGAGGTGCGGGCCCCTTTGGGAACGCGGAACCCCAGGAATATCCCGGCAAGGTTGCGTACGCCGCTTTGGGCCAGGCCGTAGCCACGCGCAATCGAGCCCAGATCGAGCACGTTGTTTTCCTCGAATGGAAACACCCGCCTGAGCTGGCGCAGATCTTCTGCCAGCGCCACGCCGGCTTTGACGATGCGTGGCGCCGCCAGCAGTTCGCTCAGAACCGGAAACGCATCCGCCTGCCGTAACGGGAACAGATACACTGCGCGCGCCGTGGCTGCCTGCACCAGACAGGGCAGATGGCTTTCGCCCTTGCGGAATGCGGGCCGTGTCTCGGTATCGAATCCGACCACGCTCTCCTGGCGGATATCCGCCAGCGCCTGCTCCAGATCCCGCGGCGTCACCACCATGCACACCCTGCCCTCATGGCGGCGGATGGGCAGGTTTGCCATGTCCTCCCTGGAAATCGAGCGGACGATGCCGCCGGGCAAATGGACTGATCTCGCGTAATTCATCAAGCCGCGCAGCTTAGCGCATTTTGGCAAAGCGTTCAGCGTCTCAGCGTTTTGCCGCGTCGCTGCCGATGAACTCTTGCGCCGGGCTCCGCTTGCATTTGCGCATCCGGCGCCGGCTTCGCGCTATCATTGCGCATGCGCAATATGTTCGTCTTTCTGACCGGTTTGTCCCTGCTGACGGCTTGCGCGGGTTCCGGCACGGTGCCCTCCAAATCGGCGCGCAACACCTTCCACCTCTCGCAGTTCGCCAAAACCGACATCGACCGCGCCGCCGAAGCTCATCAGCGCGAGATTTTTCTGAGCCTCAGGCTGCTTGCCGAAAAACTCTACCGGCGCAACCCTCAGGAACTGAAGAAAAGCGGCCAGACCAGCGTCGAAGCCGGCGTGGCCCGCATCTTCGAGGGATGGCACGGCTGGAAATTTCCGGAATTGCAGGGCGTGCGCGGCATCCCGGCCATCCACCTGGCGTTCCGTGAAGATTACCCGGGCGACCGCGTGCTGGCATTCGTCGCCGGGCTCGGCAGCATGATTCAGGGCGCCTTCAACGACAAGACCGAGTTTTTCCTGACCGACGACCTTTATCCCCAGGGCCTGCACAATGCCGCGCGCAACGTGGAAATCGCGGTGTGGAAGCTGTCCAACGCGCGCGATGCCAGGGGAAACTTGCTGCTGCTGTCCAACGAAGGCGCCGGCCCGGTGCTGAACCTGAGTTTCGAGCGGGAATTCGGCAAAATCATCGCCAGCCTCGACGTGCTGTCCAGGATCGTGGCCGACAAGAACAACCGCACTATCGTTAAAGTCATCCAGAATCTCGCAACGGCCGTGTTCCTGCCCATCAGATGATGCCGCTGCGCCTGGTCCTTGACACCAATGTCTGGCTCGACTGGCTGGTCTTCAACGATCCGGGGATCGCCGCCATCAGCAGGGCGGTCGAGGCGGAAGACGCGAAAATTTTCGCCACCGTCGCCTGCGAACAGGAACTGATGCGGGTGCTGACCTACCCGATGCGCAAGGTAGCGCTGGACGCAGACACACAGGCGGCGTGTCTCGCGCAATTCCGCCGCATGGCACGCCCACTGGAAAATGCCAGCTGCGGCGACAGCGCCGAATTGCCGCGCTGCGCAGATGCCGACGATCAGAAATTTCTGGAATTGGCGCGCGATTGCCGTGCGGATTTTCTTATCACGCGCGACCGCGATCTGCTGGTGTTCGCGCGGCGCAAGTACCAGCCCCTGCCGTTTCACATCGTCACGCCACCGCAGTTCGCCAGTGCGCGCGCCGGGGCACCGGCTGCGGCGTGAGCACGGTCAGGGCGCCTTGCGCAGTCCCAGCGTAATGACCAGCGCGTCGACCTCCTCGGCATGGGACGCGACTGCGGCAACGGTTTTTGCGCTGTCCATGAAATTCCACGACCAGAGACTGCTCTCCAGGTCGGCTTTCCATTCCTCGCTTTCGGCAAGCTGCGCGAAGCGGCGCTCCCAGAATGCCACCGGCCCCGCTGCCGTGCCCTTGGGCGCAATGACGGCCCTGAAATTGGTCATGGTGCCGTTGACGCCCTGCTCCACCCATGTCGGGACCGTCGCCAGCGGCCCGCCCAGGCGATTCGGCGCCGACACCGCGATGGCGCGTAACTGACTGCTGCGCACGTGCGGCACCACCGCTGAAACCGCGGTAGCGGCAGCATCGATGTGTCCGCCCAGCAGCGCGGTGATCGAATCGGCGCTGCCCTTGAAGGCGACGAATTTGACGCGCCGCGGGTCGACGCCCGCCCGCTGCAGGGCGAGCGCCGCCGACAGGTGGTTGGCGCCGCCGAGTGATGTGGAAACGCCTACGGTCAGCGCACCGGGATCCTTGAGCAAACGCGCAACCAGATCGCGCCCGTTGGAAACAGCCGAATCCGCGCGCACCGAAAGCGCAAAAAACTCGTCGAACAGCATGGCGATCCACGCAAAGTCCGAATGCGCAAAAGGGCTCCTGCCGATGGCGCGGCTGATGATCACGTTGAGGTTGCCTATCATCAGATAGTGCCCATTACCCGCGTGCTGATTCAGGTAGGTCCAGGCAATGACGTTGCCGCCACCGGGCTTGTTGACGACGGATACCGGCCCGTCATAAATCCCCCTCGCCTGCCAGATGCGCTGCATGGTGCGCGCGGTCTTGTCGGGCGCGGCGCCGGGCGCGGTACCGACGATGATTTCGGTCGCCTTGTCCGGTTTCCATGCCGGCGACTGGGCGCGGGCCGCTCCGGCACTCAACACTGCCGCGAATATAGCGATCATCGGCCAGCAAACGATCCGTCCGCGCACGGCCCCTGCCCCAGACATCACCAGCATGAATTCTCCTCCGTTTTTTTGCAGCCAGCGGCATGCGTGGCCGCCGGATTCAATATACCAGATTCGTTTCCGCACTCCTGTCCACCCTGTACAGCCACTTGATTTTTACAACGGCCGGATGAATCATGCCGGTATGTCGAACGCAAAATCAGCCTCGGCTAATTCCAGACTGGATCAGATTCTGGCCGAAGCCCGCCAGCATCGCGAAGCGCGCGAAAAAACCTATCGCGAGCAGGCGCTCAAGCTCTATCCGTGGATTTGCGGCCGCTGCGGGCGGGAATTCGGCGGCGCGCGGGTGCGCGAGCTGACGGTACACCACAAGGATCACAACCATGACAATAATCCGCCCGACGGCAGCAACTGGGAACTGCTGTGCATTTATTGCCACGACAATGAACACCAGCGCCAGTTGGAAGCCGACACACATACGGGGTCAGCGTCAGGCAGCAGCGCTGTGCCCGCGGCGACCCATCATCCCTTTGCTGGCCTCAAGGACATGCTGAAGCAGAAAAAGTAGGTTCTGCTTTTACGTAAATATACTTTTATGAAAAAAAACAATAACTTATGAAACAAAACAATTTGTTTCCGCTATGCGCACCTATTTGTATTTCATATTGCCCGCACCCTCCTGCAGCGCCTTGCTCATGAATCCGAAGCGTTTGCGTTACTGCCCGGGGGTGAGATTTACCTTGCGCCGGAACAGACGGCCGAAGCATCCGGCGTCTTCGTAGCCAACCTCGTTGGCGATGGTTGCCGCCGGCTGGTCCGCGGTTTCGAGCATGTGCTTGGCACCGTCCAGACAGCACAGATGCACGCCATGCTGCCGCGATTGTCGGTGATGGGCGGCGGCTGCGGCAGCGATCATCGGCACGTGGACGAAATATGCAGGGCCTTGCTTGCGGCGTGAACCGGCATGCGTCGGCGTTACAAGGCCTTCCGTCGATGCTAGCATGCGGGTTTGCGCCGGCGATGTACGGTGCAGCATAAGCACGAGGATATCGATGCAGGCAGTACAGGCAATACCATTGGGCCCCGGGTTCGCGGCGGAAATACGCGGCGTCGGGCTCGCCGATGTCGCAGCAAGCGATGCCGCCTATGCCGCGGTGCGCGCGGCTTTCGATGAACATTCGGTGCTGCTGTTCCGCGGCCAGCCGGTCACCAACGAACTGCAGGCCGCGTTCTCGCAGCGCTTCGGCACGCTGGAGACCGCCAAGGCCGCTTCGCTCGGCGAAGGCACGCCGTTCAGCATTCTCACCAATATCGACCGCGACACCGGCGCGCTGGTGCCGCCCGACCACAAGGAGGCGCTGCGCGCCAAAGCCAACCAGCTTTGGCACACCGACAGTTGTTTCAAGGTGCCGCCGGCGCTCGCCTCCGTGCTCTCGGCGCGCACTATCCCGCCCACCGGCGGCGAAACCGAATTCGCGTCGCAGCGCCTGGCTTGGGAACGTCTGCCGGAAGCAAGGTGCAAGCGCCTGGAAAACGCTTACGCCTGGCACGACTACGCGCACTCGCGCGGCAAGATCGCACCACACCTGGCATCGGAGCGCGAGCGCTCCTCGCTGCCTCCCGTGCGCTGGCGCATGCGCTGGCGCAACCCGGCGAATGGGCGCGATTCGCTGTACATCGCCTCGCACACCTGCGGCATCGACGGCATGCCCGCGGACGAGGCGCTGGCGCTGATCGCGGAACTGATCGATTTCATCACCAAGCCTGAGCACACCTACGTGCATGTCTGGCAGACCGGCGACGTCATCATGTGGGACAACCGCGCCACCCTGCACCGCGGCCGGCCCTGGACCAACGACAAACCGCGGCACATGGTGCGCACCACCATCACGGCTGGCGCAGCCGACGGCCTGGCGCAGATGTGGCCGCCGCAGGCCGCAGCGTGACGCTGGCGGTAACCCCCCTGATCCGCGCGCGGCTCAATTGGCTAGCCGCTGCGGTGCGACCCTTGGCGATGGCTCGCAAGAGTTGCACATCGTGATCGAGGTTGCGCGCGATCCGATCTCCCGCACCCGGTGGCCGCTGGAGTTCCTCATATTCGGGAGCGGCAGCCTCGCCGTTATGTGTGCCCTGGCGCTTGCCCGGCGCTTCCTGCACAGGGAGCAATGATTATCTGCAGTTACCGCGGGCACGACGCAAGCGTCATACGGTTTCGGACAACAACGTGAACGGCAAGACTGGCGGTCAGGCCCTGCATCTGCTGCGCACGGTTTTCGGACACCCGGTGTTCCGTGGCGCGCAGCAGGACATCGTCGAGCATGTCGCCGCGGGCGGCGACGCGCTGGTGCTGATGCCAACCGGCGGCGGCAAATCGCTGTGCTATCAGCTACCGGCGCTGCTGCGCGCAGGCACGGCGCTGGTGGTGTCGCCGCTGATCGCGCTGATGCAGGACCAGGTGGCGGCGCTCAGGCAGATCGGTGTGCGCGCGACGTTCCTCAATTCGACTCTGAGCGGCAGCGAGGTGAATGCCGTGGAGCGCGCGCTGCGCGCGGGCGAGCTGGATCTGCTCTATGTCGCGCCCGAGCGGTTGATGATGCCGCGCATGCTCGATCTGCTGGCGCACACCGAAATCGCGCTGTTCGCCATCGATGAAGCGCATTGCGTCTCGCAGTGGGGGCACGACTTCCGTCCGGAGTACATGCAGCTTTCGGTCCTGCACGAGCGCTTTCCCGCGGTGCCGCGCATCGCGCTCACCGCCACCGCCGATCCGCAGACGCGCCAGGAAATCATCCGCCAGCTGGCGCTGAATGAGGCGCGCGTGTTCGTCTCCAGCTTCGACCGGCCGAACATCCGCTATACCATCGTCGACAAGCAGGAAGCACGGGGACAATTGCTGCGTTTCATCCGCGAGGAACACACCAGTGAAGCCGGCATCGTCTATTGCCTGTCGCGCAAAAAAGTGGACGAGACCGCGGCATGGCTCGTGACGCAGGGCATACGCGCGCTGCCCTATCACGCCGGCATGGACGCGGTGGCACGCGCCGATCACCAGGC
>CAKKQX010000054.1 GCA_919902235.1 Burkholderiales bacterium
CGGTTGTTGTCTGCTGCGACCAGGCGCCGTACATCATGCTCGGGAAAAAGAGCACGTCGCACCCGCCGAGGAGCTCATCAATCTTTGGCCACGCCTTGAATCTGAATGACGCGTTCAAAAACTTGTTCGGAAACATGTACTGGTGCAGCCTGGCGTTGGGGTGGCGCGCAAGAGAGCGGATGACGCCGTTATCCTGCCGGCTCCATTGGTTCGCGAAGATCCTGAATTCATGGCCTGCTCCGAGCGGGATGAGGCGCTCCAGGAGATTTTTCGCGTACACAAACACTCCCCCGTTCCCCTCGGACAATACGCGCGCGTCAATGCCGATTCTCATACGCCCGGGTTACGAATGCCGTCAGCTCGCTCTGGAAGCGCTCGCGGGAAAACTGCTGGCTCCAGAGCCGGATGCGGCCGTAGTCAAACGACTGCCGCCTGAACCTGATCACCGCGTCCGCGAGCGACTGCCAGGTCTGCTCCTCAAAAAACGCGCCGGTCTCGTTCTCGCGCACGGTCTCGCACGCGCCCCCGGACTGGTACGCGATCACGGGCGTGCCCGCCGCCATCGCCTCAATGGCGGAGATGCCCAAGTCCTCCTCCTGCGGGTGGATAAACCCGATGGCTCCCGCGAGCAGCCGCTTCTTTGTGCGCTCGTCCACCGCGCCCGTAAAGTGGATGTTGGGCCCGGCGATCGCGCGGAGCGCTTTCCGCTCTTCCCCCTCGCCGCAGATGACGAGCGGCATGTTGAGCCGATTGAACGCGCGGATCGCGATATCAACCTTTTTGTACGGCCGCAAACGCGATACGAGCACGAAGTAGTTGAGCTTGGGGAACGCGGGGTAGTTGCGCACGTCAACCGGCGGGTAGATGACCTGGGAGTCGCGGTTGTAGTAGCGCTTGATGCGCTTTGCCACGAACTGCGAGTTCGCGATGAAGTGGTCAACGCGCTGGGCCGCCACGTAGTCCCACATGCGCAGCTGCTGCAGCACAAACGGCAGCACCTTCCTGATGAGAGGGCCTCCGCCGACTTCGGACACGTACGAGTGCGAGTCGCTCCACAGATACCGCGTCGGCGTGTGGCAGTAGCAGATGTGCACCGCGCTCGCGGGCGCAATGGCGCCCTTGGCGAACGCGGACGCGGACGAGAGGATCACATCGTACGAAGAGAGGTTGAACGATTCAACCGCCGCGGGCATGAACGCGAGGTACCAGCGCAAGTGGTGCTGCGCCCACGGCATGTTCTGGATGAACGACGTGTTGATGGGGAGCTCGCCAAAAAAATCCGCAACAACCCGCCTGTCGTGCACGAGCGTGTACAGGGGAGATGCGGGGTAGGCGCGGTGCATGGCCGCAAGCACGCGCTCTGCCCCGCCGATCTGGTTTAAGTGGTCATGGACCAAGGCGAGCTTCATACACCCTTTCTCCCCTTGAGCACGGCAATGGGCGTGCGCAAGAGAATCTGCGCGTCCAGCCAAAAGCTCCAGTTCTCTATGTAGAACATGTCCAGCCGCGCTTCCTCGCTGAAATCCAGATCGCTCCTCCCGGATATCTGCGCCAAACCCGTGACCCCGGGTTTGATGGTGAGCAGGCGCTTCTGGTAGCCCGTGTACTTGCCCACCTCCTCGGGCTCGTGCGGCCGCGGCCCCACCAGGCTCATGTCGCCGGCGAGCACGTTCGCGAAATTGGGCAGTTCGTCTATGCTCCACCGCCGGATGAATCGCCCGACCCGCGTGACGCGCGGGTCGTCGCGCATCTTGAAGAGCGGGCCGCCTGTGCGCTCGTTCGCCGCTTGGAGCGCGTACTTCATCCTTTCGGCGCCCTGCACCATGG
>CAKKQX010000055.1 GCA_919902235.1 Burkholderiales bacterium
CTGCTTCCTTGAGCTTTTCTTCAAGAAGCTGGTGCAGCTTCGGAAAATCGGGCTCGCCCAGTATCCGGCTCACGATGTTGCCGCGCCTGTCGATGATGAAAGTGGTCGGCGTGAGCTTCACGTCGCCAAATGCCTTGGCCAGTTCCCCCTGCGGGTCGAGCGCGACCTTGAACGGCAGGGCATTTTTTTCGGTGTAGTCGAGCACGTAATTGGGCGGGTCATACTTCATCGCCACCGCGATGATCTCGAAACCCTGCGCGCGGTATTTGTTGTAGGTTTTCACGACGTCCGGCATTTCCTTGATGCAGGTCGCACAGTCGGTCGCCCAGAAATTGACCAGCACCACCTTGCCGCGCAGGTCGGCGGTGGCGATTTTCTCGCCTTTCAGTGAAATAAAAGTCACCGGGGGCGCCGCGGTTTTGTCAAAAAAAACGCTGTACAGGACAAAACCTGTTGCCGCCGCGGCAATGATTAGAATAGGATTCCTGAACTTCCCCATCAACCTGCTCATCAACTTGCCCATCACTTGATTCGCTTGATTTGTATTGTTTCCGGGAGCCCGATCATGCGCCATATTCTGGGTTTATTTGCCTTCGCTGTCATCAGCCTGCCGGCATTTCCCGCCGGGCTCGATGCGATCAGCAACAGCGATGCCACCAGCGGTTTGAGGCAGGCTTTGAGCGATGGTTCCGCGGCGGCGGTTTCGCTGCTCGGAAAAGAAAACGGCTTTTTCGGCAACCCCAAGGTCAAGATTCCACTGCCCCCTTCCCTGCAGAAGGTCGAAGGCGCAATGCGCATGATGGGCATGCGCAAGCAGGCGGATGAACTGGTGCTGTCGATGAACCGCGCCGCCGAAGTCGCGGTGCCGGAAGCGAAGGCGCTGCTGGTCGAGTCGGTGAAGAAAATGTCGGTGCAGGACGCCAAGGGCATACTCACCGGCGGCGACACCGCGGCGACCGACTATTTCAAGCGCACCACGCAGCCGCAATTGACGCAGCGCTTCCTGCCCATCGTCAAGAAGGCCACCGAACGCGTCGGCCTGGCGCAGCAATACAATAATCTGGCGGCGCAGGGCGCGCAGTTCGGCCTGGTCAAACAGGACGATGCGACCATCGAAAGCTACGTCACCCGCAAGGCGCTCGACGGCCTTTACCTGATGATCGCCGAACAGGAAAAAGCCTTCCGCACCAATCCCGTCGGTGCGAGCAGCGATATCGTGAAAAAGGTATTCGGCGCGCTGCGCTGACTTTGCCGTTCTCACAGCCGCCATCCGGACCGGGAGCATTGTTGAAACGTTCAGCAAAGGGGGCGTCATGGCGACTGTCAGCTACAGCGTGCCGGACAAGATCAAGGAGCAGTTCAACCGCACTTTCGCCCGCGAGAACAAGAGCAGCATCATCGCCCGCCTGATGATGCAGGCGGTGGAGGAGCGTCGCGTTTATAAAGAACGGGCGCGCGCCATCGACGCCCTGCTCAAGCTGCGCCGCACACGCAAGCCCATCACGACAAAGCAGTTCAACGAGGCTCGGCGCGCGGGCCGTCCGTGATCCGCGAAATCGCGGATGCCAGCGTCGCCGTCAAGTGGGCGTTTCCATTCCGCGACGATGAGGCCGACGGCGAAAAAGCCGTCGCATTGCTCGACAGTTATCGCAAAGGCGAAATCGCTTTGCTGGAGCCTCCACACTGGCTTACCGAAGTTGCGGCCGTGATTGCGCGCCAATCTCCGGAAACCGTGCGCCAGTACGTTGAGGTGCTGCATACCCTTCGCATTA
>CAKKQX010000056.1:0-4456 GCA_919902235.1 Burkholderiales bacterium
CTGATGTTCGATTTCGTGCATCGCAAATTCCTCGAAGACCCCAACCGGCGCTGGCGCTGGCTTGCGCATTGCGCGATCCTCGCCAAGCATCGCCTTGACGACATGCCGCTCGCGCTCAAATACGCCGAAGACATTACGCGCCATGCGAGCACGGCATCGACCTGGGCGCGGCAAATGCGCATTTTCATCCTCGAAGACATGGGTGAAACGGAAAGCGCGAAAGTACTGCTGGGCGGGCTGCTGGCGAACGGCGAAGTGACCGATGCGGCGGAAATTTACTTTCTGACCCAGCGCCTGCAGAAGCTGGAAAACGCCGAAAAATCGTCGTTACCGTCGAAAAATCGACAGTAGTCTGCAAATATTCGAGGATTTCCCATTTTTTTCAAGCACTAACCGCTTAAAGCCAAAGTGACACCTCAACTTCGACCGGGGCCGAAGAATTTTTAAAATTACTTTAAAATCAATTAGTTAAATGAAAATCGCGGTGAAATGTGCCAAATGTCACACACCCGGCAAACCCATAAAGCGAGAATAAGTCATTTTTAATGAGTGATGGCACATTTCTTGCGAAATCACCACCGCCTTACGACAAGCATCGCAGATCAAGGACAAAAACATGCGCAAGCAAAACGGCTTCACCCTGATTGAAATTGCAATCGTGCTGGTCATCATCGGTCTGCTACTGGGCGGCGTGCTCAAGGGCCAGGAACTGATCACCAGCGCCCGCGTGCGCAATTTGATTTCCCAGCAGGACGGCACCAAGGCCGCCTACTTTGGCTTCCTGGATCGCTACCGTGCGTTACCGGGCGATTACAGCCAAGCCACGACGAATATTCCCAATTGCGGCAGTTGCCAGAATGGCGACAACAACGGGCAGCTCCAGACCGTTGCCGAATCGATTTTTGCTTGGGAGCATTTGTCGAAAGCGGGCTTCATCACGGGCAGTTATGTCGCTGGCAGCGCCACCCCAACAGCGGCGCCCAGCAACACGCCCGTCAATCCGTACGGTTCGCTCACGCAGCTGATTTTCGATAACGTGTATCAGGACGCCGCGCCCGTTAATAGACACAACCTGAAATCGGGAGCCAACATTCCCTCCGATATACTCGCGGAAGTTGACCGCAAAGTAGATGACGGTCTAGGTAACGCTGGGCAATTCCGATACTCAACATTCGGCAGCGCCGCCGCTGCCGCCAGCTGCTTCGATACGACTTCCGGCGCCTGGCAGTCAGCCACGCCGAATGCCAACTGCGGCGGCGCAACTCTGTTCTGAGCACTAACCGGCTTTCAGCACCAAGTTAAAAAAGCCCGCGTTTTACGCGGGCTTTTTTTGCCTCAGCACTCGCTGCGCGCATCCAGTTTGAATTTGCAGCTAACCCTGCACCAGTTTCATCTCCGCCGCCGCAACGTCCTCTTCGGCGCCTAACAGAACCACCACGTCGCCCTCCTCGATGCAGGAATCGGGCGCAGGTGTCATGGTGCGCACGTTGCGCCGGCGCACTGCGGTGACCTCGACGCGCAGGCGGGCAAGCTCGAGTTCGCCCAGTGATTTGCCGATGGCTGCCGCGCCGGGAACAATCATCACCGAGTGCAGACGCGGCTGCGATTTCTGATCGGCGTCGCCGTCCTCATCGGAAATGCCGCGGAAGAAGCCGCGGAACAGGCTATAGCGGTGTTCGCGCATCTCCCGAATGCGCCGCAGCACGCGGTTCAACGGCGTGCCGATCAGCATCAGCGTGGTGGAAGCGAGCATCAGGCTGCCCTCCAATATTTCGGCAACGACTTCCGCCGCGCCTGCCGCCTTGAGGCGGTCGATATCGCTGTCGTCGAGCGTGCGCACCACCACCGGCAGCCCCGGACGCAGTTCCTGCACATGAGCGAGAATTTTCAGTGCCGAAGCGGTGTCGGAGTAAGTGACCGCGAGGGCCTTGGCGCGCAGCAGTCCGGCAGCGATCAGCACCTCGCGCCGCGCCGCGTCGCCGAACACCACGCTCTCGCCCGCCGCAACCGCTTCCCGGACGCGCTGGGGATCGATATCGAGCGCAATGAAAGTAACGTGCTCCTGTTCAAGCAAACGACCCAGATTCTGCCCGCTGCGGCCATAACCGCAGATCACGACATGCTCGTTGGCGGCCATCGACTGAACGGCAATGCTGTGCAGCTGCATGGCGCGGCTCATCCATTCCGTCGCACTCCAGCGCCGCACGATGGCCTCGCTGCGCTCGATGATGAACGGCGCAATCAGCATCGACAACACCATCGCCGCGAGCACCGGTTGCAGCGCCTGCGGTTCAATCAGGCCGAGATTGTTGGCGTTCGACAGCAGCACAAACCCGAACTCGCCGCACGCGCCAAGAGCAAGACCGGTACGCAGCGCCACGCCAGAATTATTACCGAACAGCAGGCTGAGACCGACGATAAGCAGCGTTTTCAGCACCACCAGCACAACCAGCAGAACACTGACCCAGACGTTGTCGAACACCACCCGCGCATCGAGCAGCATGCCGATGGTGACAAAGAACAGCCCGAGCAGCACGTCGCGGAACGGTTTGATGTCCTCCTCAACCTGATAGCGGTATTCGGTCTCCGAAATCAGCGCGCCCGCCACGAACGCGCCAAGCGCGAGCGACAGTCCGGCCAGTTCGGTCAGGAAGGCCACGCCCAGAGTGATCAACAGCACGTTGAGCACAAAAAGCTCGGAGGATTTCTGCTTTGCCACCAGGTGAAACCAGCCGCGCATCAGGCGCTGGCCAAAAACCAGCATCAGGGACAGCACCACTGCTGCCTTGAGTGCGGCATAGGCCAGATTAATCATGAGATGTTCGGGGCCGACGGCAAGCGCCGGAATCAGGATCAGCAGCGGCACCACCGCAAGATCCTGGAACAGCAGAATACCGATGATCTGGCGCCCGTGCGGCGAATTGAGTTCAAACCGCTCGGCAAGCAGCTTGGCGAGTATCGCGGTCGAGGACAGCGCGAGCGCACCGCCCAGAATGACGCCTGTCTGCCACTTGATGCCCAGCGCCAGCGCAAACGCGAGCACGATCAGCAGGGTCAGAACCACCTGCGACGCGCCGAGCCCGAACACGATACGGCGCATGGTGACCAGTTTGGGCAGGCTGAATTCGAGCCCTATGCTGAACATCAGGAACACCACGCCGATTTCGGCGAGAAGGTGCACTTCCCTGGTGTCGCTGATCCAGGCCAGCGCGTGCGGGCCGATTGCCACACCGACGATGAGATAGCCGAGCATCGGCGGCAGTCTGAGCAAACGGCAAACGGCCACCACCAGTACCGCAGTGGCCAGCAGGATAAGAACCGGTTCCAGCGTGGTTTGCATCGATTTTTCAAACCCGGGAAAGTAGGTGAATAATGCCTTATCGACAACCAAATGCATACCCGATCCCGGGGCTGAGACGGCGTCACTTCTGCTATACTTGCCGCCGATGGTCAAGCCAAAAAGCAGCGCCGGTACGAACGCTTACACGCACGATGCGATAGCCATTGCGCGCGAGGTGCTGGAAATCGAAGCCAAGGCGGTTGCCGACCTGATGGCAACGCTGGATCATCACTTCGTGCAGGCTCTTGAACTGATTCTGCAGGCGCACGGGCGGGTAGTCGTCAGCGGCATCGGCAAGTCGGGCCACATCGCACGCAAGATCGCCTCCACCATGGCCAGCACCGGGACGCCGGCGTATTTTGTCCATCCCGCTGAAGCGAGCCACGGCGATCTCGGCATGGTCTCGCGTGATGACGTGCTCATCGCGCTGTCGAATTCAGGGGAGAGCGCCGAACTGCTTGCGATTGTGCCTTTGCTCAAGCGCCGGGGTGCAAAACTGATCGCCATGACCGGCAACCCGCAGTCCAGTCTGGCGCAGGAATCGGATGTGCATCTGTACGCCGGCGCGCTCAAGGAGGCCTGCCCTCTCAACCTGGCACCAACCGCCAGCACCACTGCGGCGCTTGCCCTGGGCGATGCGCTTGCCGTAGCGCTGATGCAGGCCAAGGGATTCACGCGCGACGAATTCGCCCGCTCCCACCCCGGCGGCACGCTCGGCCGCAAGCTCCTCACGCATGTCAGCGACGTGATGCGCAGCGGAACGGCCGCACCGCGCGTTTCCCATTCTGCAACGCTGATGGAAGCAATTCTCGAGATCTCACGCGGTCGGATGGGCATGACCGCTGTCATGGACGATGATGGACGCGTAACCGGAATTTTCACCGACGGCGACCTGCGGCGCGCACTCGAAAATGGCATAGATCTGCACAATACCGGCATTGCCGGCGTGATGAAATGCGATCCACGCACCATCAGCCCTGAAAAGCTGGCGGCCGAGGCGGTCGAAATCATGGAACGCAATAAGGTCAACCAGCTGCTGGTCGTGGACCGGGAGCACAGGCTGCTGGGTGCGCTCAACATGCACGATCTGTTCCGGGCGAAAGTGATCTGACGGCC
>CAKKQX010000056.1:4556-21570 GCA_919902235.1 Burkholderiales bacterium
TGATCTGACGGCCATCACCCATCGTTCACCAACATCGTAACCATTGCCATGCCAGACACCCTCGATCGAGCCAAGCTCATCCGCCTCGCGATATTCGACGTGGACGGCGTGCTGACCGACGGCAGCCTGTATTTCACAGACTCCGGGGAGGAGCTGAAAGTTTTCAATGTACGCGACGGCCACGGCTTGAAAATGCTGCAGGAAGCCGGCGTCAGGCTCGCCATCATCACCAGCAGAACATCGCGCTGCGTCGAAGCGCGCGCGAGAAATCTCGGTATCGAACTGCTCTATCAGGGCGTGGCGGACAAACTTGCGGCATTCCAGGAACTGCTGGCGCGGCTCGGACTCGAAGCAGAGACGGCGTTTTACATGGGCGATGATGTCATCGACCTGCCGGTCATGCGGCGCTGCGGACTTGCCGCAACCGTGACCGACGCCCCCGTGGTGGTAAAAAACCATGCGCATTATGTCAGCCGGTCGCGCGGCGGCCAGGGTGCGGTGCGCGAAGTTTGTGAAATGATCATGCATGCCCAGGGCACGCTTGACGCCCGCATCGCGCCATACCTGGAATGACGTGCAAACCCGTCGTGCCCGGCAATCACCGCAGCGCACGGATGCGTGAAGACGAGTATATGAAAGTATGAACGAACGGTTCGCCGCCTGGTTTCCCCTGCTGCTGCTGGCGTTGCTCGCCGCGCTGACGTTCTGGATCGACCGCACCGTACGACCGACCCCGCCCGCGCCGGACGGAATGACGCGCCACGACCCGGACTTTATCGCGGAAAAACTGTACGCAATCCGCATGACCCCCACCGGAAAAATAAAGCACGCCCTGTCCGCGGAGAAAATGATTCACTACCCCGATGACGATACCACCCACCTTGCCTCGCCCGTATTCACCAGTTATGCCGCGCCGAATTCGCCGCTGGCCATCACAGCCAAGGAGGGGTTGGTGTCGAGCGAAGGCGAAAACGTCTATTTCAGGAACAATGTGCGCGCGGTGCGGGCGCCATACGACAATAAAAGCGAACTCGCGGTTCAGACTGATTACCTGCACATCATTCCTGACGACAACATCGCCAAGACCGACCGGCCGGTCACCATTACCGACGCCAATATCGTGGTCGACGCAATTGGCTTAGAATTGAACAGCGAGACTCGGATACTGAAATTGCACTCCAGAGTCAGGGGAACCTATGAACAAAACAAAAAATAGCGTGCTCGCCGCCTGCTGCGCACTGGCGCTGCTCTCGGCAACCGGCCACGCGGAGAAAGCGGATCGCGAAAAGCCCATCAACCTCGAGGCCGACCGCGTCACCGTCGACGACGCAAAGCAGCTTTCAACCTTCGAAGGCAATGTGGTGCTGACGCAAGGCACGATGTTGATCCGGGGTGACCGCATGGAAGTGCGCCAGGATAATCAGGGCTTCAAATACGGCACAACCTGGGGCAACCTTGCCTACTTCAAGCAGAAACGCGAAGGCTACGATGACTACATCGAAGGCTGGGCGGAGCGCATCGAATACGACGGCCGTGCCGACAAGGTGCAAATGTTCGTCCGCGCCTCGATGAAACGCGCGCAGGACGAAGTGCGTGGCAACTATATTTCATATGACGCTGCGACCGAGTTTTTCCAGGTTATCGGCGGTGGCGAAAAAACCGCGGGCACCGGCAATACCGGCGGCAGGGTACGCGCGATCATGCAGCCAAAACCCAAGGAAAAGCCCGCCGCCGCTGCGCCCGTTACGCTCAAATCGACTGAATCCATCCTCAAGCCGCGCGAAGAAATTGGGGCCCCCAAAAAGTAAACCGGCGGTGGCAAACGATACCAGCCAGATGCCGCTTTCGGCATCGCCGCCGCCCCCGCCGATTCTTGCGCAAGACAGCGAGCGCGGCAACGAGCTCAAGGCGGAGAACCTGAAGAAACGCTACCGTTCGCGCGTTGTCGTCAAGGATGTGTCGCTGGAAGTGCGCAGCGGCGAGGTGATCGGTTTGCTCGGGCCCAATGGCGCCGGCAAGACAACCTGCTTTTACATGATGGTCGGTCTGGTGCCGGCGGATGGCGGCGATATCTACCTCGACGGCAAGCCGCTCACGCACATGCCCATACACCGCCGCGCCAAGCTCGGCCTGAGCTACCTGCCTCAGGAGGCTTCGATTTTTCGCAGGCTGTCGGTCGCCGACAACGTGCGCGCGGTGCTGGAGCTGCACGACAGCGATCCGGACCAGATAAACAACAAACTGGATGACCTGCTGCGCGATCTGCACATCGGTCATCTGCGCGACAATCCAGCCATCAGCCTTTCCGGCGGCGAACGGCGGCGCGTCGAAATTGCGCGCGCGCTGGCTACCAACCCGCGCTTTATCCTGCTCGACGAGCCGTTCGCGGGCGTCGATCCGATCGCTGTCCTGGATATCCAGAAAATCATAGGGTTTCTCAAGGAACGCGGAATCGGCGTGCTGATCACCGACCACAACGTACGGGAGACTCTCGGCATCTGCGACCGCGCTTATATCATCAATGACGGCACAGTACTGGCCTACGGCAAACCCGAGGAAATCGTTTATAATGAGCGCGTGCGAAAAGTTTATCTGGGAGAACACTTCCGCCTCTAGACCCGCCTGCCCGCGCGCGCGCCTGAGGTCATAAACACCAGCGGGAACTCAGCGATAGCCAGCCACCCACAAGCATGAAGCACTCTTTACAGCTACGGCTATCCCAACATTTAACGCTCACCCCCCAGTTGCAGCAGTCGATCCGGCTCCTGCAGATGTCGACGCTGGAACTTAATCAGGAACTCGAGCGTTTCCTGCAGGAAAACCCGTTGCTGGAGCGCGACGACGAACCGCGCGAAGCGCCGGCTTCCCCCCCCGAATTGCGCTCCACCGACGCAAACGGCAGCGATGAAGCACCCGCCGACTCCGCTCCCGCCGACAGCCCCGCGACCGATTCCGAAGCCCCGGATTTCAGCGCCGCCGACGATACGCCATTTTCCGGGACGCGCGACGAATCCGACGACGGGGATTTCCCGCAGATTGCGGCCGATGCTCCGACTTTGCGCGCCCACCTGCTGTCGCAACTTTCGGAAACCAATCTTTCCGAGCGCGACAACCGGCTGGTTGCGCTTCTCATAGACTCACTGAACGATGACGGCTACCTGGCGCAGGGTCTGGACGAGCTTGCCGCCATGCTGCCGCAGGAGCTGGCGATAGAAATCGAGGACCTGCAGATTGCGCTCAGGCATTTGCAGAACTTCGAACCCACCGGCGTCGGCGCGCGCAATCTGAGTGAAAGTCTGATGCTGCAACTCGCGGCGCTGGCCGAATGCACACCTTTTCGCGCACAGGCGATGGAAATCGTCAAAAATCATCTGGACGTGCTGGCCTCCCGCGACTTCTCCAGGCTCAAGAAAGTGTTGCGCTGCGACGACGGCTGTCTGCGCTCGGTGCAAAAACTCATCACCAGTCTCAACCCCCGGCCCGGCCGCGGATTTTACTCGGAAGACACGCGTTATGTCGTGCCCGACGTGATCGTCAAAAAGATAAAGGGTGTATGGGTTGCCGCGCTCAACCCCGAAGCCATGCCGCGCCTGCGCATCAACCGGCTGTATGCCGACATTCTGCAGCGCAACCGCAATGCGGGAACCCAGCAGCTCGCCAGCCAGCTGCAGGAAGCCAAATGGCTCATCAAGAACGTGCAGCAACGCTTTGACACCATACTGCGCGTGGCCCAGGCAATCATCGACCGCCAGCGCCATTTTTTCGAACATGGGGAAGTTGCCATGCGCCCGCTGGTGCTGCGCGAAATCGCCGAAACGCTCGGCCTGCACGAATCGACCGTATCGCGCGTCACCACCCAGAAATATATGCGCACGCCGCGCGGCAACTTCGAACTCAAGTATTTCTTCGGCAGCCACGTCTCCACCGAGGCCGGCGGCTCCGCCTCGAGCACCGCCATCCGCGCACTGATCAAGCAGCTGGTCGGCGCCGAAAATTCACGCAAGCCCCTAAGCGACAGCCAGATTTCGGAAATTCTCGGGCAGCAGGGTATCGTGGTTGCCCGACGCACGGTGGCAAAATACCGGGAATCTATGCAGATTTTACCGGTCAATCTCAGGAAGACGCTTTAACCAGAAGGAGTCACTCATGAATCTGCATCTCACCGGTCATCACCTCCAGATCACCCCGGCAATACGCGATTATCTGACTCTGAAGCTGGAGCGCGTCACGCACCATTTCGATCACGTGATTGACGTCAATGTCATCATGTCGGTTGAAAAGCTGCGGCAGAAGGTCGAGGCCAATGTTCATGTGCGGGGCAAGGATATTTTCTGCGAAACCACTGACACCGACATGTATGCAGCCATCGACAGTCTGATCGATAAACTCGACCGCAACATCATCAAGCACAAGGAAAAAAACCTCGCGCACCGGCACGACGGCGCGCCGCCCAAACTGCAGGACGCAGAATAATTCCGGCGGCACGGCGTAGCGCCGCACACCGAAGCTCACATCATGAATCTCATCGCAAATCTCCTGCCGGTATCGAACATCATGCTCGACCTCGACGTTACCAGCAAAAAACGGGTGTTTGAACAAGTCGGACTGCTGTTTGAAAACAACCACGGCATCGCCCGCAGCCAGGTGTTCGACAACCTGTTCGCCCGTGAAAAACTGGGCTCGACCGGCCTCGGACAGGGCGTCGCCATCCCGCACGGCAGGATCAAAGGCATCAAGGAAGCGATAGGCGCCATCGCCAGGATGCAGCAGCCGATTGCGTTCGACGCTCCAGACGGGCAGAACGTGAATCTGATTTTCGTGCTGCTGGTTCCCGACCGCGCCACCGATCTGCACCTGCAGATACTTTCGGAACTCGCGCAAATGTTCAGCGACAAGCCTTTCCGCGAGCGCCTGCTCAATGCGCAAAGCGCCGCAGAACTTCATCAACTGATCATCGATTGGCAGCCGAATGCCGCAAGTCAGCATAGCCCGGTTGTTTGAGGACAACCGCGACAAGCTGCAGCTCGCCTGGGTTGCCGGGCGCGACGGCGGCACCAAGGACCTCAACAGCGAACTCACCAAGGACTCCTCAAGGGGCCTGATTGGCCATCTCAACTTCATGCACCCAAACCTGATCCAGGTCCTGGGCGCATCGGAAGTCGCTTATCTCAACGGGCTGCAGCCGGATGTATGCGCCCGGGCGCTGAACCAGGTCGCCACGCTGGAACTTGCCTGCTTCATCGTCGCCGGTGTCGAAAAAGCGCCTGGTCCCCTGCTCGCGGTGGCTGAATCCACCCATACTCCGCTGTTCGTGTCGCCGGTGCCCAGCGTCGAACTGATGTGGATGCTGCGTCCCTATCTCGCCCGCCTGCTGGCCGAATCGACCACGGTCCACGGCGTGTGCCTCGACGTGCTCGGCATGGGCGTGCTGATCACCGGCGACTCGGGCGTCGGCAAAAGCGAACTCGCGCTGGAATTGATCAGCCGCGGCAGTGGCCTGGTGGCCGACGACGTGGTCGAACTCTATCGCCTCGGCCCCGAGACCATCGAAGGCCGCTGTCCTGCGCTGCTCAGGGACTATCTGGAGGTGCGCGGACTCGGCGTGCTCAACATCCGCACCATTTTCGGCGAGGCGGCGCTGCGACCGCGCAAGAACCTGAAACTCATCGTACACCTGCAGCGGCCGTCCGCAACCGAGTCAACGCCGCTGGAACGCCTGCCGCTCAATGCCGGCAGCCAGCAACTGATGGGGGTAGACATAAGCAAGGTGACGATCCCGGTCGCGGCAGGCCGCAATCTGGCGGTGCTGACCGAGGCCGCAGTGCGCAATTACGTGCTGCAATTGCGCGGCATCGACAGCACCCAGGAATTCATCGCGCGCCAGGCGCAGCAGCTGAACGGTGAAAAACCGTAAGCGGTGAACAGTAAGCAGCAAGCCGCAGAAAAACCCCAGCCGACCACCATTTCCCGCTCACCCCTCACTGCTTACTGCTCACTGCTTACCGCCTACCCACATGCAACTCATCCTCATCACCGGCCTTTCGGGCTCGGGCAAAAGCGTGGCGCTCAATGTGCTGGAGGACAGTGGATATTACTGCGTAGATAATCTGCCGGTGAAGCTGCTGCCGGAGCTGGCGGCTTTCCTTGGCACAGCAAGCTACCCGCGGGTGGCGTTGAGCATAGATGCGCGCAGCGGAGCCAATCTGCAGGACCTGCCGCAGCACGTCTCCAGCCTGAGGCGCGACGGCGTCGACGTCAGGGTACTGTTCCTCGAAGCGAAGGCCGATACCCTGATCACGCGTTTCTCGGAAACCCGGCGGCGCCATCCGCTCTCCGATGGCAAGCTGACGTTGCCCGAGTGCATCACGCGTGAGCGCGAACTGCTCGGCGACATCGCCGATTTCGCCCATCATGTCGACACCAGCGATCTCTTCCCTAACGCTCTGCGCAGCTGGGTCAAGGAATTCGTGGGGTTGCAGCAGGCCGGGCTCACCCTGCTGTTCCAGTCCTTCGGTTTCAAGCACGGCATCCCCCTCGATGCCGACCTGGTGTTCGACGTGCGCTGCCTGCCGAATCCGCATTACGATCCGAAGCTGCGGCCGCTCACCGGCAAGGACCAGGAAGTCATCGATTATCTGAGCGCGGATTCCGACGTTCAGAAAATGCTCGGCGACATCCGGCTTTTCGTCGGCAACTGGCTGCCGTGCTTCATCCGCGACAACCGCAGCTATCTGACGGTGGCGATCGGCTGCACCGGCGGCCGGCACCGCTCGGTATATCTGGCCGAAGCGCTGCCCGCGCACTTCCGGCCGCAGACCCAGGTCGTGGTCAGGCACAGGGAATTGCCATGAACCGGCGGACCGTGGCGCCCTGCCAGCCGCAACCTGGTTGATAATTCTGCCCGCCTCTTACCGCTGACCGCTTACCCATACCGAGATAAACGTGGCCGAGAAGGATTCCGGGGGAATTTTCATCTTTCCGCTGAGCAGCGTGCTGCTTCCGGGCGGCATCCTGCCACTCAAGATCTTCGAACAACGCTATCTCGAAATGACCAAGACCTGTCTGCGCGACAATCTTCCGTTCGGCGTGTGCCTGATAAAAGAGGGACGCGAAGTGGGTGCACCGGCGCTGCCGGAAACGGTAGGCTGCCTCGCCACGATCACGCAATGGGACATGCCACAGTTCGGGATGTTTCAGCTCATCACGCGTGGCGGCGAGCGATTTCGCATCCTCGAAACCCGTGTTGCCGCCAACGGCCTGATATCGGCGCAGGTGGAAATGCTGCCGCCGGATTGCGGCGCCGCGGAAGTCGATAAAACCTGCCACGACGTGCTCAAGCTGGTCATCGACAAAGTCGGCGCGGCGAATTTTCCTGCCCCCATCAAGCTCGACGATCCGGCTTGGGTCGCCTACCGGCTGGCCGAAATCCTGCCCATAGACGCCGCCGTCAGGCAGCAATTGCTGGAACTGCAGGACGCGGGCGAGCGACTTATGCAACTGCGCCACATCCTGATCAGGCAGGGCCTTGCCAGCTAATCGCGTGCGCCGCCATCGCCAAAGTAGCCCGGGAATTCCCCGGCGTAACATGGCGGGGAACTGAACTGTCCCTGTTCTTCGGATAATGCCGCCGCGCGCGGCAGGCGCCGCGTCTGCATGATACACGCAGCGCGTTCGCGCGACTGCGCCGCGGTGAGCGCCATCAGTTTTCCGTTGTCGCTGGCATAAACCGCCGCCTCGGTGACGACGAAATCCATGGGAATATCGTGCGTTTGGGGATAAATCGTCGGCAGGCGCAGCATCTCGTAGGCAACACCGATCGCCAGCAGGCGACGGTTGCATGCCATCAGCGTGCGATCAAAATAGCCGCCGCCGTAACCGAGGCGGTAGCACTGCTCGTCGAAGCCGTTCATCGGCACCAGCGCAGCATCGGGCGCGAGCACCTCGGTAGCGGCCGGCACCGGAATATCGTACACCCCGGGCGTCATTGGCGCGCCCGGCCACCATTTGCGGAATTGCAGCGGCTGGGCCTTCGCCGTCACTTCGGGCAGGGCCGCAATCGCGCCCCGCTCGCGCCAGCGGCGAATCGCGAAGCGCGCATCGAATTCATCCTTGAAGGGCCAGCAGTAAGCAATCACCGTGCCGCGCGATACCGGAAACCCGTCAAGCAGCAGCGCTGTAATACGTTCGTTCCAGGACTGCCGCTGCGCGCGGCCCGATGCTTCGCGCCGCGCTACCAGTTCCGCACGCTTCACTTTGCGCCATGCCCTGATTTCGACCCAGTCTTTCATTATCCTGCCCTGTCTTCGACTATATCCATCGCGTTCGACCTGTTCGTTGGGCCCACCGCTCTTAATACTACCATCGGATTCACCGCAAAAGTTCTGCGCAGCCACATCACAGACGGGATGATCAGGCGGATGTTGCGCGCGGACATAAGCGAAATTGCGCCAAATGTGATGCGTCACAGATCACAAAGTATGCGCCTGACCGGGGTGGGAATGGCCGCGGTTCTGGCTTCAGCCAGCGGCAGCCAGATGTGGCCGGGTTCGCCGGCGCGCGGCGCGAGCGCGGTCACGCGCAGACGCTGCGGCGTAATGCTCAGGTGAAAATGCGTGAAGCCGTGTTCCAGCACTGGCATCACCTGCAAGGCGATGACGCGCGCGCCGAAGCGCTGCACGCAAATGACTTCGGCATTCTCTCCCGGCGCCATTTCCGGAAAAGACCACAAGCCGCCCCAGATGCCCGTTGCAGGACGTTTTTCGAGCAGCACTTCGCCCGCACGCTGCAACACCAGCATCACGGTCGTTTTATGCGGCAGCACTTTCTTCAGCTTAGTCGCCGGCAGGCGGTCGGTGAGTCCGCGTCGATGCGCCACACAATCCTCGTTCAGCGGGCACGCCCCGCAATGCGGCCGGCGGCGCGCGCATACGCTGGCGCCAAGATCCATCAGGCCCTGGGTATAGGTTTCTATATTGCGTTTGGGCAGCAGCGCTTCTGCCCTGCCCCATAAGTCATCTTCGACGCGTTTGTCGCCGGGATACCCCTCGATACCGAAATAGCGTGCCAGCACGCGCTTGACGTTGCCGTCGAGAATGGCGCGGCGGGTGCTGAAGGCAAACACGCAAATTGCGGCGGCGGTCGAGCGTCCTATGCCCGGCAGCGCGAGCACCTGTGCGTAATCTGCGGGAAACTTGCCGCCGTGATCGCGCTCCATGTTCTGCGCCGCCTGATGCAGATTGCGCGCCCGCGAGTAGTAGCCGAGTCCGCTCCAGTGCGCGAGCACTTCGTCCTGCGACGCGGCTGCCAGTGTGTGGATATCGGGGAAACTCTGCAGAAAGCGCCGGTAATAGGGAATGACCGCGGTGACCTGGGTCTGCTGCAGCATGATCTCCGACACCCAGATCGCATAAGCGTCGCGCGTGTCCTGCCAAGGCAGCTCATGACGGCCGTGGCGTTTTTGCCAGGCGATGATTCTGGTCGCGAAGCTCTTTATCATCTCAAACCCTGAATGACAGCCAAGACGCCAGGAACGCCGGGGCAATCAGGCTGCCCTGATACAGATTCGCCGCCAGCGGACTCACGTCCACGCGGCCGCCGTTGGCTTTGATCTCGAGCCGCACGTTGGAGGCCCTGACGCCGGAAGCCTTGAGCGAACCGATGCGCAGCGTGCCGTTGGCGCGCAGGTTCTTGAGTCCCGACAAATCGAACGGCTGCTCCGCCTGCTTGCGTCCGCCCGCACCCGCAGCTTTCCCGCCGGCGGCCGGCGGCGGCATATGGCGATCGAGATCGAGCTGGTCGAGATCGATATCGAAATTGATTCCCGGCGGCGCGAATCCGGCAACGCCCAGCCTGGCCTTGATGTTGCTGTCGCCGACCCTGCCGGTGAAATTGGTCTGCACATTTTGTTTGACGACATCGATGCTCGCGCTGCCGGCAAGCTCGCCGCCCAAACTTTTGCCGGGAAGATTCGGTCCGCTCGCGCTGATGCTGGCAACGAACTTGGGCAGGCTTACTTGCTGCGCCTGGAGGTTGCCGGAAACCGGCGACGACAGCCTGCTTTTGACCGTCAGCCCGCCCTGCTTCATGTCCAGATCGAGCGTCATCGCTCCCGACTTGAAGGCCTGGGCCGTGCCCTCGACGCCGGGAAGCATGAGATTGACGCCGATGGTGCCCTGCGGGTTGGTGAGTTTGGCGACCACCGTCACCCTGTCACCGCTCGCCCTGTCCGCCATGAAATTGAGTCTGGGCGCATCGAGCTTGACGTCAAAATTGTCCTTGCCGCTCACACCGGTCACGGCAACCGACAGCTTGTCGGCGGTGAATTCGCCGGCCTTGCGTTTGGCGGTGACGTTCCCGGTTGCTTTCGCCACCAGGTTGTTGATGTCCGCGACCTGGCCTTTGGCTTCCAGCCCGAGATCCTCCAGCGCATACACCTGCCTGTCGAGATCGAACGTGAATCGCATCTTGAGGTCGGCAGTCAAATTATGTCTGGGCTGGTTGCCCTGCGCCGCAAACGAGAGTTCCATCTTGCCGGGCACGCCGTTGGCGATGCGCCCGGTTTTCAGATTGACTTTGGTCAAGGCATACTGCGCGCCACTGGCTTCATCGCGGAAATCAAGCGCGGCATTGTCTATCACCACGTGATCAATGTCGAATATGAACTGTTCCTGCTTCTGCTCGTCCCTGGCGAACAGGTCGTCGATGTTCATGCGGCCGTCCTTGAAACGCACCAGGCTGACGCGCGCGCCCCTGACCGCGACTTCGTTCACCACCAGTTGCTTCGACAGCAGCGGCATCAGCGCCAGCGACACGCGCACGTTCTCGACGGCGGCGAATTCCCTGTCGCTCTTGAATTCGGACAGCGACAGCTTGCCCAGATCAGCGCCGATGTTGGGCCAGAACGCGAGCTTGATGTCGCCGTCGAGCCTGAGCGTGCGCTGTTTCTTTTCCTTGACCAGCCGGATGATCTCGGGCTTGTAAGCATTGGGGTCGAAGGTGGCAGCGACATAGGCGAACAGTCCGCCGACGATGAGCACGAGAATGACCAGCGCGATGAGTGCGTACTTGAGAAGTTTCATGCTCGAACCCGGGCTGGGGATTGATGGTGGATTCCGCCCGGCCGCAATCGCGGCAGGCGCGTCGGGGCTTTGAGGTCATTGTAACGCATACAGAAAGTATGCTGACCGCTGCGCCGGTGACCGCGGCCATGCTGTGCGTGTGGGTGTCGCGAACGCCCGCAACCACACTGGCCGATTGCGCGTAGCTCATAGCCGCGGATATCAAACCCGGGGTGACGGCAAAAGTCCACCGTATCTGGAGCGGGTGAAGGGAATCGAACCCTCGTATGCAGCTTGGGAAGCTGCCGTTCTGCCATTGAACTACACCCGCATATTTTCGCGATTTTACGCTAGTTCGACCGCCACCGGGAACCGCTGCTACGAACCTGCACCGGAACGCAATTTCCTGCTCGGCATTCAGGCCACGATGAGTTTTTGAGCTGTTGCCAAAACTTATTCAAGCTGTGAAAATCCGCTTTTAGTGTCGCGGCTGGCACTGCCCAGCCATCTCTGCAGCCCATGATTTCCATTACCATCAACGACGAGCAGCGCCGGTTCGAGCAGCCGCTCAACTGCAGTGAATTGCTGAGCCGGCTCGAACTCGCCGGCAAGCGCATCGCGCTGGAGCGCAACGGCGAGATCGTGCCGCGCAGCCGTTTCCCCGAGCAGATGCTGATGGATGGCGACAAACTCGAAATCGTCGTCGCGGTCGGCGGCGGCTGATGCCGCTTGACCACGGTCATTGCAGCGCGCCGCCAAACGCCGCAGACTGCGACATATCACCGGAACCGAACCCATGAAACCCCACGAGAATCTTGATCCCCTGGTCATCGCCGGCAAATCCTACGCTTCGCGCCTGTTGGTCGGCACCGGCAAATACAAGGACTTTGCCGAAACCCGCGCCGCCGTCGAAGCGAGCGGCGCCCAGATCATCACGGTGGCGATACGCCGCACCAATATCGGCCAGAATCCCGGCGAACCTAGTCTGCTCGACGCCATTCCGCCGTCGAAATACACGCTGCTGCCCAATACCGCCGGCTGCTACAGCGCGGACGATGCCGTGCGCACCCTGCGCCTGGCGCGCGAACTGCTCGACGGCCACGATCTGGTCAAGCTTGAAGTGCTGGGCGATCCCAAAACGCTGTTTCCGAACATGGTGGAGACCCTCAGCGCCGCCAGAACCCTGGTGAGCGAGGGTTTCAAGGTGATGGTGTACACCTCGGACGACCCGATTATTGCCAGGCAGCTGGAGGACATCGGCTGCGTGGCGGTCATGCCGCTGGCCTCGCTCATCGGCTCCGGCATGGGTATCCTCAATCCGTGGAATCTGCAGATCATCATCGAAAACGCCAAAGTGCCGGTGCTGGTCGATGCCGGCGTGGGCACCGCCTCGGACGCCGCGATTGCGATGGAACTGGGCTGCCACGGCGTACTGATGAATACGGCGATCGCCGCCGCCCAAAATCCGGTACTCATGGCCTCAGCCATGAAAAAGGCAGTCGAAGCCGGACGCGAAGCCTATCTGGCCGGACGCATGCCGAAAAAACCGTATTCCGCCGCACCAAGCTCGCCGACGGCAGGCCTCATCACCCCGGCCGGCAAGACGACTTGAATTTCGCAGGCTGAAATTCGAACCGTCACCCGCGGGTGGCGGTTTTTTGCGTCTTCTGCTTTAGAAAATACTGATATGAAAATAAGCATCGCAGCCTGCATGCCACTTGTGAGTGAAAGCTCACTTACGGTAATGTAAAATTATTTCATTTAAAAAACAAATACTTATATATTTCTCAGTCACTTATGGCTGACCGGCACCGGGCGAATCCGGGGATGGGTCACCGGCAGCAGGCCCCCACTTTACCGGCGCAGCGGATACCTGCGCGATGACGCCGCGCCGGGGCAAACCGCCTTGCCATCGCCAAAAATCAGCCGCAATCCGCGGTGCCCGGCTGGTTTTAACGCGTTTTGCCCTGCGTTGCAGAGCCCGTTACACTGCGGGCCCATGACGACACCCCAACATCCGATTCGCAGCTACGTTCTGCGGCAGGGCCGCGTTTCGAACGCGCAACAGCGCGCCTATGACACGCTGTTGCCGCAGTACGGCATTCCATATGCGCCGCAAGGCATCGATCTGCACGGGGTATTCGGCCGCCACGCGCCGATAATCCTTGAAATCGGTTTCGGCATGGGCGAGACCACGGCGACAATCGCTGCTGCCCACCCCGAAAATGACTATTTGGGGATAGAAGTGCACACGCCGGGCGTGGGCAGCCTGCTCAAGCAGATCGACGAGCGCGCACTGGCCAATGTGCGCATCGTGCAGCACGACGCAGTCGAAGTGCTGCAACACATGATTCCACCGTCGACGCTGGACGCCGTGCATATCTTTTTTCCCGACCCGTGGCCCAAAAAGCGGCACCACAAGCGGCGCCTGATCCAGCCTGCATTCGTTGCGCTGGCTGCATCACGCCTGAAACCCACGGGCCATATTCACGCCGCGACCGACTGGCAGGAATACGCGGAGCAGATGCTGACCGTGCTCAGCGCGGAGCCGGCTCTTGAAAACACCGCCGCCTCGTACGCGGAGCGCCCGGCCTATCGCCCGCAGACTAAATTCGAAACCCGGGGTCTGAAACTCGGCCACGGCGTGTGGGATATCGTATTCCGCAAACGCAAATAAAAAACGGCAGCCCGCGGGCCGCCGTTGCAGGAAAAACAACGTTTATTTTTATTGTATGCCGCTGATCCCGGCTTCCTTGATCAGCTTGCCCCAGCGTTGGTTTTCAGAAACCAGGAAGGCGCCGAATTGCTCCGGCGTGCTGGAGGCCGCCTCGACCCCGAGGTTGCCCAGCTTTTCTATGACATCCTTGTCCTTCAGCGCCCTCGCCAGATCCGCCGCCACCTTGTCGACCGTGGCCTTCTGCACCCCGGTCGGGAACAGGATGCCCCACCAGTTGGAAGCCGCGAAACCCTTGATGCCCTCTTCCTCCAGGGTAGGCAACTCGGGCGTGAACGGCGTGCGCTTTTCGCTGGTGACCGCCAGCGCGCGCAGCTTGCCGGCGCGGATGTTGGACATCACCGGCTGCGCATCCGAGAACATCATCATGATGTGCCCGCCCTGCACCGCGGCGATGGAAAATACCCCGCCCTGGTACGGCACGGTGGTGATGTCCACCTTGGCGAGGCGCTTGAACATCTCGCCCGCCAGATGTGACATGCTGCCCGGACCGCTGGTGGCATAAGTCATTTCTCCCGGCCGCGACTTGGCCAGCGCCACCAGTCCCTTGACGTTTTTCACCGGCAGCGTCACCGGCACCACCAGTATGTTGGCTGCACGGGTGATTTGCGACACGGCCACAAAGTCCTTGGCCACATTGTATTTGACCCTGGTCATCAGCGGATTGGCGGTAACCGGCCCGAAGTTGCCGAGCAGGAAGGTGTAGCCGTCGGGCGCCTGCTTTGCGGCATACTCCATGCCGACGGCACCTGCCGCGCCAGGGCGCGAATCCACCAGCACCTGCTGCCCCCAGTACTCGGTCAACTTCAGACCGATGATGCGCGCCATGGCGTCGGAACTGCCGCCGGCGGGATACGTCACCACAAACCGCACCGGCTTGTTGGGATAGTTCTGCGCCTGCGTTGCGCCGCAAACCGCGGCGGCAAGAACGGCTGCTGCACAGCACAGCCCCTTTTTAATCTGCTTCATGCGACCTCCTTTGGATGAACTGAATTGTTATGGCACGCCGCCGAGTTGCATGCCGTGCATGGGTCTGCGCCCGTGATTGTTGTCAGTATTCTAAGCAGGGGTCGCGGAAAAGCAAGTTATTCATCTACGGCATGGCGCCGTTTCAACAAAACCGCCTTCAGGGCGTGTCCGCCAGGAAAATCTGCAGCAAATCATTGAGGAAACGCCGCCCCTGCGGCGTCGGGGCGATGCGCTGATGATCGCGCACGATCAGGCCGCGGCGCTCCGCCTCTTCCAGTTCATCGAACACGACATTAAGCGGCAGGCCGGCGCGCTCGGCGAACAGGCTGGCCTCGAAACCGCCGGTCAGCCGCAGCGCATTCATCATGAATTCGAAGCCCACCTCGCGCGCGCCAACCTGCTGCTCCTGCTGCACGGCCTTGCCCTGCGCGGCTGTTGCCATGTATTGCCCGGGCTGTTTGAAACGCATCTGTCGAACTATCCTGTCGGCAAAAGACAGCTTGCTGTGCGCGCCAGCGCCGATGCCCAGGTAGTCGCCGAAGGTCCAGTAATTGAGATTGTGACGGCAGCGCGCCCCCGATCTGGCAAATGCAGAGGTCTCGTAGTGTTCGTAGCCTCGTGCGACCAGTGTTTCTTCGATGGCATCCTGCATGAGCGCCGCGGCGTCCTCGTCGGGCACCGGCGGCGGGTAGCGGTGAAACCAGGTGTTCGGTTCAATGGTGAGGTGATAGCTGGAAACATGCGGCGGCGAATACTCGAGTGCCGCCGCGATGTCCGCGCGCGCCTCGGCGGGCGTCTGTTGCGGCAGCGCGTACATCAGATCGAGGTTGAAATTGTCGAAATGCCCGCGGGCGATTTCGATCGCGCGCCGCGCTTCGTGCTCGTCGTGAACGCGGCCCAGCGCCGTGAGATGCCGGGGGCTGAAACTCTGGATGCCGATCGACAGCCGGTTGATGCCGGTTGCGCGGAAAGCGCGGAATTTTTCCGCCTCGAAGGTGCCGGGGTTGGCTTCCAGCGTGATCTCGGCGTCGGCCGCCAACGGCAGGCGCGCCCGCACCATGGACAGGATCGCGTCCATGCTGTGCGGCGAGAACAGACTGGGCGTGCCGCCGCCGAAAAAAATACTCATGACCTTGCGCCCCCATACCAGGGGCAGCGCCTGGTCGAGATCCGCCGTCAGCGCCGCGACATAATCCTGCTCCGGCACGCTGCCGCGCGCCTCATGCGAATTGAAGTCGCAATAGGGGCACTTGCGCATGCACCACGGGATGTGGATGTAGAGCGACAAGGGCGGCAACGCGGTGAAACGCGGAGAGGAGATAGGCGAGAGGCGAGAGACGGGAGTCTTCTCGAGCGCGCTCACTGGTTTTCTCCTCCCGCCTCTCGCTTCTCGACAGCAAGTCGCGCCAGCAACGCGGCAAGCGCCTTGCCCCTGTGGCTGATCCGGTTCTTTTCTTCCGGTGCCAGCTCGGCCCCGGTTTTGCCGAGTTCAGCAACAAGAAACAGCGGATCGTAGCCGAAACCCCCGTCGCCACGCGGCGTATCGATGATCTCGCCGTGCCACCCGGCTTCGGCGATCAGCGGCTGCGGATCGTCGGCATGGCGCACCAGCACGATGACGCAATAGTAGTGCGCCCTGCGATTGGCCTGGCCGGCCAGCATGGCGAGCAGCCTGTCGTTGTTGCGCGCATCCTGATCATCGCGCCCGCTCTCCGTGCCTGCCGGCGGCGGACCCGCGAAGCGCGCCGAATGCACGCCCGGCTCGCCCTTTAACGCTTCCACGCATACGCCCGAGTCGTCGGCAAGCGCCGGCAAGCCGGTGTGGCGGCTGGCATGGCGGGCTTTGGCCAGCGCGTTCTCGATAAAGGTGCAATGCGGTTCTTCAGCTTCGGGCACGCCGAAAGCCGTCTGCGGCAGCACGTCAATATCGAGTGGCGCGAGTATGCGGGAAATCTCCCGCAGCTTGCCGGGGTTGTTGGAGGCGATGACGAGTTTTTTCACAAGATCCCTATCAGCCGCCAAGACGCCAAGAGCGCCAAGGAAGATCAACGACAACAATCCAGTAAATGATGTTCATGTCTCGCCTGGATGATCCGGCCCTGATCAGAGGGCGACAAATCCATTATTGCGGTTATTGAATCGTACTCCTTGGCGTTCTTGGCGTCTTGGCGGCAAAGTTCTATGTCTTCAATGCCGCGCGCTGCGCGGCGACGAGTTCGTGTATGCCTTTTTGCGCAAGTTCCAGCATGGCATT
>CAKKQX010000057.1 GCA_919902235.1 Burkholderiales bacterium
TTTTCGGCAGCCAAGCCGAAGTCGCCCGCCGTTTCCGTCTCGACCGCGCCGTCGTCAACAACTGGATCAAGTCCGGCTACGTGCCGGCGCGCTGGGCGATGGAAATCGAGCACGTCTCGGGCGGACAGGTCGCTGCGGTCGACATTCTCAACGAAGCCAATGCCAGAAAACCGATCCGGCTCAAATCGCGCCCGGACGGCGAAAACTTTACCGGTTCCACTTTTTCAGGGAGCGACATGATGGACAACTTTGCGCCGGCAAAACGCATCAACTCTTTTCACCCCCCGCAACGCACGCTGATGGGACCCGGGCCGACGGAAATCCATCCGCGCGTGCTCACCACCATGAGCCAGCCCGCGATCGGCTACCTCGATCCTGTTTTCGTCGAGATGATGGAAGAGCTGAAATCGCTGCTGCGCTATGTCTACCAGACCAAAAATCCGCTGACCTTTCCGATTTCCGGTCCGGGCTCGGTGGGCATGGAGTACTGCTTCGTCAACATGGTGGCGCCGGGCGCCAAGGTGATCGTGTGCCGCAACGGCGTGTTCGGCGGCCGCATGATCGAGAATGTCGAGCGCTGCGGCGGCATACCCATAATCGTGGAGTCCGAGTGGGGCGAGCCGGTCGATCCGCAGAAACTGGAGGACGCGCTCAAGCACAACCGCGACGCCAAAATCGTCGCCTTCGTGCATGCCGAAACCTCGACCGGTGTGCTGTCGGATGCCAAAACCCTGGTCGAGATCGCGCACAAGTATGACGCGCTCACCATCGTCGATGCCGTGACCTCGCTCGGCGGATCGCCGGTGCTGGTCGACGAGTGGAACATCGACGCCGTGTATTCGGCGAGCCAGAAATGCCTGTCGTGCACGCCAGGGCTGTCGCCGGTTTCGTTCAGCGAGCGCGTGGTCGCGCACGTCAAGGCGCGCAAGGACAAGATCCATTCCTGGTTCATGGACATGAACCTGCTGCTGGGTTACTGGGGCGAGACCACCCGCACCTATCACCACACCGCGCCCACCAACTCGTTGTTTGCCCTGCACGAAGCGCTGCTGCTGATTCGCGAGGAGGGACTAAACAATGCCTGGGCACGGGTGCAGCGCAACCATACCGCGCTCAAGGCCGGCATCGAGGCCATGGGCCTCAAGTTTCTGGTGAAGGAGCAGTACCAGATCCCGCAGATGAACGCGGTGTACTGCCCCGAGGGCGTGAACGAAGCCGAAGTCCGCAAAACCCTGCTCTCCGAGTTCGGCCTCGAGATCGGCGCCGGATTGGGGCCGCTCGCCGGCAAGATCTGGCGTTTCGGCCTGATGGGCTACTCGTGCCGTCCCGACAACGTGATGCTGTGCCTGTCGGCGCTGGGTTCCGTGCTCGACGATCTCGGTTATGCGGTGCACGTAGGCGACGCCGAAGCGGCGGCGCACGGCGCCTACGCCGCGATGCACGCCAGCGCCGCGCAAGCCAAGAAAAAACGCGAAGCGGCGAAAGCGGCGGCCTAAAGTTTTCGGTTTCGTGTGTTTTTGACCGGCCGCTGTGCGCGGCCGGTTGTGTTTTGGGCGGCGGGTTTGGCCACGCGCGTCCGCATCGCCACCTCACCGGATCAGCATTGCAGCCAAACCGAGCAGCAGTCCCATGCTGACCACGTCGGTGGCGGTGGTGAGGAAAATGCTGGACGCAGTGGCGGGATCAAGACCGAAGCGCTTGAGCGTGAGCGGCACCAGCGCGCCGGAAACGCCGCTCGCCACACAACTGCCTATCATGGCGATCCACACCACGATGGCGAGCACCAGTGCGTGCGGCGAGTGTTGCATGGTCGCGATGAAAAACATGCCGAGCGCCGCCACCAGACCGACTATGGCGCCGTTGAGCAATCCCAGCGAGGCTTCCTTCATCACCAGCGCTTTTTCCTTGCCGGGCTTCAATTCGCCCAGCGTCAGCCCGCGCAGGGTCACCGCCAGCGACTGACAGCCGGTATTGCCCGATTGGCCGGCGAGCACCGGCAGGAACAGCGCCAGGATGACCAGACGGTCGACGGTGTCCTGGAAAATGCCGACTACCGCGCCGGCGACGAATGCGGTGAGCAGGTTCAACTGCAGCCATGGGTGGCGGAATTTGAGGCTTTGCACCCACGTGGTGGCGAGACGTTCTTCTTTTTCCACGCCGACCAGACTGCCGATCTGGGCGGTGATCTCGAACGCCTGCTCTTCGAACATCGCCTGTCCGCGCACCAGCCCGATCAGCACGCCCTGATCGTCGCACACCGGATACACCGGATAGTGGCGATCGAGCACGAGTTTCATCGCTTCGGACAACGGCAGATCGGGTTTAAGGAAAAAGGGGTTGCGCAGCATGATCGCCTCGAGCCGCGTGCCGCCATCGGTGAACAGCAGATCGCGCATGGTGATCACGCCCAGCAGCTTGCCGGCGGGATCGGCGACATAGCCGTAGGTGATGAATGCGGTCCTGACCAGCGGGCGCAAGTTCTCCGTCGCCCCATGCACAGTGATCTCCGGGCTGAATATGGCGAGCGCGGGCTCCATCAGGCGGCCTATGCTGCCGGCGGGGTAGCCCTGGTTACGCGCCCATTGCCGCGCGGTTTCTGCGGGTGCGCCGTGCATCGCGCTCTCGCGCAAGCCGCCGGGCAGCTCCGATAGCACGTCCTGCGCCAATGCGGGCGGCAGCCGCATCAGCACCGCGATGATGACCGTGGACGGGTATTCGGCGAGCAGGCTCGCCGCCTCCCGCGGCGACCGTGATTTGATTTCCGGCGCCAGCATGGCCACCTGCTGTTCTTGTACGGGTTGCTGCGGTTCAGGCTGACCGGTTTGCAAGATGGCTCTCCCCTGTGGTTTGATGCCGCGCTGTTTCCTGCCGTGTCCGGCCGCAAGCGGGCGGCGCCGCGCAACGTCTGCAACAGTATAGCCGCTGACGCCGGCCGGAGAAGGGGAGCATGCGGGCGCCGCGCCGCCCGGCGCGGTGGGTTACAGGCCCAGCCGCTGCCAGATCGTGGTGGTCAGTCCGGCCTGGTTGAGGGTATAGAAGTGCAGGCCCGGGGCGCCGCTCTGCAGCAGATCGTCGCACAGGCGGGTAACGACGTCGAGGCCAAAAGCGCGGATCGAATCGGTATCGTCGCCGTAGCCCTCGAGTTTTTTGCGTAGCCAGCGCGGGATTTCGGCGCCGCAGGCGTCTGAAAAGCGCGCCAGTTGGGAAAATCGCCCGATCGGCATGATGCCGGGCACGATGGGAATATCGACTCCCATGGCCTCGCATTCATCGACGAAATGGTAGTAGCAGTCGGCGCTGAAGAAGTACTGGGTGATGGCCGAATTCGCGCCGGCCTCGACTTTGCGTTTGAAATTAATGAGGTCGTCCTGTGCGCTTCTCGCCTGCGGATGGTATTCGGGATAAGCCGCGACCTCGATCATGAAGTGATCGCCAAATTCCGTGCGGATGAACGCCACCAGTTCGTTGGCGTAGTGGAATTCGCCTGCGGCAGCGGTGCCCGACGGCAGGTCGCCGCGCAGCGCGACCAGATGGCGGATGCCATTGTCTTTGTACTGCTGCAGGATTTCACGCAGGCTTTCGCGCGAGGAGCCGATGCACGAAATGTGCGGCGCGGCGGCATAACCGGCGGCGCGCAGGTCGAGCACCGCCCGCAGCGTGCGCTCGCGCGTCGAGCCGCCTGCGCCGTAGGTCACCGAGAAAAACTTCGGATTGAGCTGCGCCAGTTGTTTGGCGGTCTGCGCCAGATTGCCGGCGCCTTCCGGCGTGTTGGGCGGAAAGAACTCGAAGCTGAAAGTGCGGCCGAATTTCTGTTGAGGCTGCATTTGGGATCCTGAAATTAGATAACGGTCAGGCGGACTCCGGGCCGCCTTCCGTCGGGGTTTTCAAATCGTAAAGGATTGCCCGGATATCGGCAGCATCCTCGCCTTGTATCAAATATGCCACGCGTGCGCAGCGATTCGCGGGTTTCGCCCGGGCGCCGGGTGGCAATGGCGTCAGATGGGGTGGCGCTGATCATGTGGCCGCGCACAGGGATTGCAAGGGACAACTCCTTGAGTTCCTGCAGCAAGTCCAGTTTTGACTCGTAACGCGCATCACCGAGTATCAGTTCAATGCCCTTGGATTCGACGAAGACGAGCGCCTGTCGCTTGCTGCGCTTGAGCCACAGCATGAAATCTGGGTAGAAGCCCTGTTTGGCGAGGTCGGGTTTGAGGATGTCGTTTTTGAGAGGCGACAGAAAGCGTTCGCGCGGTGTCATGCTTTGCTCCCGAGGCTGCCCAGGTGCGCCTTTGCCGCTGCACCGAGCCGTGAGTCGAATGTGGCCAGCGGTGCTTTCAGTTCCGCGGCCAGCCAGAGATAAGCGGCATCGTACGCCGTAAGCCTCCACTGCGCCGCCAGTTTGAATACGCCGTCGAGCGCCGTGGCTCGGCGCTCGATGTCCAGCGCGGAGAACGCAGCCAGCGCTTCGGCGGCAGCCTCCGCGGTCGCCTGCTTGCGGCGCAACTTGTTCAGCGCCGCGTTGGCCAGTTCATAATCGACCAGTTGCGGCGCATGCAGCGAGCGTCCGCGCATCCACTGCAGCGCCTGATCGCAATTGCTTTCCGCAAACACAGCGGCGGTGAGGACGCTGGCATCCACCACCAACGACGGCCGGTTTTGATAAGCGACAGGCGGTTCGGCAATGATCAGTGCGGCCATGGCGTGTTGCCGCGGCTCAATCCGGGGTGCCGTGGCGGCCGGTGTTCGCCCATTCTTCCCCATAGCGCCCATCGCGCATTTCGCGGATGAAGTTCACGGAACTGGCCGTGCCTTTGGGGAACAGCTTCGCGGCGCGCGCGGCGACTTCGTCGATGGAAAGTTTGGGCGTGTTTTGCGCAGGGACGGTCCGGGGGGCGGCGGTGCGTGCGGCGATTGTTGGGCCCTGCGACGCCGGTCCTGAAACGGAGTGCTCCAGGATTGCCATCAACTCCCCCTGCAGGGAGCGGTGATTCCGCTCCGCGCGCGCGCGCAGCGCATCGGCCACCGCGTCAGGCACGTTTTTGATGGACAGATTAATAGTCATAGGCGCCCCGGAATGGATTCAAAACGGATGTATTATGAAGCCATTTCGGAGCTGCCGTCAACTGGGCTCAGTAGCGGTAGTGTTCCGGTTTGAACGGTCCGTCGACCGGCAGATGCAGGTACTCGCTCTGTTTTTCGTTCAGCACCGTGAGTTCTACGCCGAGTTTTTTCAGATGCAGGCGCGCAACTTTCTCATCGAGCTGCTTGGGCAGCACGTAGACCTTGTTCTGGTACTGGTCGCCGCGGGTGAACAACTCGATCTGGGCCAGGGTCTGGTTGGTGAACGAATTCGACATTACGAACGACGGGTGACCGGTACCGCAGCCGAGGTTTACCAGCCGCCCTTCGGCCAGCACGATCAGCCGCTTGCCGTCAGGAAACACCACGTGATCGACCTGCGGTTTGATGTTGTCCCAGGTGTACTGCTTGAGACTGGCGATATCGATTTCCGAGTCGAAATGGCCGATATTGCAGACGATCGCATTATGCTTCATGCGTTTCATGTGGTCGTGCGTGATCACGCTCAGGTTGCCGGTGGCGGTGACAAAGATGTCGGCCTTGTCGGCGGCATAGTCCATGGTTACAACGCGGAAGCCCTCCATCGCCGCCTGCAGCGCGCAGATCGGGTCGATCTCGGTCACCCACACCTG
>CAKKQX010000058.1 GCA_919902235.1 Burkholderiales bacterium
CGGCGACTTGCCCGGTTTGTCGAACGTGGGACCGGGCACCATGGGGGCGTGCCAGTAGCGCGGCTCGCGCCCGGCTGCCGGATCAGATTTTCCATCGTTGCCTGCCGTTGCTGCGGGGGTGGTCGCGGATGGCGCTTGCGGCTGAGCCGTCAATCCGGCATTCATGCGATGCGCGGCATACCAATAACCGCCCGCTACGCCCGCGCCGGTGAGCGCGATTCCGGCTAATGCCAGGCTGATTACATTGCGCTTCATTTCAGGTTCTCCTCAGGCAGAAAATAGAGTAGTTGCGCGTATGCGCGCCCCTGTTCGGCGGCAAGCTGCAATTGCTGCAGCCTGAGTTCGATCTCGGCGCGGCGCGCCTCGAGCGTGGAAGCGAGCGATCCCTGTCCGCCGCGGTAGGCGGCAAGCGCCAGCAGTGCGCGTTCGTGCGCGAGCGGCAGCAGCGCATCGTCAAAGCGCTTGAGCCGCGCCGTCGCTGCATCCCATTCCGCCCATGCCGCGTTTGCCTCGGCCAGGTGCTGGCGCTGCGAGTCTTCCTTCATTGCGCGCGCCTGCTCGACCTGGGCCAGCTTGGCGGCGATGCCGCGATCCTGGCGGCGCGCCTGGAATAGCGGCAGATCAATCGACACTTGTACCGACAGCATGTTGGAATACTGCGGCCCGCGCTGGGCGTAGGCGACTTCGAGGCCCCAGTCGGGTTGAGTTGCTGCTTTGGCCAGCGCCGCATCGCTTTGTGCAATTTCGACCTGGCGTTCCAGTGTTTGCAGATGCGGGTGCTGCGACACATGCTGCGCAAGCTCGTGCTGCCGCCCGGGAACGGGCGCAGCGGAAAGTTGCGCCAATGGCCACGCGGCAGCTTCACCCAGCCAGCGCGACAGCAGCGCTTTGGCGCGCGCCGCCTGTTTCTCGAATTCGGCGCGCCGGTCGAGCAGCGACTGCAGACCGACTTGCAGCGCGAGCAGATCAGCGGGCTGTGTTTTGCCGGCGCGCAATCCGCTTTGCATCGCTTGCAGCTGCAGTTCGGCCTCGGCGTATTGCCCGTCGACTATCCTGGACATGCGTTCGGCAAAGTAACGCTCCATCCACGATAACGCGACGTCGCGCCGCAGCGCAGCGCGCACGTCGGCCAGCGCGGCCTGTTCGCGCGCGAGTTCGTGCCCGGCGCGCCGGCTCCTGATTTCACGCTTTTCGGCGCGCGGGAATTCCTGCATCACACCGATTTTGCGCATGGTCATGAAATCCCGCGTCAGGCTGTAGCGGTCCGCTCCGTCGACCGGCAGGTTGTCGAGACCCAGCCTCAATTTTGGATCGGGCAGTTCACCCGCCGCGACCGCCATTTCTCCGGCCGCCGCAATAGCCGAACGCTGCGCCGACAGCAGCGGGGATTCCTGCGTTGCAATGCGCAGTGCTTCGGCGAGCGTCAACGCACCGACGGCGTGGGCCGCGAGCGGCAGACACAGTGAAAAAACCAGGAGCAGGGACGATGCCCGGCCCGCGATGAACGACATCGACAGCCGTGCGGCTGTCCGTAATGATGGTAAACGCATATTACCTCCGCGAGTTTGCCTACAGGACGTTGCAGGACGGCGCCGGTGGCAGCCGGCGAAACTGTGCAGCGGAGGCTAATTAAGCAGGCGGCAGAGAACGATGGGCAGGGGAGGGGATGCTGAGTGAGCCAGCGATGGTTCGCCCAGGGCGGCAAAGCGCGCCTTGGGAACCGGCGAATCGACGCGCGCCATCAGCAGCGGCAGATCAGCCGTGGCGTAGACTTGTACCTTGGCAAATTCAAACGAAGCGTGCTGCGACTGACAGTTCGACGCGCAGGCGCCATCCTGCAAGTGGCCGTCGTCGGCAGCTGCGGAAGCCTGGTGACACGATTCCTGCGCCGGACCTGCATTCGATTGCGCAACGCCGGGCAGGTAGGCGGATGCCGCCATGGCAACCTGGCACAGCATCATCATCACAGTTGCGATGCCGACAATAAAACGACGCGAAGACCCGAAGCGGAGCATGGCGGGATACTAACGATACAGCCTGGCAAATGCAAACTGGACCAAACCGGACCAATGTCGGGCATCAGGGCGCCCGACAGTCTCTCAGTTCTCCGCAGATTGAGTCGCCGCACTTTGCCCAAAGGGTCCTTCGGCGGCCTGTCCGCGAGCTTGATCACCTTGAGCGTTTTGTACTTGTCGAGCTCGCGCAGCGTCGAGAATACTGCGTGCGGAAGGAATAAACGGGCATATCCGTTCGTCTACGTGTTGCAAGTTTCTTAATAACCCACTTGACCCGATAAGGATGAATCCCATGAAACGCACCATTTTGTCGCTCTCGCTGTTCCTCGCCGCCACGGGCGCCGCCGTGGCCGGTCCCGCCGCCGATCAGGCTAATGCACACTTCCAGGCGATCGGATCCGGAGACGTCGCGTCGATTTCGAGCGCCTACTCTGAAGGCGCGCAACTCAACTGGATCGGCGGTCCTTTGGACGGCGCCTACACCGGCACCAACGCGATTCGTGGCGTGTGGGAGAAATTCACCAAGTCGCAGGGTCCGCTCAAGGTCAGCGTCGACAAGATCGATGAGTCGGCCAACCCGCAAGGCGCGACTGTCACCGCGAACGTGCAGTTCGAGGGCAAGCAGCCGATCAAGGTGCGCTACGTTCTCACCTATCGCGAAGACAAGTTGGTGAGCGAGACCTGGCAGATCGACCCCAAGCTCGCGGTTAGCGGCTACTGAGTCTCCGGCAGACCGCAATGTTTTTCCTGGTGCTGTATACGGCACGCAGAGCGCTGAGAACCCAGCCTCGTCTGCCCTGATCGGCACCCGGATTTCCTTCCCGTGTCATACTCAATGAAAGGTATACCCATGCTTTACGCAAATCGTTTACTCGCGGCTGCTTCAATCGGCATCCTCCTTGGTTTGTCGAACGCGGTGCTTGCGGCTGATCCGCCGGTCAAAAAATCCGGCGACATTCTGATCAGCGAATCCGGCATGACACTGTATGTGTTCGACAAGGACATGGTCGCCGGCAAGAGCGCCTGCAACGGCCCGTGCGCTGCCCTGTGGCCGGCACTGACAGCGGCGGCCGACGCCAAGCCGGCTGGTGCATACACTGTCATCACGCGCGACGATGGCGCCAAACAGTGGGCGTACAAGGACAAGCCGCTCTACTTCTGGGTGAAAGACCAGAAGTCCGGCGACCGCACCGGCGACGGCGTCAACGGCATCTGGCACGTGGCCAAGGACTGACGCAAACGTGCAGGACGTCACTGCCCAGATCGTCGCCTGCATACCCAACCTGCGCCGGTATGCGCGCGGACTGACGGGCAACCGGGAGGCTGCCGACGATCTGGTGCAGGACACTCTGGAGCGCGCATGGAGCCGTATTGCGCTATGGCAGCGGCGCGGCGACCTGCGCGCCTGGTTGTTCAGCATCCTGCACAACCTGTTCATCGATCGGGTCCGCTCGAAGCGTGCCTCCCCAGAGGAACCGATGGGTGAGGAGGAGATCAGCGCGCCGGTGCGCGCCACCCAGACCGACATGCTGGAAGTGCGCGATCTGGACCGGGCGCTGTTACGCCTGCCGCCGGATCAGCGCGAGGTGTTGTTGCTGGTGGCAGTAGAGCAAATGACTTATGAGCAGGTTGGCGCTGCTCTCGGTGTACCGTTGGGCACCGTCATGTCACGTCTTTCACGCGCCCGCGAGCGCCTGCGCGCGATCCTTGAAGGGCGTGAAACTGTTTCCAGGCTGAAGGTGGTGAAATGAGCGATAGCAGCAAGATTCCTGTAACGGAAGCCGATTTGCACGCCTACGCTGACGGGCAGTTATCCGAAATGCGGCGTCTGCAAGTCGAAGCCTATCTGGCATCGCGGCCCGAAGAACAGGCACGCGTGAAGGCCTGGATGACCGATAACCAGAACCTGCGGGCGATACTCGATCCCGTGCTGCACGAACCCATCCCCGTCCGCATGCCGCTGAGTCCCGGCAGGGCCATCCTGCCGTGGCGGCAGATTGCGATGGCGGCATCGATTGCCTTCATCAGTGCGGGCGCCGGCTGGATGACGCGCGGCGCGCTCGACCAGCCGGAATCGCAGCGGGTTGCCGGCACGGCGGCAGCGCCGCAGGCAGCGATCGCGACAGGATTCGCCCGACGCGCGGCCGTGGCGCATGTTGTTTACAGCCCGGATATGCGTCGGCCGGTGGAGGTCGGAGCGGAGCAGGAAGATCAACTCGTCGCCTGGTTATCGAAGCGCCTCGGCGCGCCGGTGAAACCACCGTATCTGGGGCGTGTTGGTTACGATCTCATCGGCGGTCGCCTGCTGCCTGGAGGACAGGGCCCGGTAGCGCAATTCATGTATCACGATCCCAATGGCCAGCGACTGACGCTCTACGTAACGCGTGAAGCGGCGCCGACCGGGGACACGGCGTTCCGCTTCGCCCAGGAAGGCCCCGTCAGCGTCTTTTACTGGGTGGACGACAAATTCGGCTATGCGATTTCCGCCGGTGTTGACAGGAACGAACTGCATCGCGTTGCGCAGGAAGTCTACCGGCAGCTCGCGCCGGGTTGATCCCGGTTCTCAAAACAGGCCGCGAGAAGCAGGTTCCCGTTTCCGGCTCGCGGTACTCAGGCTGCTCATGTTGCGATCAACGCTCAGCTTTCCAGCAGCTTCAGCCGCTGCACCTTGCCCGATGGGCCTTTGGGCAGGGTATCGACCAGCTTGATGACTTTGGGCGTCTTGTACTTGCCGAGTTCGTTTTGCGAGAAGCTCATGAGTTCGCCGATGGTGCATTGCGCACCCTCTTTCAGCACCACGCAGGCCATGATTTCCTGCCCGTAATTCGCGTCGGGTATGCCGACCGCGGCGGCTTCCAGCACAGCGGGGTGCCTGAGCAGCGCCTCGTCGATTTCGCGCGGCGCGATGTTCTCGCCGCCCTTGATGATGAGCTCCTTGATGCGGCCGGTGACGAACACGAAACCGTCCTGGTCCAGATAGCCGATGTCGCCGGTGTGCATCCAGCCGTCGGGCT
>CAKKQX010000059.1 GCA_919902235.1 Burkholderiales bacterium
AGCGTTGCGACTGCCATCTATTATGAAACGCTCAATAACTACAAGACGAGGAAAGCATGAAACAGCAGATGCGAATTTTCACTATCTCACTGACGGCGTGCGCGCTTGCGCTGCCGCCCGGCGTGTCCGCGCAGACCCAGAAATACCCCGACCGGCCGATACGCCTGATCGTCGGATTCCCACCCGGCGGCGCGGCGGACATTCTGGGACGGATCGCCGCGCAGAAGCTCGGCGACGATCTGGGCCAGCAGGTAGTGGTCGACAATCGCGGCGGCGCCGGCGGACTGATCGCGACCGAAATCGCGGCCAAGGCCAATCCCGACGGCTACACCTTGCTGTTTTCCTCGATTCCGCACGTCATCAATCCGCACCTCTACAAAAAAGTGAATTACGATGCGCTCCGGGATTTCGTGCCGGTGATCCAGTTCGTCTCGGTGCCGCTGATGATGGCCTCCGGGTCCGCGCTGCCGGCCAAGTCGGTCAAGGAACTGATGGCTTATGCCAAGTCCAGGCCGGGACAGATTAATTATGGTTCTGCCGGCAGCGGTTCTTCCAGCCACCTGGCGGTGGAACTGTTCAAGTCCATGGCCGGCATCGACATGGCGCACATCCCGTACAAAGGCACCGGCCCGCTCATCACCGACTTGCTCGGCGGGCAGATCGGCCTGACGATCGCGAGCGCAGTGCCGCTGTCGCCCCAGGTCAAGGCAGGCAAATTGCGCGGCCTCGCCGTCACCAGCCCCCAACGCTCGGCGTCGTTTCCCGACCTGCCGGCGATTGCCGAGTCGGTGCCGCGTTACGAGGTCGTGAACTGGTTCGGCATTTTTGCACCGGCCGGCACATCAAGGGCAATCGTTTCCCGCGTCAACGCCGAACTCAACAAGGCGTTGCTTTCGCCGGCCCTGATCAAGACGCTGAATGCGGGCGGCGCCGACGCCGCCGGCGGCACACCCGAGGATTTCACGAAAGTTGTCAGGGCCGATTTCGCCAAATGGGCGAAAGTGGTCAAGGACTCGGGTGCGCGCGTCGACTGAAATTTACCGCTTGCCCGACCCCCGTCGTTACCACGGCGGGCCGACCGATAATCCACTGCTGCGGCTCGCGCAGGAGGACGGGGTTGGGCAAATCAGGCTCAGGGAACAGATTCGCGTGCGTATCCGGCAGGGCGGAGACGCGGAAATTCTGCAGGCATTGCGGTGCGCGCCCTCGTGTGCGGTCTATCGCCAGCTGTGGGAAAGCGTTTGTGCGGCGTCCGAGGATGTACTGGACAGCGATGAACAGATCGCGACGCATTTGTTCGCGATCCCGCTGGTGCTGGTCGCGGGTGCGAAAAGCCGGGTCATCCTGCCCGGCGCGGTTCCGGACATCGATGCGGTTTGCGCACTGCTGCAAAAGCACGGGGCCTTCGGTGCGATGCGTAATCTCGGTCTGGGCAATGCCCTGTGCTCATCCGGGACGGTGGAGCGCATCACGCCCGGCGAGGCCTTTCGCTGGAGTACAGAGTTTGCGGCGTCAGGCGTGCCGCGCGCACTCGAAGCCCGCGCCATAGAGGTGGCGCCGGGCCGTGAACAGGTACATCTGCGTTTCCTGATCGGCGCCACCATCGTGCCGCAGGCGGTTGCGCCGTTTCCTGAAGCCGCGGCCAACATCGGTGCCTGGGGCATGCCGCTGACGCGGCTGCTGGCGCAGCAACTGGCGCAGCCCGGGCTGGAGCTGCTGCCCGTTCCGCGCCCGCCGGCGGCGATTCTGAAAGCGGCGCATCTCGGACGCGACGCCGAACTGGGATTGTCGTTCAATCTGTTCGTGAGCAACGGCGTGAGGCAGTTTCGGGCTACGGTTGGCGATCCGGTTGCCATCCTCGCGGCGCATCAGGCTGCGACCGGCGGCGCCGAAATACGCGTCAGCCTGAGCTCGGCTTTCGATGACACCCTGCTCGAGGGTTTTCGCTGGCCGCTGCACCCGGCGGACGATTTCGAGCATACGCTTGCCGGCATCACCGGGTTGCTGCAGGAATGCCGCGTCAGCGATATACGCATGATGGCAACGGTGATGCCGGACAGCCTGCCGGGCGGCGCGCTGTTCATCCGCGTTGCCGATTACGCGGACCATGCGCGCGCGGCAGCCGGCCTGACGCACTGAAAGTCGCCTGCGCTTACAGCCACTTCCTGCCGCGCAGATAAAGAATGGGCCCCAGTGCGGCGGCGAGCGTCAGGACGAGGGCCAGCGGGTAACCCCACAGCCATTTCAGTTCCGGCATGTGCTCGAAGTTCATGCCGTAGATGCTCGTGATCAGCATTGGCGGCATCAGCACCACCGACAGCACGGTGAAAATGCCGAGCCGTCTCGAGTGCATGATGTTGATCATGCCCATCGCCGAATCCATCAGGAACTTTGCGCGCTCTGAAAGAAAAGTCGCGTGCGTCATCAGCGACTCGTTGTCCTGCAGGTTTTCGTTGATTCCGTCGGCGTGTTCCGGCGCGTGATCGCCGCGCAAGACGCTCTGGAACACGCGGCGGTTGCCGAGCAATCCCAGGCGCGCCTTGCCGTTGAGGTCCTCGAAGCGCGCCAGTTCCTGCAGCACACGCGCGATGGACCGCTCATTACCGGCGAAAATCGAGCGGCTCAGAGCCTCCAGCTCCATCTGCAGTTTCTCGTAAGTGTCCGCGAGCAAGCCGATGCGGGTCTGGGCGATGCCGATCATGATGGAAAAGGCATCGTCGGGCTGATCGGGATGCGCGCAGGTGTGGGCATAGTAAGTGCGCAACTCCGGCACATCCTCGGCGTGCAGCGTGAAAAGGCGGCCCTGGTTGATGGTGAACGCGACGTTGATATTGCGCGCACTCTCGTTCATGTTATGCAGGAAGTACAGGTGAAGATGCAGTCCGTACTCGTCGCGGTAAAAACGCGCGCTTGCCTCGATCTCTCCCAGTTCCTCGATGAACAGCAGATCCTGGCCGTAGGCCTGCTTGACCCATTGCCGCTCCAGTTCCGTTGGATTATTGAGATCGAGCCAGCGTATTTCTGCCGTCAGCTCCGAAAACTGGTTGACCGGTTTTTTCTGCAGCTTCTGGTTATTGACGACGTAAGCGGTTAGCATGGCGTCCTGTCCCTGTTTTTCGCGACGGCGCGGATGCCGGGGATTTTAGCTTCTTTATTCCGCCTGGCAATAGAAGAAAGACTGTCATTCCCAATTCGCCGCGTTCCCCGACTGGATGCAATCCCCGCCGCCCTACGCAAATCTGACCCCCGACTGCATACTCGACGCAATCGACAGCGCGGGCTTCCGCTGCGACGGGCGCATGCAGGCGCTTAACAGCTACGAAAACCGCGTTTATCAGGCGTGGCTCGAAGACGACACATCGCTGATCGCCAAGTTTTACCGTCCCGGGCGCTGGCCGGATGCGGCGATTCTTGAGGAGCACCGCTTTGCGCTGGAACTCGCCGAGCGCGAGATTCCGGTGGTGGCGCCGCTGGTGATCCGGGACAGCACACTGCACGAGCATGCCGGCTACCGGTTTGCGCTCTATCCGCGGCGTCCCGGCCGCAGCCCTGAACTCGAAGATCTCGATACATTGCGTTGGCTGGGCCGCTTTATCGGGCGCATCCACGCGGTGGGCGCGCTGCGGCCTTTTGCGCACCGTCCCGCAATCGACATCGACAGCTTCTGCCGCGAGCCGTCGCGCTTCGTGCTCGAGCACAATTTCATTCCCGCGGATTTGCGGGAAACCTACCGCAGCGTGGTTGCGGACGTTATCGAACGTGTCAAGCGGGCCTACGAGCGTGCCGGCAGCGTGCCATCGATACGTCTGCACGGCGATTGCCATGCCGGCAATATTCTGTGGACCGGGGAGGGGCCGCATTTCGTCGATCTCGACGATGCGCGCATGGGGCCTCCGGTACAGGACATCTGGATGTGGCTTTCCGGCGAGCGCGATGCCATGCAGTCTCAGCTTACCGCAGTGATCGCAGGCTATCGCGAATTCAACGATTTCGGGATCGGGCAGCTGGCGCTGATCGAAGCGCTGCGCACGCTGCGCATGATCCACTACGCCGGCTGGCTGGCGCGGCGCTGGGACGATCCGGCGTTTCCTGCGGCCTTCACTTTTTTCAACACGCAGCACTACTGGCAGGACCATATTCTGGCTCTGCGCGAGCAGGCTGCCGCGCTCGACGAGCCGCTGCTCGAACTGGAAAGATAACGCCATGGCGGTGTGACCTTGCGCATGCTGTGGAACATTATTTCTGCGGTGGCAATCGCCTATGTGGTGATTGTGGCGCTGTTATTCCTGTTTCAGTCGCGGTTGATTTATTACCCGCAGATCGGGCGCGAAGTCGCCATCACGCCGCAGGCTTACGGACTCGGCTATGAATCGGTGAGCATACGCACTGAGGATGGCGAGACATTGCACGCCTGGTGGGTGCCGGCCCCCGGCGGTGAAGCGGCAGCACGCGGCATTATTCTGTTTTTTCACGGCAACGCCGGTAATATTTCGCACCGTCTCGACTATCTGCTGATGTTCAGTCGCCTGGGGTACGCGACACTCATTGTCGATTACCGGGGTTACGGCCGAAGCAGCGGCGCACCGTCGGAGCAGGGAACCTATCGCGATGCGCTCGCGGCGTGGCAATGGCTCACGCAAACGCGCGGCGCCGTGCCGCAGGACATCGTCGTCGCGGGTGAGTCGCTGGGCGGCGCCGTGGCAAGCTGGCTGGCGGTGAATCACGCGCCACGCGCGCTACTGCTGATGTCTGCCTTTACTTCGGTTCCGGATCTTGCCGCGCAGATCTATCCGTTCGTACCGGCGCGGCTCATCTCCCGTTTCAGCTACGATAATCTGTCCAACATCCCGCGCATCAAGTCGCCGCTGCTGATCGCACACAGCCGTGATGACGGGATCGTGCCGTTTGCGCACGGCCAGGCGCTGTTCGCCGCCGCTGCCGGGCCGAGGGAGTTTCTTGAAATGCGCGGCGGGCACAACGAAGCGTTCGTTTTTACACGCGAGGAATGGAAGAATGCTGTGGCGTTATTTCTCGAACGCTATGCGCCGGGCGATAAATAGGGGCAACGGCGCCGACGCGCGTGAAAAGCGTTATCCAGTCGGGAAAAAGCGGGAGATCGTAAACGGAAAATGATGCATCCAGACGGCGTTCCCGAGTTGGAGCCGTCAGCGTTATCGATTCAGATGAGCAGAGCCGCGACATAATCGGCGATGGCGAGCGAGGCCGTCAGACCAGGTGATTCGATACCGTAAAGATTGACCAGCCCAGCAACGCCGTGATCGCGCGGTCCCTGGATCACGAAGTCGGGTGCCGGACTGCCGGGCCCGTGTATTTTTGGCCGGATGCCGGTATAGCCTGGCTGCAGCGCGCCATCCTGCAAGTCCGGGTAGTAGCGGCGTATCGATTCATAGAATGCCTGGGTGCGGCTTTCATCGAAGCGGTAGTCAATGCTGTCGATCCAGCTGAAGTCAGGGCCGAATTTGACCTGGCCGCCGAGGTCGATGGTGACATGCACGCCGAGCCAGTCCTGGCGCGCGACCGGATATATGAGGCGATTGAATGGCGCCGCACCGGCCAGAGTGTAGTAATGGCCGACGGCGTAAAAAGTGGGCGGCACGGTTTGCGCGGGCACGCCCTCGATGCTGCGCCCGATCGCCTGCGCGTGCAGGCCGGCGGCGTTGATGACGGCATTGCAGACGACAGACATCGATTCGCCGCCGCCGACATTGAGCAGGATGCGCTCATCCCTGACCGCGCCGGAAATCACCGGGCTCGCCAGCGCCAGCGCGGCACCGTGCTGCCCGGCGTCGCCAAGATAGGCGAGCATCAGGCCATGACTGTCAATGATGCCCGTTGATGGCGAGAGAAAACCGGCTGCGCCGCGCACCGCGGGCTCCAGCCCGGCGAGTTCGCCGGCGCTCAGCGGCCGCAAATCGCTGACGCCGTTTATTTCGGCCTGCTTGCGGTATTTGTCCAGACCCGCGATCTGGTCGTGATCGGTTGCGACAATGATCTTGCCGATGCGCTTGTGGTCGACGTTATGGTCGGCGCAGTATTGATAAAGCGCTTTTTTGCCGGCCACGCACAGGCGTGCCTTGAGCGATCCGGTCGAATAATAGATGCCGGCGTGTATGACTTCCGAATTGCGCGAACTGGTGTGGGTGCCAAACGCCTCCTCGGCCTCGAGGATGACCACTTCGCGTCCGGACATCGCGAGTTTGCGCGCGATGGCGAGGCCAACGACGCCGGCGCCGATTACGGCGCAGTCTATTGTTTCTGCCATGAATTTATGTTTGGAACCGCCAGGAACGCCGGGGAAAATAAAAATCCTCGATTATTGAGCGTTTTATAATGGATGACAGTCGGAACGTTCAATCCCTCTGCCCGACCCTCTGCTTCGCTTCAAGTGTTCCCTTGTCCCGGAAGGGGAGGTTGAGAATGGCGCTAATTCGCTGTCGCGAATTAGTGAAAGATCAATAATGAGGAAGCAAGACATGCAGGGGAAAGGCTGAAAACCGGCGTTTATAATTCGATACTTTTGCATTCATGCGTTTTCTTTACTTTTCTTTACATGAGGCAGCGCATTTTACCATCATGACCCAGTTGTGGACTCCGGATTGCCTTGAGCGCTCGCCGATGTTCGAGCCGTTGCGCGGTTACGGCGCCGCATTGCAGGGCGCTGGCTGGCCAACCATGGCGGACCTGCAGAGCCTGCTTGACGCACGCCAGCCGCCGCTGCTGAGCGGCGGCGGCATGCCACTGCGTTTTGTTGCGCCGGCACGCCGCAGCGTGAGACTCGAAGACAAATACGAGGCGCGCATCTACCTCAATGGTGAGGTTCAGGTGCGGCCGGCCAACTGGCACGATTTCATGAATGCACTGGTATGGCTGACGTTTCCCCTGGCCAAGGCGGCGCTCAATGCGCGGCATTATTGCGCATTACTGGACCAGCAGTCCGCCGGCACGTCCAATCGCGGGCCGCTGCAGGATGCGCTGACCCTGTTTGATGAGGGCGGAGTGATCGTCGCCGCGGGCGATGCCGGCCTGTTACGGCTGCTGCGCGAATTCAGCTGGAAGGAGCTGTTTTGGCACAATCGCGCGTGCGTCGAATCGAGCATGCGTTTTTACCTGTTCGGCCACGCGCTCTACGAGAAAGCGCTGAGCCCGTACACCGGGCTCACCGGACGCGGTATTTTTCTGGAAGTAAATGAGGACTTTTTCGAAACCGGAATCACGGCGCAGACCGCGCGGCTCGATGCTCTGCTGGAAAAACGATTGTTTGACACCGGCGCATGGAGAACCACGCGCGAGTTGGCGCCGGTGCCTATTCTGGGCGTGCCGGGGTGGTGCGCGGACAACGAGTGCGCAGCGTATTACGACAATACCGGCTATTTCCGCCCGGGACGGGACGGCAGATAAAGGCGGCAGGCGGCGCCGGCGAGAAAATCATGCTTCCTGCTTGATCTGCTTGTCGTTGTACATCGTGACCCGGTTTCTGCCGAGAGTCTTGCTTTCGTACATGGCCTGGTCGGTTTTTTCCAGGATGGCCTTGAGATTATCGCCGTGCTCGGGGTAGCTGGCGATGCCGATGCTCACGGTCATCCGGATTTTCTTGTTGCGGACGGAGAGGGGGGTATCCTCAATGTTTTGACGGATGCGGGCTGCGACGCCGGCAGCGCTGCTGCATGGTGTTTCCGGGAGCAGCACTACGAACTCGTCGCCGCCGTAGCGGGCGAGGATATCGGTTTCGCGCAACTGGTTCTGAATACACTGCACCGCGCTCTTGATGAGCTGGTTTCCCGCTTCATGGCCATAGGTGTCGTTAACCGTTTTCAGGCTGTCGGAGTCGACCAACAGGATGCTGAACGGCCGCCCGTAACGCGCGGCCTGTTTGAATATGCGTTCTGAAATGGCGGTAAAGGCGCGCACGTTGAAGATGCCGGTAAGCTCGTCAGTTTCGGAAAGAAACCTGAGCTGGATCAGAGCCCGCCGCACATCGGCAGACAGCATGGTGGCGATGTAACCAACCAGTACTATCGGGGCCAGTTGCGCCGACAGCATCGTCATGTACGACATGAACGGCTGCGACTGGTTGCGTTCCGGGTAACCCAGCCACACATAACAGACGGCAATCATTATTATTTCCAGCAGCGTGGCGAGCTTGCCGAGCGCGAGCGCGCTGGTGATGATGACCAGCAGGTAGAGGTTGAGCAGCGGGCTTTCCAGCCGCCCGGTATATACCAGCACCCAGGTGATGAACACGATCATCACCATGGTTTCTACGGTGATTTTCCAGTAGCTTTCCTTGCGGTAGAAGTTGACGTAGCGGAAGGAAAGCACGAACGCCGCGAAAAAGAACATCGCCATTGCCAGCGCGGTGGCGGCTTCCGTGGCGGGCAGCACCACGGTCTGGTAAAGCAGCACCAGAATCAACAGCAGCCATTCGATTTCCGCGACGGTGCGCGCAAAGCCGCGCAGTTCTTCAGCCGAGAGTTTGGGGTCGAAACTCAGATTAATCTGCATTTGTTTTGGTGGTGGAACGATCCCGTGGTAATTCTGTTTCGGCCAAAAAGGCACGCAATACTCCGCCAGCTGGCAATTAGCGGTAAATCAAAATCCGTTATTTGCAGGCGCATTCAATACGATTGCCAGACCGGGGCGAAAAGCCGCTAATTCTTATGGGTTTGGTAATCGTGCGGCGGATACATGCTAAATCCTAATCGAAATTCTATCAAATTGATAGATTTGCCTGATTTACCTGCTCCGGATTCTATTGGTGGCGGATCCGGAATGGGTGCGGTGCCTCATGTTGTTTCACGGGTGAAGAAGCGCCGGGTCTCGAATATGCCGGCCGGCAGCGTCTGTCCGTCGCTGCGCAAATGACGTTTCAGGACGAAGTCGAACAACAGCGGGTTGTGCTGGCGGATTTCGGTCAATACCGGCGCCATGCCGGGCTGTATGAATCGCATCTGCGCGAGCTGGTTGAGAGAGTACAGCGGCATGATGCCCGGCAGCGGGTAGTCGGAGCCGTTGAGCAGGCGGGAGTGCCAGCTTTGCTGCCGCATGATGCGGGCCAGAGCAGGGCCGGCGCGGTTGATCTGGGTGACCGCGGACAAATCGCCGTAGAGCGTTTTGCCATAGCGTTCGTCATCCATCAGCCGCGCAAACAATCCGAAACTGTCGACGAACGGGCCGTTTTTGCCGCGATCGAGATCGCGGTCCTGTCCCATGGTTGCGCAATGCGCGACGATCACCCGCACGCCATGCTCGAGCGCGCGCCTGAGCAGCAGCGGATTGCTGAAGTGCTGGCGATCGGCGACGTCCAGCGCGCGTTCCATGCCGGCGTGAGTGATGAGCGGCAGATCGAGCGCGTGCATGGCGGCATAAAACGCATCGCAGTGCGGCGACGCCGGGTCGATGCCCATCGCCGCGGGCAGCCATTTCACCGCGCGCGCGCCGGCATTCTTTGCCGCGTGCAGTGCTGCAACAGCGTCGTTGCGGTAAGGATGGATGGACGCCACCCATTCAAAGTATGCAGGATGGCGCTGCGCAATCCGCATCGCATAGGCGTCCGGAACGTAAAAGGCCGTGTTTTCCCAGGACGCTGCGCCGTCCGCGGCGTGGTATCTGTCGAACGCAAGCAGCATCAGCTTGCAGCCGCGCGGCATGCCGTCGAGCAGATTATGCATGCGCTCAACGTAACTCTCGTCAATGCGTCCTGGCGTGTTGTGCGCGCAGCCGGCGTTAAGGTAGAACAGCCGCTGCGCATACTGCAACGGCTGCAGCAGACTGTGCATGCCGGGGTTGATGCGGATGCCGCTGGCTGAATCGCCAGTGCCGGCGAGATGCGCGTGGCAGTCCCATACCTGTTCCGGGGCCACGCCTTCCCAGGCGCTACGCACAAGTTCGTGCTGCGCCAGCCGTTGCGGCAGCGCGGCGTGGCAGGGATTGACGAGCCCCTGGTCGGGCCAGTAGCGCCATGCGGCAGCCACGCCCAGACCCGTAATGGCGGCGAGCGATCCGAGCAGGAGTTGGCGGCGTTGTCTGCGCATATCGGCGGATTGCGGTTGCGCTATGATAACCAAGTCATGTCGAGTCAAAGCGCTGCATGCCGATGTCGGCAGCGGCCGCTTCGGCGCCGACATGCAGGTCACGCTGATCAACGACGGTCCGGTGACGTTCTGGCTGCAGGTACGTGCAGCGGATTGAAACCAGGATGCGCTACAATGCCTCGCACGGAGTGAGGGAGGAATAAATTGTTTATTAAAAACAATTGGTTATAAAATTAACCGGGCGGCGCACCACTATTGAACTCGGCACTTCCGCCCCCATCTAACGCAGCAGGTCCATCACTGGAGATTAAAGGTTCATATGAAACGGATTTTCCTGTTCGTCGTTACCAATCTGGCGATCGTATTGGTGTTGAGCATTACGTTGCGGCTGCTGGGCGTCGACAGCATGCTCGACCAGCAGGGCACGGGCATCAATTTCAATTCCCTGCTGATCCTCTCCGCGGTGCTGGGCTTCGGCGGTTCGTTCATTTCTCTTTTGCTGTCGAAGTGGAGCGCCAAGAGAATGACCGGCGCGCATGTGATTGAAGTGCCGGGCAACATGAGCGAGCGCTGGCTGTTCGATACCGTCAAACGCCAGGCCGAGAAAGCCGGCATCGGCATGCCGGAGGTCGCGATTTATGATGCGCCGGAGATCAATGCGTTCGCCACCGGCTGGAACCGCAACGATGCCCTGGTCGCGGTCAGCACCGGGCTGCTCAACAATATGTCGCAGGAAGAGGCCGAAGCGGTGCTGGGCCACGAAGTGAGCCACGTCGCCAATGGCGACATGGTGACGCTGACCCTGATCCAGGGCGTGGTCAATACTTTCGTGATTTTCCTGTCGCGCGTCATCGGCTTTCTGGTTGACCGTGTCGTGTTCAAGGTCGAGCGCGGCCACGGGCCGGCGTTCTTCATCACGGTGATCATTGCGCAGATGGTGCTCGGCATACTCGCCAGCATCATCGTGATGTGGTTCAGCCGTCAGCGCGAATTCCGTGCGGATGCCGGCGGCGCGCAGCTCGCCGGCCGCAACAAGATGATTGGGGCGCTGGAGCGGCTCAAGCTCAATCACGGGCAACCCGCGCAATTGCCGGATCAGATGGCGGCTTTCGGGATTTCCGGCGGCGTGGCGGGCGGACTGAAGTATCTGTTCATGTCGCATCCGCCGCTCGATGAGCGCATCGCCGCGTTGCGCGCAGCGGGAGGCTAGAAGTAGAAGCACGCAACGATCTGCGACTGCCGGCAAGCGGTTCCATGGCCCGTGCAGACATGCACGGGCCGCTTCATTTTGTGCTGCGCTTACGGCCGCAGCAGCGGCGATTTCACGGTGCCGGCGACATTGAGCGCGCTGCGGGAAAAAATTGTCGACCCTGAGCCGACCTCGGCGGTGAAGCGGCCCGACAGATCGCCATCCTGCGCGATGTCGAAACCGCCGACGGCATTCATGGGGCCGGATCGCATGCGCAATTGCCGGTAGGAGTAGCGCTTGCCGGAGAGCTGCATCGTGCCTGACAGTTCGTCAAATATTGTCTTGCCGCCGCGCACGCCGTCGCGGGAAGGCGATTGCATGGCGCGCACAATATCGATGTTGTCGAACGTGCCCCTGACGACCGTGAAGTTGGCCTCGATGCGCGGATTCGCAAACAATGAGGCCAGGTCGCTTGCCTGCAGCGCGTAAGTGGCGTTGGTATTCACTACGCCGGTCGCCGTGAAATCGCGCGTGAATACCGCCATCAGTCCGGCGAGATTGCCGTTGGTCAGATTGAAGTCGCCTTCCACCCGGATGCCGCCCGACCAGCTTGCCCTGGCTGCGCCTTTCAGGGTGCCGGCACCAAGCCGGGCCTCGATGCCGTTGAACGTGGCGCGCTGATCTTCAATTACGGCGCTGAGTGTCAGTTCATCGAACTCGATTGTTGGCCCCAGCGGCGAGCGCCAGCCGCGTGCGCTGACATTGACGCTCCAGGTTTTGTCCTTGGGAGCGAGGTCGACCCTGAGCTTGCCGTCGGAGAACAGCGCTCTTTGCAGGGTTCCGTCGCGGGCAAACGTGATATCGGCCTCGAAGGCCGGCAGGTCCAGCGCTTTTATCGATGCCCGTATCGACTTGATCTTGAGCTTGGCGACCAGCAGTTGTTCCGGGGTTTTGGGCTTGATCCACGCCGACAGCCTCTCGAACTGGCCCTGGTCCAGAGTCACGGTGTTGATCGCGGCGCTGCTGATGTTTTTCGTGCTGCCGAACAGCGTCAGGGGACTTATGTCGACCACGATGTCGTCGATCTTGATTTCCTGCAGTTTGCCGACGGTCACCCGCTCGAGCGTGAGCTGCGGCGTGGGCAACAGCGCGTAACGCATGCTGGAAATGGTGACCGGCTGCTGCAGGCGCTGGGAGATGAGTTGCTGCACATCGGGGATATAAGCTGAAAGCGGCACCAGATGCAGCAAACCGGCGGTCGCTGCCAACAGGATAACCAGGCCGATGACGCCGGTTTTGAGCCAGTTGACCGGTTTTCTGCCGCGGGACGAAGCGGTTGCCGGGTGCGCTTCTTCCGCTGTTTTCTCCAAACGCTGCCTGTGCCGCTCAGCCGAGGCGTGTGCGCGTTCTTCCGCTTCCTTGCGATAGCGCGCATCCGCCTCGCGCTCTGCGAGTTCCTTGGCCCTGAGTTCGGCGGCGACACGGGCTTTGATTTCGTCTTCGGCGCGTTCGCGCGTTTGCTGTTCATGCAAAACGCGGGCGACGGCTTCCGCTTTGGCGCGATCTTCGGCCGCCGCGCGCGCCTCGCGTTCCGCCGTTGCTTTGGCTTCCGCCTCGGCTTTGGCACGCGTTGCGGCTTCCGCCATGGCGCGCGCCTGTGCGAGTGCGGTTTCGGCGGCTCTGGCGGCGGCTTCCGCTTCTTCACGCGCTTTTAGTGCCGCTTCGCTGTTGCTGCCGGCCAAGGCGCTCGCTTTCTTTTCAGCCTCTTCGCGTGCCCTGAGCGCGGCCGCAGCCTGCTTTTCAGCTTCCGCCCGCGCTTTTTTCTCGATTTCAATATTGGCCGCGAGCACTTTTTGTGCTTTTTGCTCGGCTTCCTCGCGCGCCTTTTGCTCGGCTGCAGCCCGTGCCTCGGCTTCCTCGCGCGCTTTGCGCTCGATCTCGATCACGGCCTCGACGTCGGCGCGCGCCTTGGCTTCGACTTCCTCGCGCAATCTCTGGACCGCTGACGCGTGCTCTTTTTTCTCCGCCTCGGCCTTGGCTTCGGCTTCCTCGCGCGCCTTTTTCTCGGCTTCGACCTTGGCATCGGCTTCTTCGCGCGCTTTCTGAATCGTGGCCTCACGCGCCTTGTCTTCGGTCTCCGCCCTGGCGGCGGCTTCCTCGCGCTCTCTCTGGATTTCAGCCTCGTTCGCCTTTTTTTCCGCCAGGGCTCTGGCTTCGGCCTCTTCGCGTGCGCGGCGTTCGGTTTCGATGCGGGCTTCGGCTTCCGCGAGCGCTTTTTGCTCGATTGCAGCCCGTGCCTCCGCTTCCTCGCGCGCCCGGCGCGACTGTTCCTGAAGTTCGCGTAGCTGCGCCCTGGCTTGAGCGGCCGCCTCTTCGTGCGCCAAGCGCTGGGCTTCTTCGCGTGCCTTGCTTTCCTGTTCTTCGCGCTCGCGGCGTTCGGCTTGCTCCTGCGCCCTGGCTTCGGCCATGAGACGTGCCTCAGCTTCCGCGCGCATCCTGGTTTTTGCTTCTTCCAGCGCCTTCATCGCATCCGTTACGCGCACATCAACTGGCGCATCACCACCCTGCACCTGTTCCAGAGCACGCGCCTCGGCCTCAGCCTTTGCCCTGGCGGCGGCCTCGGCCATCGCCCGCGCCTGCGCCACCGCTGCTTCGGCAGCCCTGGCGCGCGCCTCGGCTTCCTCGCGCGCCTTCTTTTCGGCTTCGGCGCGAGCATGGATTTCCGCTTCCACCCTGGCGCGCGCCCCGGCTTCCTGCCTGGCGCGCGCTTCGGCCTGCGCCAGCGCTTCGGCCATCGCTTTTAACTGCGCTTCGATGGCAACACGCGCTTTGGTTTCTGCCTCGGCGAGGGCTTTGGCATCTGCTTCGGCATGGGCTCGCGCTTCCGCCTCTGTTCGGGCTTTGGCTTCTTCGCGGGCTTTGGCCTCGGCTTCTGTCCTGGCGTGCGCTTCTGCCGCCGCGCGGGCCTGTGCCTCCACGTCAGCCCTGATCTTGGCTTCCATGGCGGCACGCACACGCGCTTCTGCTTCCGTCTTGGCTTTGGAATCGGCTGCCGCCATGGCTTCGGCTTCCGCCTTCAGGCGTGCCTCGGTCGCAGCTTTGCCTGCAGCCTCCGCCTTGGCTTTGGCCTCGGCTTCCAGTTTCATCCTGGCCTCGGCCATCGCGCGCCCGCGTGCTTCCGCTTCCTGCCGGTTTTTGGCCTCGGCCGCGGCACGCGAGGCGGCTGCAGCGCGTGCCCTGGCTTCTATTTCGGCCTTGGCGCGCGCTTCGGCTTCGGTATTGAGTTTGGAGACTGCTTCAGTAGAGGTGAAATCGAGTTCTTCGCCGATCTCCGGGGGTGGCGCCGCCGCAGCGGCTGTCGCGACAGGGGGGGAAAAAAATACCTTGATGAACCCATCGGTTGCCAGCTTGTGGAGCGCTTCGTCAAGTTTGGGCGCGTCCGTCTCCAGCTTTTGCAGAATGTCGGCGACGCTGGATTTGCCATCTATCGATGTGAATACATGACCGAGATCGCGCGGCAATTTTACGGTTTTATTCTTGACTTCAAGAATGCCTTTTGCGGTCTTGGTGTAGATGGTCTGCGGGTGGATG
>CAKKQX010000060.1 GCA_919902235.1 Burkholderiales bacterium
ACCAGGCCATCGTGCGCGCCATCGAGCGCCAGGACCCGCGCGCCGCGGAAAAGGCGGCGCGTCTTCACGTCAGCGAAGCCCTGCGTCTGCGGCTGCTCATCATGCGTCGTGACACCGAGTAAGCGTTACCGAAGGAGCCGCTCATGAATTTCGATCACCGAACCGTTGCCGCCCCCACCCGCGAAGTCGCGGGCTGGATTGCCAGCCTGCGCCACGCCGATCTGCCGCAGCGCACGCGCGAGGTGGTGCGCTGCGCGATACTCGACACCCTGGGCTGCGGCGTCTACGGCTACAACACGCCGTGGGCGAACATGCTGCTCGGCTGGGCGCGCAACGGCGGCAGCACGGCCGAAGCGACGGTGTGGGGCGACGCCGCACCCTCGCTGCGCGCGGCCGATGCCGCGCTGGTCAACGGCACTTCCGCGCACGCCTTCGAGCTCGACGATTACCACAACGCCAAGCTGCACCCCGGCGCGGTGGTGGTGCCCGCGGCCATCGCCATGGCGGAGAAACTCGATGCCGGCGGCGAACAACTGGTCACCGCCATCGCCGCCGGTTACGAAACCATGATACGCAGCAGCCTCGCGCTCAATCCCTCGGCGGCGCGGCTGCGCGGCTGGCATCTGACTGGTGTGTGCGGACCATTCGGCGCCGCCGCGGCCTGCGCTTCACTGATGAAACTCAACGCCGAACAGACCGCATGGGCGCTGGGTCTCGCCGGCACCCAGGGCGCGGGCACCTGGGCGTTCAACGCCGACGGCGCCATGAGCAAGCGCCTGCACGCCGGCAAGGCCGCGCATTCGGGCGTGCTGGCGGCCGAACTCGCCGCGCTCGGTTTCACCGGGCCGACGCAGATTTACGAATTTGAAGACGGCGGCGTGCTCAAGGCGTTTTCCGACGCCTCCGACATCGCGCCGCTGACCCGCGACCTGGGCCGCGTGTGGCATCTGGACTCGACCTCGATCAAACCTTACTCGTGCTGCGGCAGCGCGCATTCGTATATCGATGCCGCGCTGCAGCTGCGACGCAAGCTGGGCGCACCGTGGGATGCTGCACGCAAGGTGCGCGTCGGTCTTTCGAAAGTAGTCGACGTGCAATGCGGCTTCGATTATTTCCCCAGCTCCGCGCTCAACGCGCAAATGAGCGTGCGCTACGCGGTCGCCGCGGCGCTTGCCGACGGCCAGGTGCTGCCGCCGCAATTCGACGACAGGAAACTTTCCGATCCGGCGCTGATCGCGCTCGCGCGCAGTCTCGAATTGGTGTCCGATCCCGATCTCGACAAGCTCTACCCCGCGCACTTCGCGGGCTGGGTCGCCGCCGAACATGAAGGCAAATGGCTGCGCGTCGATATTCTCGATCCCTCGGGCTCACCCGCCGCGCCCATCGACGCTCAGGGCATCACTGAAAAATTTCGCGGCATCAATCCGCAACTGCCGGTCGATGCCATCGCCGGCGTGGCGCTGGCCATCGAGAAGCACTCTGTGCGTGAACTGCTGGGGCTGCTGGTTACGCTGCAGAAAGTCAAAAGCTAATAGACAGGATTTACAGGATTAACTGGATTAGATCGGTAGCCGAAAAAGCACGGCGCATACATATAACATATTGATTTAATTTATAATTTTATCAAGGAGTCATGATGCGTAATTTACGTTTGGCAGCTTGCGCGGCGGCGCTGGCGATCGCCTGTTTCAGCGGCAGCGCGCTGGCGCAGAAGTACCCCAACAAACCGGTGCGCATGCTGGTGCCGTTCGCGCCCGGTGGCGGTACCGACATCATGGCGCGCATCATCGCGCAGAAAATGTCCGAAGCGCTGGGCCAATCCGTCATCGTCGACAACCGCGCGGGCGGCGGCGGCACCATAGGCGCGGAAACCGCCGCGCGCGCCGCGCCCGACGGCTACACGCTGATCATGGTGTCGGGCAGTTACGGTACCAATGCCGCGCTCTACAAGCTGCCGTACGATCCGGTCAGGGACATTCAGGCCATCGCCCTGCTCGGCGAAACCGGCTTCGTGGTGGCGCTGCATCCCACGGTGCCGATCAAGAACATCAAGGAAATGATCGCCTACAACAAGGCCAATCCCGGCAAGCTCAACTATGCGTCGACCGGCACCGGTGGCATCACCCACCTCGCCACCGAACTGTTCGATCTGATGGCGGGCACGAAAATGACCCACATCCCCTACAAGGGCACCGGCCCGGCGCTCAACGATCTGCTCGGCGGACAGGTGCAGCTTATTTTTGGCAGCACGCCGGCCACCCTGCCCCACGTCAAGTCGGGCCGGCTGCGCGGCATCGCCGTCACCACCGGCAAACGCATCGCGCCTCTGCCCGATGTGGCCACCGTGGGTGAAACCGTGCCCGGATACAACGCGGTGCTGTGGTACGGATTGTGGGGCCCCAAGGGACTGCCCAAGGACATCGTCAACCTGTGGAACACGGAAGTGGCCAAGATCCTGCAGACCGATGAAATGAAAAAACGCCTGGCGGGCGACGCGCTCGAAGGCGGCGGCGGACCACCCGATCAGTTCCTCAACATCCTCAAGCGCGACGTCGAGAAATGGAAAAAAGTGGTGAAGGAAGCGAAGATCACCGTCTCTAACTGATGTGACAAAAAATGCCCGGCCCTGCGCCGGGCGTTTTTCTCGAGGACGAATCATGATGCGTTTTTTGCGTATCGTAGGCTGTGCGGTATCGCTTACAACGATATTCTTCGCCAGCAATACGCTGGCACAAAAATACCCGAACAAACCTGTCCGGATAATCGTTCCATACGCCCCCGGCGGTGGCGCCGATGTCGTGGCACGGGTTATTTCTCAGAAGTTATCAGAGGTTTTTCTCCAACCCGTCGTGGTAGACAACCGCTCCGGCGCAGGCGGCACGATAGGATCGGAAATTGCGGTGCGTGCAACGCCCGATGGCCACACGCTCGCTTTTGTGTCGGGCGCATACACTACCAGCGCCGCGCTCTATAAGCTACCGTATCATCCGGTGAACGATATTACGCCAGTGGTAATGATAGGCGAAGCAAGTTCGATCGCAGTGGTCCACCCCTCAGTGCCAATCAGGAGCGTCAAGGAACTGATCGCTTACGCCAAGACCCATCCCGGCCAGCTCAATTATGGTACCGGCGGCACCGGTGGCTTCTCCCATCTTATCGTCGAGCTGTTCGAGCTTATGGCTGGAACGCGAATGACGCATATCCCCTACAAAGGCACCGGTCCGGCGCTGAACGACCTGCTTGGCGGCCAGCTTCAGGTCATCTTCGGCAGTACGCCGTCCACCGCCCCGCACGTGAAATCGGGCAGGCTGCGCGGCATCGGCGTTACCTCGAAAGTACGCTCGAGCGCGCTGCCCGACGTGCCGCCCATCGCGGACACTGTTCCCGGCTATTACGCCCCGCTTCTGTATGGCATCTGGGGGCCAAAGGCATTGCCCGGAGAAATCGTGGCGCTGTGGAACAGGGAAGTCGCGAAAGTGCTGCAGACCGGAGAGATGAGAGACCGGCTGGCGAACGCCGGCATTGATGCCGCTGGCGGTCCGCCTGAACAGTTCCGCGATGCGCTCAGAAGCGACATCGAGAGATGGCAAAAAGTGGTCAAGAACGCCAAGATCACACTTGCCAATTGATCGCTTCGACGCATGCTTCAATCCACACCTGACAAATAAGCACGTGGATTCCGTGCCACGTAATCACGGCACCTGTTCCACCCAATAAAAATGGAGGAGGAATTACATGATCATCATTCCGAGAATTGCAGCGGCCGTTTTGACGCTTGCCGCGATCGCCTTGCCTTGCGCCGCGCAGAACTATCCCGAAAAAGCCATACGCTTCATCTCGCCCTACCCGCCGGGCGGCACTACCGATCTGCTGACGCGCGTCATCGGGCAAAAACTCTCGGAGAGTTTCGGCCAGCCGGTGGTGGTTGAAAACCGCGCCGGCGCCGGCGGCAACGTCGGCTCCGAAATCGCCGCCCGCGCGCCGGGCGACGGCTACACCCTGCTGATGGCGCCGGTCTCACCGCTCGCCATCAACGTCAGCCTCTACGGCAAAAAACTGCCGTTCAACCCCGAGCGCGATTTCATTCCCATCATGCTCGTCGCCAAGAGTCCGCTGGTGATTGCCACCCACCCCTCGGTGCCGGCAAGAACACTCAAGGAACTGATCGCGATCGCGCGCGCGCATCCCGGCAAGATGACCTACGGCTCATCTGGCAGCGGCAGCTCCAATCACCTGACGGGCGAATTGTTCAAGGCGCTTGCCAAGATCGACATCATCCACGTGCCGTACAAAGGCGGCGGACCGGCGTCGGTCGCACTGATCTCCGGCGAAACCGACGTGGCGCTGCTGCAGATCCCCTCGCTGTTGCCCGGTTATCGCGGCGGCCGCATCCGCGCCCTCGCCATCTCAGGCACCGCCCGTTCGCCCGCGATACCCGAAGTGCCGTACGCCGGCGAGGCCGGACTCAAGGGACTGGAATCGACGTCGTGGTACGCAATCGTCGCGCCGTCCAAAACACCGCGACCCATCGTCGACAAGCTGCACGCGGCGCTGACCAAGATCATGGCCAGCCCCGATATCCGCGAACGCCTTACCGCAGAGGGCGCGATACTCGAAAACCTGACACCCGACGAGTTGCAGGTTTTTATCCGCAGCGAAGTCGTGAAGTGGGCGCAGGCGGTGAAATTTTCAGGGGCGAAAGTGGATTAATCTAGCTCACCTGTTCCCGGAGATCTGCTAAGGAGAAAGTCGGCTTACAGAAGCACTTCCAGCGCAATTAGCGCGGTAGGGCGCAATAGCCCAGCATATTGCCCCAGGCGTCTCGATGACCGGCGGATTACGCCGCGCGGCTAATCCGCCCTACAAGGCTGTGGAACAAGGAAGTGGCCGGTATCCCACAGGCCGAGGAAATGAAAAAACGCCTGGCGGGCGACGCGCTCGAAGGCGGCGGCGGACCACCCGATCAGTTCCTGAAGATTCTGCAGCGCGACGTCGAGAAATGGAAAAAAGTGGTGAAGGAAGCGAAGATCACCGTCGCGAACTGATGAGACGAAAAAACGCCCGGCTCCGCGCCGGGCGTTTTGCTTTTGGACTTGTTGAGGAAAGCAATGGTACCGGTATAGGATGGGAAACCTGGTGCGCGAAATCCGTGTTGCAGCCTATCACTTGCTGAAATATTATAACAGTTTGTTTTTAAATTATTTTTTGTTGACGCCGTGTTTAAATACGGCGTTTCGGCCGTTTACTACTCGTTGGGCCTCAAAACATGAGAGTACGCAATGGATAGATGTTTTGTAATGCAGCCATTTGACGGTGGCGTCTTCGATAGCCGCTATGAGGACGTCATAGCACCAGCCATTCAGGACGCTGGTTTGGAGCCCTATCGCGTAGATCAAGATCCAAAGGTCAGCATTCCGATCAAGGAAATCGAGACCGGCATACGTGAATCACGCCTATGTCTGGCTGACATAAGTTTGGACAACCCGAACGTTTGGTTTGAACTAGGGTTCGCGATCGCGTCTATCAAAGAAGTAGTTCTCGTTTGTTCCGATCAGCGGCAATCGAAATTTCCGTTCGACGTGCAGCACCGCAGCATCATCCGATACAGCACGGGTGCGCCTAGAGATTTCGAAGTCCTTAGAAACAGCATCACAATGCGCATCAAAGCGCTGCTTCAAAAGTCTGAGACCCTCTCGGCCGTAACAGACATTTCAGCCACCCGAAAGTTTGAAGGTCTCGAGCAGCACGAAGTCGTAACACTGGCTGCCATCGGTGAAAACATCGACTCGATCGATGATATAGCGACCGTGTATCAGATCAGGCGAGATATGGAGCAGTACGGATTTACCAAGCTCGCCACCACTATGGCGTTGAAGACGCTCCAAGATAAAGGTTTCATCAAAGCGGGTTTCTTTGAAGATACAGACGGCGACCGTATGACTGCCTACTCGCTGTCGCGCGAAGGGTGGGAGTGGATCTTAGCGAACAAGAACCAGTTTGTCTTACAGCGCGAAAAGAAAGGCAAAGATGAAATCCCGTTCTAGTATTGAGGCCCAACTATCTGTTGCAAGGGACGCGCTGGAACGGTCATCATGTTTTCCACCACCGCGCGTGGCGCGCCTTTGAACAGAAACGTTATGCCGCAGAAACCGTCTGACCTTGACATGTCTTATATGGTATAGGCACAATATGGCATGTGGCGCATCGAGGAACACCGCCGGGTCGATAAGCAGCTCTCGGCGGTTCCCCAGGAGATCTTGAAGCGGTACGAGAAGTGGAAGGATATCGCCACGCTTTCCGGGCCACCGGGCCTGCGTCTGATCGGGGGGTTCAACGACGAGGCATTGTCCGGAAAGTGGAATGGCCATCGATCGTCACGACTCGGATTGCAGCACCGGGTTATTTACCGCACGGTGCCCGGCGAACAGCTTTTCCAGGTGGTCTCGATCACCGCACACGACTATCGGAGATCGTAAATGAAGCAGTTTCGTCCCGCGAAGAAACGTATCACTGTCTCGGCCGGCGAATCCGTGCGCATCATTCGCGAGTTGCAGGGCCTTAGCCAGAATCAACTCGCGCAGCGCACGGGGATCCCCCAGGCTACTCTTTCGGCGATCGAGAACGACCGCGTGCGCCTGGGTGTGGAGCGCGCAAAGGTGCTCGCGCGAGCCCTCAAGTGCCATCCTGCCGTGCTGGTCTTCCCGGGATGGGAAGGTCATCTTCAATCTGCGGCATAACCCGCTGCCGCAGCCGACGCGCTGAAGCGCGCGGCTGAGCAAGTTTCGGTAAAACATCCAACCTCAACCACGACGCCGCCAAGCCGCGCACTTCGTGCGCCGCATTAAGCCCTACCATTAAAGGAATTCGGCATGAGACTACGATCAGCGGCAATCTGTCTTGTCACCTTTGCGGCGCTCGCCGTGCCTGTCGGCGGCAACTTGTTGGTATCCGACGCGCGCGCGCAGTCCCAGGGCGACTGGATCGACGTCCACTTTCATCTGATCGCCGACAAGGGTGATCTTGAGGGTTTTGATGAAGCCGCGCGCGCGGCGCTGCAGATCATGGACGCAGAACGCATGCGGACCATCATCGTCATGTCACCACCGCGTCCAAACGAGAACTTCGATATCGAGAGCCTCGCCGAGATCGCCAGGAAGTACGGCCCGCGCATCGTGATGTTTGGCGGCGGCGGGACGCTGAATCCCATGCTGCAGGAGGCGGGAAAATCGCCGGAAGTGGCGGAGGAAGTCCGCCGCCGCTTTGAGGAAACGGCCCAACGCATTATCGCGAGTGGCGCCAAAGGCTTCGGCGAAATCACCGCACACCATGTGTCGCTGTCACCAAGCCACGGTTACGAGTCGGTGCCTGCCGATCATCCCCTGCTGCTGCTGCTTGCGGATATCGCGGCACAGCACGACGTGCCGATCGATCTGCATTTCGACCCGGTGCCTGCCGACGTCGATAAGCCCGCCAATCTTTCGTCGCCGCGCAACCCTGCGGTGCTGAAGGAAAACATTAAAGGCTTCGAACGGCTGCTCGCGCACAATCGAAAAACTAAAATCATATGGGCGCACGCCGGGGCAGATCCTGTCGGCCATTTCACGCCCGGGCTGGTGCGGGAGTTGCTCGGCCGGCATCCCAACCTCGCACTCAGCATTCGCCCTACCGGACCCTTCCCCGGGGCGATGGTGCCTCTGAAGGGCGCCATCAACGACGACTGGATAGCGGTGCTGCGCGACTTCCCCGACCGCTTCGTCATCGGCAGCGACAACTTCGTCGTTGCTGCGCGATACACCGGCGCCGATGCCCCCCGCATATTTGCGAGCCGCGCCGAAATCCAGCGGCGCGGCATTCGCCGGCTGCTGTCCCACCTGCCCGCGGATCTGGCGCGCCGTATCGGTTATGAGAACGCCGAACGGCTGTACCGGCTTAAGCGCTAGCGCGATCCATGTTTGGGCGCGGGGTTTTTGTTCCGCGCAAAGCGGCGTATGCTTGAATCCGCATTGCAGATCGGACCCGGCCGCAAGCCGGCAACGCCGCTGGTCCGCCAAGACAATTCCGTGCACACGGAACAAGCCGGCAGTCTTCAGGGAGCAGCGTTGGAGCAGAACATAGGGTTTTGCACCGCGCCTGACGGGGCGCGCATCGCTTATGCCGTCGCCGGCAAGGGACCGCCGCTGGTCAAGGTGGGCAACTGGTTCACCCATCTCGAACACGACTTCAAGAGTCCCATCTGGCGGCACGTGCTGGAGGGTCTGGCGGAGCACAGGCAGTTGATCCGCTACGACGTGCGCGGCACCGGCCTGTCGGACCGCGAAATCAGCGACATCTCATTCGAACACCTCGTCAGCGATCTCGGGGCTGTGGTGGACGCGCTGGGGCTGGAGCGGTTTCCGCTGCTCGCGATTTCGCAGGGCGGCGCGGTCAGCATCGCTTATGCCGCGCGCAACCCGCAGCGTGTCAGCCACCTGATCCTGCTGGGTGCATATGCGCGCGGCGCGGCGCACCGCTCCCAGCAAGGCGCGCAATTCGTCGAGGCGCATCGCGCCATCATCCGCCAGGGATGGGGCAGCGATGACCCGTCCTACCGGCAGTTGTTCAGTTCCCAGTTCCTGCCGGAAGGCACGCCGGAGCAATTGCGCTGGTTCAGCGAGCTTGAGCGCATCTCCGCCACGCCGGAAACGGCAGAAAAAATCTACGTCGCCACGCAAACCGTCGACGTCCGCGCGCTGCTGGCGCAGATCAAAATTCCCACGCTCATCCTGCACTGCCGCGGAGACCGCCGGGTGCCGTTTGAAATGGGTTGCGAGCTTGCGGCGCGCATCCGCGGCTCGCGCTTCGTGCCCCTGGAAGGCAACAACCATTTATTTCTCGAGCACGAGCCGGCAGCCGACGCGTTCTTCAGCGCAGTGGCGGAATTTCTCGGAGACGAGAAACCCAGGTCGTGGAAGCGCAAAGCGCGGGCAACGGAAATAAAAATCCAGGCCCTGACACGCGACGTCGAGGCCAGCCCCGCTTACAAGATGCTCGCGATTCTGGCGGTCGCCGCCTCGCTGATATCGTTTATCGTGTGGCTGGCGGCCTAGGCTGCCGTCGCGCATGCATTGTCAGTGGCACCGAGCGCAACCGCTGGGAACGCATCGCCCGCAGGAGACATGAATGAAGATCGAAACGCTGGGATTCGCCTTGACCGACTGGGGCACGGTGGCGCGCGAGGAACATAAAGGCGTCACCGGCACTTCCTTCTGGCGCACGCGCCAGTTCGGCGAGGTGCGGGTGCGCATCGTCGAATATTCTCCCGGCTATTCTGCCGATCACTGGTGCAAAAAAGGACACATTATTCATTGCCTCGAAGGACGGGTCGAGTCAGAACTGGATGACGGGCGCAGACTGGTGCTGACAGCGGGCATGAGCTACCTGCTCGCCGACGATTCGGAAGCCCACCGGTTTGCCACCGGCGATGCCGGCGCCAGGCTGTTTGTCGTTGATTAGCACGGCAAAGCGCAGCACACCGCGCCGGATGCGATGCTCAAATGGATATGAGGTAAGCATCCCCCGGCCGGGAGGGCTCCCGTGGTAGGCTGGTAATACGGTGCCCAAAGAGAGGTTCAGTATGCGTAACGCTGCCTGGTACTCCCGGTTTGCGAAGGCGGCAGCGCATTTCTGCGGTCGGCCAAGAGTGTTCGTCCTTGCCGTTGGCGTCATTGCAGCGTGGATAGTCACCGGACCAATATTCGGCTTCAGTGACACCTGGCAATTGGTCATCAACACCGGCACCACGATCATCACGTTCCTGATGGTCTTTCTGATTCAGAACACACAGAACCGAGACACCGAGGCAATCCAGGTGAAACTTGATGAACTCATCCGCGCAACCAAGGGAGCGCATAACGCTCTTCTCGATCTGGAAGAACTTGAAGAAGAGAACCTCGATGCATTTCGAACCAAATATCAAGCGCTTGCCAGTGCAGCAAGAGCGGAGTTAAGCCGTGGAATTCAAGACACCGGAACACCGGAGCCATGAACCGTGACAGCATGGCAGGACGCAACAAGCACAACGCATTCCGCCTGCTCCACGATTTCTGCGGGATTTTAACTGCCCTTCGCCCCGCTTTCGCGAGGCGAGGAAGTACCGAATACCGGGTTTCCGCCTTCGCAGGGACGACTTGATCGGAGAATTGCTAAGCAAGTCTCCAGTCGGCGCCGCCTTTCACACGTCCTTCATGCTCCAGCTTGAGCAGATGCGCGTGCAGCGAGCGACGCGCAACGGGGTGCATACGCTCCGGCACGTCGTCGTAGACAATAGTTACCAGTTCATCGAGGGTCGCCGGATTTTTTTTGGCGAACGCATCGACGACTTTCTGTTCACGCTTGAGCCGGTGCGCAATCAGGCGCCGCGCCTCGTCGTGCGGATGGGCGATGAGGTGGCCGTGGCCCGGCGCGAAGGCCTGCAGGTCGAGCGCGAGCAGCGATTCCAGCGATTTCAGATACGCGATCATGTCACCGTCGGGCGGCGTGATAACCACTGTCGAGCCCTGCATCACATGATCGCCAGTAAATAAAATACCTTTAAAATCATATAGATAACATAAGTGATTGGAAGCGTGGCCGGGCGTGTGCACGGCGCGCAATGCAAACTCCCCGCAATCGATCACGTCGCCATCCTGGAGCACGCGGTCGGGTGCGAAAGACTTGTCCTGGCGGCCGTCATCGAGCGCCGGCGCATATCCCAGCACCTGTGCACCCGTAGCTTGTTTCAGCGCCTGCGCGCCGGGCGAATGATCGAGGTGGGTGTGGGTGCAGAAAATCCATTTGAGCTGTTTGCCGACCGTTTTGAGCAGCACTTCGAGATGCGGCGCGCTCACCGGGCCGGGATCGATGAGCGCCAGCGCGTCGCGCCCGACGATGTAGGTATTGGTGCCCGGCCCGGTCATCATGCCGGGATTGGGCGCGGTGACGCGACTGACCAGGTCGTTCAACCGGACGACTTCGCCGGGGGTGATTTTTTCAGGTGTGGAATTCAAAGGTCGCTAAAACCAATTTGACAGGATTAACAGGATTTACAGGATAAGTGCTGCAGATTCTGAATTCCGGAAATATCCAATC
>CAKKQX010000061.1 GCA_919902235.1 Burkholderiales bacterium
TCAAGTTGATCGCAAAAAAAATTGACCGGCATCAAGTTTCACGAAAATTTCCGGCCTGACGCAGTGCAATAAAAACTGCCGCAGACGGCTTGTTATTGGGTTTGCTATTTCACCAACACGACCGGGATCTCAGTCAAGTGTATCACCTTGGTCGCCACCGAGCCCAGAAACAGATTGGACACGGCGCCAAGTCCACGGGTTCCCATGAAGATCTGATCGCAACGCTTTTGCCTGGCGTAGTTCACGATGGTCTGTGCCTCATCGCCGACGCCGATGTGATAGTGGTATTTGACCTTGGCAGCGTCCAGTTTCTGCATGGCCGGCTTGAGCGCCGCCATGCCTTCGTCGTGATGATACTGGTCGATCTTGTCCTGACCGACTACCGAGGAAACCCGGCTGCCGTAGGGCATCGGGTGCTGGACGTTGAGCAGATGTATCTCCACCCCATCCTTGTACCAACCCATTTTCTTGATCAGGTGGTCTACTACACGGCCCGCGCATTCCGAGCCATCCACCGGCACCAGCAATTTCAGCATGTGATTGCTCCGTTGTTAATTACCGCATCACGTCATGGCTGCGGCTTGGAATCTCTTTCAGCAAGATCGACGACAGCTTCGCCCACTTTCGCAGCGCGCGCCGCTATCCATTTGCCAAGGGCGACCACGAATACGGCGCCGACGGCGGGTGCCGCCCAGTGCAACCAGGACGCATTGGCGTCGACCCATTCCTTGAGCAGCGGATCGCTGACCGCCATCTCCCCCGCCACCCAACCGAGCAACGCCGCGCCGATAGTAATGATGATCGGCCAGCGGTCCATCAGCTTCAGCAGCAGCGTCGAGCCAAAAATCACCAGCGGAATGCTGATCCCCAAGCCGAGGATGAGCAGCGTCAGGCTGTCCTTGGCCGCTGCCGCCACCGCGATCACGTTGTCCAGACTCATGACCAGGTCGGCGATGAGTATGGTCTTGATGGCCGCCATCAGGTTGTCGCTGGCATCGATACCGTCGTCGCCGTCGTGCTCGGGCAGCAGCAGCTTGACCGCGATCCACAACAACAGTACAGCGCCCACCAGCTTGAGATAGGGGTACTTCAGCAGTTGCACCGCAAAAATGGTGAGCACAATCCGCATCACCACCGCCGCGCCCGCGCCCCAGAACACCGCTTTCTGCTGCTGATGTGCGGGCAGCGAGCGTGCCGCGAGGGCAATTACCACCGCGTTGTCGCCGGACAGGACGATGTTGATACCGATAATCTGCATCAACGCAATCCAAAATAAGGTATCGCCAAAACTCATTTAGATATTTCTCCAGGAATATCGCGCCGCTTCAAGCGGGAACATGATGGGGGACTCCCACATGACTCCCGCATATAGAGGCGGATTATTATCGGAGAGTGCCGTCATACGCGGCACCCCCCCGGTTTTGCGCGATGATTATACCGAATTAGAACAATCCGACCACTTTCCCATCATCGTTAAGGTCAATCTTCTCGGCAGAGGGCACCTTGGGCAGACCCGGCATGGTCATGATGTCGCCGCACACCATGACGACGAACTCGGCGCCCGCGGCAAGCCGCACTTCGCGGATGCTGACGACGTGGCCCGAAGGCGCGCCGCGCAGGCTGGCATCGGTGGCGAACGAATACTGGGTCTTGGCCACGCACACCGGATAGTGGCCGTAGCCGTCTTCCTGCAACTTCCTGATCTGGGCGCGCACCTTGGCATCGGCGCTGACGTCGGCCGCGCCGTAAATCTTGGTGGCGACGGCCTTGATCTTGTCCCACAGCGGCAGCGCGTCTTCGTAAACAAACTTGAAGTTGCTCTGCCCCTTCTCGATCAGCCCGACCACGGCCTTCGCCACCTCGGCCGCACCGGCGCCGCCGTTGGCCCAGTGCGTGGCCAGCAAAACCGGCACGCCGTGCGGTTCCATTTTTTTCTTGAGCAGGTCGATCTCGGCCTGGGTGTCGAAGGTGAAGTGGTTGATCGACACCACACACGGCAGGCCGTAGTGATTGCGCACGTTGTTGACGTGGCGTTCGAGATTGGCGACGCCTTTCTCGAGCGCGGCCAGGTTTTCCTTGTTAACCTCCTTGACGTCGACCCCGCCGTGGTACTTGAGCGCGCGTATCGTCGCCACAATCACCACCGCATCGGGTCTGAGCCCCGACTTGCGGCATTTGATGTCGATGAACTTCTCGGCGCCCAGATCGGCGCCGAAGCCGGCCTCCGTCACTACATAGTCGGCGAGCTTCAACGCGGTCTTGGTCGCGATCACCGAATTGCAGCCATGCGCGATGTTGGCGAACGGGCCGCCGTGAATGAAGGCCGCGTTGTTCTCCAGCGTCTGCACCAGGTTGGGCGCCAGCGCGTCCTTGAGCAGAACTGTCATTGCGCCGTGCACCTTGAGGTCTTTCGCGCGCACCGGTTTCTGGTCGCGCGTGTAGGCGACGACGATATTGCCGAGACGGTTCTTGAGATCCTTGAGCGAATTCGACAGACAGAAAATCGCCATCACTTCGGAAGCGACCACGATATCAAAACCATCCTGGCGCGGAAAGCCGTTGCCCGGCCCCCCCAGAGAAACCGTGATGTCGCGCAGCGCGCGGTCGTTCATGTCCATCACGCGTTTCCAGGCGATGCGCCGCACGTCGATGCCGAGTTCGTTGCCGTGGTGAATGTGGTTGTCGAGCACCGCCGCCAGCAGGTTGTTGGCGAGCGCGATGGCGTTGAAATCGCCGGTGAAATGCAGATTGATGTCTTCCATCGGCACCACCTGGGCATAGCCGCCGCCGGCGGCGCCGCCCTTCATGCCGAACACCGGCCCGAGCGAGGGTTCGCGCAGGCAGATCATGGCTTTCTTGCCGATCTTGTTGAGCGCATCGCCCAGACCGACGGTGGTGGTGGTCTTGCCCTCGCCGGCCGGCGTCGGGCTGATGGCCGTCACCAGAATCAGCTTGCCGTCGGGTTTTTTGGCAAGGCTGTCAACGTAATCGAGCGACACCTTCGCCTTGTAATGGCCGTACGGCACCAGATACTCGTCGGGAATGCCGAGTTTTTCGGCAATCCTGGTGACGCGCTGCATTTTCGCCTGCTGGGCGATTTCGATATCGGATAAGGCCATGATGCGAATTCCTTCTCTCAGTGGGTTGGCTGTCGTGTTGTAATTATCGGCGCGAAGCGCTCTTGTTAACGGATTTAACCGATAACTATAGGGCGCAGAAACCCCCTGCGGCCTTGACCGCAGTCAATTTCCCGCGTTCCGGGATGCAATTCTAAGGGAATCGGCGGCGCCTGTGACCGGCGCGGCGATAAGGATTGGTTATGGCGCTATCAACATGCGGCATCGGGCCGGCGTCAGGCCGCCAGCGCCACGCTCCTGCTTGCGACGTGACTGGTCAGGCGCAGAGTAATGTCGCGGCGCACCTGGTTGAAATCGATGGCGGACACCTCGCGCGGCCGCGCGAGCTCGATCGGAATATCGGCTTCGATGCGGCCCGGTCCGGCGGTCATGACCACGACGCGGTCGGAAAGCACCACCGCCTCCTCGACCGAATGGGTAACGAAAATAACGGTGACACGCGTGCGCGTCCAGATTTCGAGCAGTTCCTGCTGCAGTTTTTCCCGCGTCAGCGCGTCGAGCGCGCCGAAGGGCTCGTCCATCAGCAGCACTTCGCATTCGTTGGCGAGCACGCGGGCAATCGCCACGCGCTGCTTCATGCCGCCCGAGAGCTGCTGGGGAAAGCGGTCGGAGAAATTAGCGAGTCCGACCATGTTGAGATATTCGTCGGTGATCGCGCGGATGCGTTCCTTGGGCAGCCCCTTCTGGCGCGGGCCGAAGCTGATGTTCTCGCGCACCGTCATCCATGGAAACAGCGCATAATCCTGAAATACCATGCCGCGGTCGCTGCCCGGGCCGGTCACCGGATGCTCATACACGCTGACCTGACCCGAACTCGGCTGCTCGAAACCGGCGATGATGCGCAATAGCGTGGATTTGCCGCAGCCTGACGCGCCGATCAGGCACACGAACTCACCCTTGTCCATGGTGAGGTTGACCCGGCGCAGAGCCTCCACGGAATCCGCGCCAATCTGGAAAGTCTTGGTGACGTCGCGCACGGTCAGGAACTGGCGGCGCGGTCTGGCAGTATCGTTATCCATGATGTTGCGGGCTCCAGCGCAGTACCCGGTTGTTGATGCTTACGATGATGCGATCGGTGATGAAACCGGCGACGCCGATCACGATCATGCCGGTGATGACGAGGTCGGTGCGCGACAGCGTGCGCCCGTCCATGATCACCGAGCCCAGCCCGGTCGGCACGCCGGTCATTTCACCCACCACGATAAGGATCCAGGCAAAACCGTGCGCCAGCCGCAGGCCGTTGAATATGCTGGGCGTTGCAGCAGGCAGCACGACCTGGCGAAACATGCGCGAACCGTCACAGCCGAGCATGGATGCCGCCTCGAACAACCTGAGATCGACCGAGCGCACGCCGAAAATGGTGTTGAGCAGGATGGGATAGAACGCGCCCAGAAACACCAGGAACACCGCCGAGCGCGGCCCGAGCCCGAAAAAAATCATCGACAGCGGTAGCCATGCCGTAACCGGAATCGGCCGCAGCAGCGACAGCGTGGGATCAAGCATCTGGCGGATGATCCTGACCTTGCCGATCAGCAGCCCCAGCGGGATGCCGATGATGATGGCGAGCGCAAACCCGCCGTACACCCGCTGCATCGAAGCCAGCAGGTGGATGACGATGGTGCCGCTGAAGGCATCGTCGTACACGCCGCCAAAAGCAAAATCGTACATCATGACCCCGACCCGATATGGCGTCGGCACCAGCCTGGTGCCGCTCATTACCACCAGCAGATGCCACAACACCACCAGCGCGACCGGAAAAGCGATCGCCAGCAGGATGCCTTGTGCACGCTCCTGCGGCCAGACGCGCCCGGGCATCGCCGCGCCCGCCGCAATACCGCTCGCGGCGGGCGCGGTAGTGATCGAAGATTGGGACATGGCTTGCCCGGTTACGTTGCGAGTTACTTCTGGGCGACTGCGGCGGCCGGCATAAACTTCGCGGTGATGAATTTATCGAAGTTCGGCAGTTCGCGGATCTGCTTTTTCTCTAGCATCAGCTGGCCGTAGGCTTTGGCGCGCCTGATGAACTCGTCGTCGATCTTCCAGGTGAGCTGGACATTGGGCGCCGCCAGTTCGATGGACTTCTGCTGCTGGCCCAGCTTCTGCATGGTCATCTTGACCATTTCCGCGCGATTGGCCATGGCGAAGTCGGTCGCCTTGCGATGCATTTCCATCATCACTTTTACCAGCTCGGGATTCTTGTCGATCATCTCCTGACGTGTTGCCCACACCATGTTGAGTGAACCGATAGGCGTGCTGTACGGATATTCGACGATCTTGCCGACGCCGTTGGCAAGACTGATGCCGGGTCCGGGTTCGGCACCGACATAAGCGTCGATGTCGCCGCGCGCCAGCGCCGGCGCCATGTCGGAAAACGGCAGACGTATCGACTGAATGTCCTTGATGGTCATGCCCTCGGCCTTGAGCCGCTCCAGGATCACCACTTCCTGCGTGGAACCCGGCCAGATCGCGACTTTCCTGCCTTTCAGATCCCTCACGCTTTTGATGTCGGAATTGACGCCCGCAACAACCGCCATGCCGCCATTGCACTGCGGCGCGAATACGACGACCGGTTCGCCGGCGGCGGCGCCCAGCATTGCCGCCGCGATGCCGAAGGTGCCGAAATCGACAGTGCCGGTGACAACGGCGTTCTTGCCGTCGGTCGGACTCTCGAAGGGAATCACCTGAATCTTGTATCCGGGCGGCGCGAATTGCTCATAGAAGTACGGCGTGATGGCATGAATCAGCTTGAGGGTGCCGACCTTGATTACCTTTTCAGTCTGGGCGTGAACGACGGCGGGCAGCGTGAACATGGATAGCGCGGCGGCGGCAATGGCCCCGATAATGCGTCTGCGTACGGGTTGCATGGCGAAGCTCCTGGTTTAAGTTGCCGGTTACACGGCAGCGCCGGCATAACGCTGTTATTCCCTCTTCAGCAACCACCGTGCCATGTCAATTTTACTATTTAAATCAATAAGTTATAAACAACCCGCGAAACAGTTTTGGCACCAGCATGGTGCGGTATACAAGATTGAGCACAACGGAAGTGCGCCTGAACGGCGCAAAGCGTGAAAGCTAGGCGGCCGTAAGCTCGAGCAACGCTGCGGTAAGCGCGCCGTCGGCACGGGCCAGTTCTTCGAGAATGGTGAAGTGATTGTGTCCGGGCAGCCGCAGCAGCCGGCCGGGCAAGCCGGCACGGTCGCGCGCCATCGCAAATGTTTCCGATTGACGCTGCAGCTCGGGCAACTCGCCGCCGCCGCAGGCGACGCTGAGCGGCATCGAAGCCGCCGGCAAATGCAATAGCGGGCTCAGGCGCCGTGCCTCATGCGCATCGAGTCCGAGCTTGTCGTTGAGAAAACAGAGTCGTATGGGCTCGAGATCGAAAATGCCGCTGATGGCGAGACCGCCTTTCACCGCCGGTTGGTTGAGGCATATCGCAGTCAGGTGGCCACCCGCCGACCAGCCGGAAACGTAAATATGCGCCGCATCGCCGCCGAATCGAGCAACGCGCGCGGCCAGCCAGGCAATGGCCGTGCGTACTTCATCGACAATGCCGGCAAGCGGTTTTTCGGGCGCCAGGGTGTAGCCGACAAGCGCCACGTGAATGCCGTGCGCCAGCGGACCTTCGGCCACAAAACTGAAGTTCTCCTTGCGCCGCATCTGCCAGTAGCCGCCGTGAATGAAGACCAGCACCGGTCCGGGCGCATCCGCAGCGAAGTAATCGATGCGGTTGCGTTCCGCCGGCCCGTAACGCAAATCAAGATACTGGTTTCTGGTCGCGCGCAGGCGCGCGCTGCGCGCATCGAAATCCGCCAGCAGCGCGGTGCTGTCGGCGACCGCGGCGCTGTTGTTGTACGCGGCATCCAGAGCCGCGCGGTCCATGCCGCGGTAAAGACTCATTCCCGCACCATCAGTGAGGAACGTACCGAACGATACAAGCAGAATCGCGAAAAACTCGAGGGAAAATCAAAAGCCGCAGCCACGGAGAACACAGAGTTCACGGAGAGGTGCCCTGGTTTTCTCGATGTCCTCTGTGGCCTCTGTGGCCAAAGAGCTTGAATTCCTTGGCGGACTATGAAACTTTTTCCAGTTCGGCCAGCGCCTGTCCACCACCGTAGCTTGAGCGCGGCATAAGTTCACCGCCTTTCATTACTTTGACCGCGCAGTACTTGAATTCCGGAATCTTGCCGACGGGATCGAGCGCGGGATTGGTGAGCAGATTTGCCGCGGCCTCGTAATAACAGAATGGAATGAACACTGCGCCGCGCGGCGCACCGTCGTCGGCACGCGCATAAAGCGAAATGATACCGCGCCGCGATTCGACGGTGATCACGTCGCCCGGCTTGGCGCCGATCGCATCGAGATCGAGCGGATGCACCTGCGCGGTGGGCTCCGGCTCGATGGCGTCGAGCACCGAAGCGCGGCGGGTGATGGCACCGGTATGCCAGTGTTCAAGTTGACGGCCGGTGATAAGCACGAACGGGAATTCCTTGTCCGGCTGCTCGGCGGCGGGAATGATGTCTGCCGGCACGAGCTTGGCGCGCCCCGTGGGCGTAGGAAATTTATCAATAAAAACAATAGGTTGTCCAGGATCTCCTTCGTTTTCGCAAGGATAGGTCACGCAGCTTTCGTGCTCCAGCCGCTCCCAGGTGATGCCGGCAATCGACGGCATCGCCTGGCGCATTTCATTGAACACCTCGCGCGCGCCGGCGTAATTCCAGTCAAGTCCGATACGCCGCGCAATTTCCTGGATGATCCACAAATCGGGCTTGGCTTCGCCCGGCGCCGCCAATGCCTTGCGGCCCAGTTGCACCATGCGGTCGGTGTTGGTGACCGTGCCGTCTTTCTCCGGCCACGCCGTCGCCGGCAGAATGACGTCGGCGTGATAGCAGGTCTCGGTCATGAAAATTTCCTGCACCACCAGGCAGTCGAGCTTGGCGAGCGCTGCGCGCGCATGGTGCGCGTCGGGATCCGACATCGCGGGATTTTCGCCCATGATGTACATGCCGCGAATACTGCCGGCGTGCACCGCATCCATGATCTCGACCACGGTCAGCCCCGGCTTGGGATCAAGCGCCATGCCCCACAGCTTCTCGAAGCGCGCACGCGCGTCTTTGTTGTCCACGCGCTGATAATCCGGGAACACCATGGGAATCAGCCCGGAGTCGGATGCGCCCTGCACATTGTTCTGGCCGCGCAGCGGATGCAGGCCGGTGCCGGGACGGCCGATCTGGCCGGTCATCATGCACAGCGCGATGAGGCAGCGCGCGTTGTCGGTGCCGTGAATGTGCTGCGAAATGCCCATGCCCCACAGGATCATCGAGCCTTTCGAAGTGGCGTAAATGCGCGCGA
>CAKKQX010000062.1 GCA_919902235.1 Burkholderiales bacterium
ATCGGCGTGTTCTACCTCGGCGAATCGTTCATGAACCCGCGGCTGCTGGTGGACTGCATCGCCTACCTCAAAAGCGAAATCAAGATGCCCTATGTCTTCCTTACCTCGAACGCCTCGATGGCCTTTCCCGAGGCGGTGGAAGCGTGCATGAAGGCCGGGCTCGACTCGCTCAAATGGTCGGTGAATGCCGCTGACGAACAGCAGTTCGAGAAAATCATGGGTGTTTCCGGAAAACTATTTCGCAACGCACTCGACAACGTTCAGTCCGCTTGGGACGTCCGCAAGCGCGGCGGTTACAAAACCGGCCTGTATGCCTCCTCCATCAAGTACGACGGGGAACAGCAAACGAAGATGGAGCGACTGCTCGTCGAACGCGTCCGACCATACGTGGACCAGCATTACTGGCTGCCACTCTACTCCATGGGAGCATTCGCCACCCAGCGCGAGCAACAACTCGGCTACCGCCCCACTGCCGGTAACCAGGGGAGAATCGGCGCTCTGCGCGAGCCCCTGCCGTGCTGGTCAGCCTTCACCGAAGGCCATGTCACCGCCGAAGGGAAGCTCTCGGCATGCTGTTTCGATGCAACCGCCAACTGGACGATGGGCGACCTTACCCGGCAGTCGTTCGCCGAGGCGTGGAATTCGGAGCCGTTCGTCAAACTGCGCGCCGCTCACCTCAAGAAAGATGTCCACGGAACCGTATGCGAGAACTGCATCGCCTATGGTTAGAATTTGTTTTGCCGCCGTCCACGTATGCGATGGAGACGGCGCCGGAAGCAGCCCCGGGAACGCGACCGGCTGGCGGCTGCGAAGCCAACCGCAGCCCAGCCTGAATACGCTACCGCACGACCAGCACCGGTATCCTGGTGTGGGTCAGCACCTTGACTGTCTCGCTGCCGATCAGGACTGCGTCCAGCCCCCTGCGTCCGTGCGATGCCATCATGATCAGGTCGCAGCCGTGTTTCTCGGCGTTGTCGATGATTTCTTCGTACGGACTGTTTCCGACAACCACGATGCCGTCGCAATCGACGCCGGCATCCTTGGCGCGCGCTTTCAGTTGCGCAACCATTTGCTCGCCGGCTTTCCTGTATTCGGCTTCTCTGGTTTTTTCAAGCTCCTTTACCACGTCGGATGAAAAACCCACCGTGACGTGCACGCTGAAATGCGGCACCACGTTGAGAATGGTCACTCTCGCGCCACCTGATTTGGCGAATGCCAGACACTCGCCGACCGCCTTGAGCGAAAGCTCGGAACCATCGACTGGCAGCATAATATGTTTGTACATGACAAACCTTTCTCAGTGGGTAGCGCAGCGAATTAAACTCATACCCTGATGATACCGCGCCGCGCCGCCATCGCTTCGCCCACGGCCGCCAGCGCCTCCTCCCCCAGCAGGAGGGCGGCAAGCGGAATCATATTCGCCCCTTCAAGCGCGATATGGGCACGATAAACCGCGCAGAAACGGCTGACCTCAAGCGCATCAAGCGCCACGTTCCCGCCATGCGCGATCAGCTCCAGCGTTCTGCGCAGGCGCAACCATAGCTGCGCCATTTCCTGGTGTTCGCGCTTGAGCTGATCGATCAGCAACGCAACACGCTCGGCATTCTGCCCC
>CAKKQX010000063.1 GCA_919902235.1 Burkholderiales bacterium
CCGGTGTCGGCGGTGCTGTCGGGGTTGCTGCTCAACGTCGCGCTCTACGCCGTGGTGCGCAGCAAAGTGCTGGTCGACGGCGCGCTCGGGACGCGTTTCGCCAGCGATTTGATGATGGGATTCGGCCTGTTGTCGGTAGTGGTGGGGGCGATCTTCCTGTCGCGCCAGAAGGATGTGAAGCGCATGTTCGCCTATTCGTCGGTCGAGCACATGGGGCTGATGACTTTCGCCTTCGGCATGGGCGGACCGGTGGCGACCTTCGCCGGTCTGCTGCACATGACGGTGCACAGTCTGACCAAATCGGCGATCTTCTTCACCGTCGGCCACGCGGCGCAAAAGACCGGCACGCAGATGATGGACCAGATCCGTGGTCTGGTGGACACCAATCCGACCATCGGCTGGGGATTGATGCTCGGCAGCCTGGCGATTTTGGGCATTCCGCCGTTCGGCGTGTTTGCCAGTGAATTCCTGATACTCACCACCGCCATGCGCGAGCAACCCTGGGCGACACCGATCCTGTTGCTGGCGCTGGGCGTGGCGTTTGCGGCAATATTCACGCGGGTGCAGGCGATGGTGTTCGGCGAGACGACGGCAAAGCGCCTGCCGCACCCGCCGGCGCTGATTCCGGTGTTCGTGCACCTCGCCATCGTGCTGCTGCTCGGCTTGTATATCCCGCCGTACCTTGCAAACTGGTACCGCCAGGCGGCGCTGCTCATAGGCTGAACCGTGCGCATAGAAGGCTATAACATCGAATTTTCCGAAATGCCCGGCGCCGTGCCGGTGCTGCGTGCGGCGGTTGACGCGATGCAGTGGCGCGAAGCCTGCCGCCGCAGCGCCTTCGACGGCGGGCGCCTGGTGGCATTATGGGGAAGCGACGACACCGATATCGGCAAGCCTCCGGCGGTTCATGCCGCGCTCGCCGTTTACTCCGGCTTGATGCTGCTCACGCTGCCGGTTGCGGAAGAGCGTTTTCCGGACGTGAGCGACGTTTTTCCGGCCGCCAGCCGCATGCAGCGCGCGCTACGCGATCTGTATGGCCTGACTGCGGAAGGCGCGGCTGACGGGCGCCCATGGCTGCGGCACGCTGCCTGGGCCGCCGGTGAGCATCCGCTCAGAAAAGATTTTGCCGGTTGCCAGCCGCCGGCGGCCGGGCATGCAGGCGCAGCCGACAACTACCCGTTTGTTCAGGTGGGCGGCGATGGCGTGCACGAAATCCCGGTGGGCCCGGTGCATGCCGGCACCATAGAGCCCGGCCATTTCCGTTTCAGCGTCGTTGGCGAGCGCGTTTTGCGCCTCGATCAGCGCCTGGGCTACAAGCACAAAGGCATGGAGAAGCGCTTCGAGCAGATGGATTTGCAGCAGGGCGCGCGGCTGGCCGGACGCGTATCCGGCGATTCGACCGTGGCCTACGCCTGGGCGTACGCGATGGCGGTCGAAAGCGCCGCCGGCGTGACGCCGCCGCCGCGGGCGCTGTGGTTGCGTGCACTGTTGCTTGAGCGCGAGCGCATCGCCAACCATCTCGGCGATCTCGGGTTTCTCGGCAACGATGCCGGGCTCGCTTTCGGCCTGTCGCAATTTTCCTGCCTCAAAGAGGATGTGCTGCGGCTCAACCACGCGCTGTTCGGGCACCGCTATCTGATGGATGCAGTGATTCCCGGGGGCGTGGCGCGTGATTTCAGTGCCGAAGGTATTGCGGGCATTCGCGCCGAATGTGATGTTCTGGCGCGGGCTGTCGCCGTAATCAAGCTGATTTATGACGAGCACCCCGGCCTGCAGGACCGCTTTGTCACCTGCGGCAGGGTGGCGCCCGCGCTGGCGGCGCAACTCGGGCTGATCGGCCTCGCCGGCCGCGCCAGCGGCCAGGCCTGGGATTTGCGCGTGAATCATCCATGCGTGCCGTACGGCGAGCTCGACGTGAATATGGTTAGCCACCGCAATGGCGATGTCGCCGCGCGCGTCACGCTGCGTTTCGAGGAAATTTTCGAGTCGCTGCGCCTGTCGCGCATGATTCTCGATCGCATGCCACTTGGCGAGTATGCGGCGGCGATACCGACAGTACCGGAACACGCGTCAGGCGTGGGCTGGGTCGAAGGCTGGCGCGGCGAAGTGTTCGTCGCGCTGGAAACCGGCCGCGATAATCAGATCCGGCGGCTGCATCCGCACGATCCGTCATGGCAGAACTGGCCGCTGCTGGAGCATGCGGTCCTCGGCAACATCGTGCCGGATTTTCCGCTCATCAACAAATCGTTCAATCTGAGTTATTCGGGGCATGACTTGTGAAAAGCAGCCACAGGGGGCGCAGAGGACACAGAGAAAGACATGTTTTCTCTCCGTAATGTTAATGTAACTTATTATTTTTAATAAATTATTTTGTAATTTCTCGCGAACCCGGGTTGTTGGTGATTTTCGCTCTGTGATCTCTGTAGCGTAAGGATTTTATGTTCCAGTTACTCAAACAAATCATCAAGACCGGCATCAAGACCGAGGCGTTTCCGCAGGCGGACGAGGCTTTGCGCGTGACGGCGCAACGTCTGCAGTCCGCAGTCCTCGAACGCTTCGCCGGCGCGCTCACCATACGCCATGTCGATGCCGGATCGTGCAACGGCTGCGAGCTCGAGATCAATTCGCTCAACAACCCGTACTACAATCTCGAAGGTCTCGGCATCAAGTGCGTGGCGAGTCCGCGCCATGCCGACATGCTGCTGGTGACGGGGCCGGTGTCGCGCCACATGGAAACGGCGCTCAGGCGCACCTACGAGGCGACGCCGGAACCCAAACTGGTGGTGGCGATCGGCGATTGCGGCTGCACAGGCGGCATCTTCGGCGAGAGTTACGCCAGCCGCGGGCGGGTGTCTAACGTCATTCCGGTGGATGTCGCAGTGCCCGGATGCCCGCCGACGCCGCTGGCGATCATGCAGGGGATTCTGACCGCCATCGCTTCAACAAAAGCTTAACCGACCCGGTATTTGCGGATCATTCCTGGATCAAGTTCCAGACCGAAGCCGGGGTCTTTCGACACTTCCAGCATGCTGTTTTTGATTGGCGGGCGGTTGGCCCACATCGCCTGCCATACCGGGTCGCGCTCGGGGTGGGCGAAGCATTCGGCGTAGGTGCCGTGCGGCACGGCGGCAAGCAGGTGGCTCGCGATCTGTGCTTCTTCGTGATGCGCCATTTCGATGCCGGCAGTGGCGCACAGCGCGGCGGCGCGTTTCCAGTCGGTGACGCCGCCGCCTTCGGATACGTCGTAGTTGACGAAATCGACCGCGCCGGCGTCGATCAGCCGTCTCACGCCCTGACTGGTGATCTCGCACTGGCCGGCGGTGACCGGAATACGTATTGACCGGCGCACGCGTGCCATCATCGCGGCATCGTCGTGCCAGTGGCAGGGTTCTTCGAACCAGCGGATGTTCAGCGGCTCGATCAGCCGTGCGAAGCGGATGGCGTCCTGCGCGCTCCAGCCGCGGTTGGCATCCACGCACAAAATGAAATCGTCGCCCACCGCTTTGCGTGCGACTGCGACACGTCTGGCGTCTTCTTCCGGCGTGAGGCCGCCGACCTTGAATTTGCAGCCCGCCATGCCGGCCTTGCGGTAGGACTCGACTTCTTTTCCGAAATCCGCAAGTTTCTTGCCCGGCATGTAATAGCCGCCGATGGAAATAATCGGCAGGCGCTCGCGGTAGCCGCCCAGCAGTTCACGCACCGTTTTCTTCAGCGCCTTGCCGATGAGATCCCAGATTGCGCAGTCCATGCAGGCGATGGCTTCGAGCAGGGTTTTGCGGTCGCGGCTGGCATGCGTGAGCGCGAACATCTTTTCCCAGATGCGCTCGTACTCGAAAATGCGCATGCCTTTGGCCAGCGGCAACAGTTCGTCTTCGATGATGCGCGCGATCTCGCTGCTGCGTTCACGGTTGTCGCCGTTGTAGACCTCGCTCACCAGGCCGTCGTGGGTGCGCAGGCGCGTGATGACCGTGCAGCGCTTGAGCACGGAGTAAGTCGAGCCGCCGAAGTTTTTTTTGAGCGGGATGTCGATGGCGATGGCTTCGACGCTGTGGATTTTCATATCAGCCGCCAAGACGCCAAGACGCCAAGAAAATATAATAAAAACAATAACATATATCAATTTCCCGGTGTGGGTGTCACAAACAGCCCGATAACTCCAGCATATTCCTGTCTACTTGATCTTCATGCCGGGCTGGGCGCCGGAGTCGGGCGCCAGCAGGAACAGTCCTGGCGCCTCACCGCTGGCGGCAAGCACCATGCCTTCCGACACGCCGAACTTCATCTTGCGCGGCGCGAGATTGGCGACCATCACCGTGAGCCGGCCCTTGAGCGCCTCGGGATCGTAAGCCGACTTGATGCCGGCAAACACCTGGCGCGTGCCCAGCGCGCCGACATCGAGCGTGAGCTTCAGCAGCTTGTCGGCGCCTTCGACGTGTTCGGCATTCACTATTCTGGCGACCCGCAAATCAATCTTCGAGAAATCATCAATCGTTATCGTCGCCGCGCCAGCGGCGCTGTTCTCACCCTCTCCCCCCGTGGGAGAGGGCTGGGGAGAGGGGGCAGTCGTCATTTGCAGATTTTCCTTGTTGGCTGCGACCATGGCGGCAATTTGTTTGGGATCGATGCGGGTCATCAGGTGTTGATAAGCGTTGATGCCATGACCTGCCGGTAATTTATTGGCCGTGTCTGTCCAGCGCAGTTCAGTCAAGTTGAGCAGTTGTTCCACACGTCGTGCAATTTGCGGAAGTATCGGCTTGAGATAAACGGTCAAGTCGCGGAACAGGGTCAGTGCTGTAGAGCATACTGCATGCAGTTC
>CAKKQX010000064.1 GCA_919902235.1 Burkholderiales bacterium
GACGGCCATACGCTCGCTTCGGTGATCGCCGCGCACGCGGCAAACCAGACGCTGTATCCGAAACTGCCCTACGACTCGATCAAGAACTTCGAGCACGTGTCGCTGATCGCCACCGCACCGCTGATCGTGTGCGTGACCAACGCGCTGCCCGTTACCACGATCAAGGATCTGGTCGCTCTGGCGAAGACCAGGCCCGGACAGCTCACGTTCGCATCAAGCGGCGTCGGCGCCGCGGCGCACCTGACCACCGAACTGCTGATGCTGACGACCGGCATCCGCATGGTGCACGTGCCTTACAAGGGCACCGCTCCGGCACTGCAGGAACTGGTGGGCGGACAGATAAGCGTGATGATGGACGTGCCTTCGTCCATGCTGCCGCACGTCAGGTCCGGCAAAATCAAAGCGCTGGGCATGGCCTCCGAGAAACGGGTGGCGGTGGCGGTCGCGCCCGAACTGCCGACGCTCATCGAATCCGGCGTGCCGGTGGTCGGCGGCACCTGGGTCGGCTGGCTGGCGCCCGCCGGCACGCCCAGGCCGGTGGTCGAAAAATTGTCGGGCGCGGTCGGCGCCATCGCGCGCCGGCAGGACGTCAGAGACCGCTTTTTGCAACTCGGCATCGAACCGGTCGGCAGCACCTCCGCCGAATTCACCGTCTTCCTCAAGGAGGAAGTCGCCAAGTGGGCGAAGGTCATACGGGCAGCCAACGTCAAAATCGACAATTGAAACGCTGACAAGGGAGGCGGCGATTGCCTGCATTTCCGTGCAGACGGCGCGGGAGCATCGTATAGAATAGCGGGCTCATACGAAAAACCGCCCCATGTCCGACACCGCTCCAGCCAAAAACAGGAAAATCGCGCCGCACGCCCCTCCCGCGTCCAATTTCATCCGTCAGGCGATAGACGCCGACCTTGCGCAAGGCAGGTTCGCCGCGCGCGCCTGGGGCGGCAAACCCGGCCCGGCCGCCGCGCATGCGGGCGCGCCCGCCGATCCGGCGAAAATCCGCACGCGCTTTCCGCCGGAGCCCAACGGCTATCTGCACATCGGCCACGCCAAATCGATCTGCCTCAACTTCGGCCTCGCGCGCGACTACGGCGGCGCCTGCCACCTGCGCTTCGACGACACCAATCCGGAAAAAGAAGAGCAGGAGTACGTCGATTCCATCATCGGCGCGGTGCAATGGCTGGGTTTCGACTGGGGTGCTAATCTCTATTACGCCAGCGACTACTTCGACTTCATGTACCGCGCGGCGCAGTGCCTGATCGAAACCGGTCACGCCTACGTCGACAGCCTGCCCGCCGCCGAGATGCGCGCGCTGCGCGGCACGCTCACCGAACCCGGCAGGAACAGTCCTTACCGCGAGCGCAGCGTTGAGGAGAATCTGCAGTTGTTGCGCGGCATGCGCGACGGCGCATACGCCGAGGGTGCGCACGTGCTGCGCGCAAAAATCGACATGGCCTCGCCCAATATCAACCTGCGCGATCCCGCGATCTACCGCATCCGCAAGGCGGCGCACCATCGTAGCGGCGACAAATGGTGCATCTACCCGATGTACACCTACGCGCACCCGATCGAGGACGCGCTGGAGAACATCACGCACTCGCTGTGCACGCTGGAGTTCGAAGACCAGCGGCCGTTCTACGACTGGCTGCTCGAACGCCTCGCCGCCGCGGGACTGCTGCAGCGCCCGCCGCCGCAGCAGATCGAGTTCGCGCGCCTCAACCTGACGTATGTTGTTCTTTCCAAAAGAAAATTAATCCAGCTTGTGGAGGAAAACCACGTCACCGGCTGGGACGACCCGCGGCTGCCGACGCTGGTAGGCGCACGCCGCCGCGGCTACACGCCGGAGGGTTTCCGTATATTCGCCGAGCGCATCGGCGTGTCGAAATCCGATTCGTGGATCGAGTACGCCATCCTCGAAGACTGCATGCGCGAAAACCTCAACGAATTCGCCGAGCGGCGTATCGCGGTGCTCGATCCGGTCAGGCTCGTCGTCGACAACTACCCCGCGGACCAGGAAGAAGCGTGCCACGCCCCCAACCATCCGCAGCAGCCGGAGTTGGGAAAACGCGCGCTGCCGTTCTCGAAAGAATTGTGGATAGAGCGCGAAGATTTTGTGGAAATTCCGCCCAAAGGATATTTCCGCCTGTTCCCCGGCAACAGCGTGCGCCTGCGTTACGGCTTCGTGGTGAAGTGCACAGGCTGCGACAAAGACGCGCAAGGCAAGGTCATTGCCGTGCACTGCGAATACGATGCCGACACCAAATCCGGCTCGCCCGGCGCCGACAAGGTGAAAGTCAAAGGCAACATCCACTGGGTATCGGCCAGACACGCCTATGCCGCCGAAGTGCGGCTCTACGACCGCCTGTTCAAAACCGCGCATCCCGGCAAATCATCCCCGCCCCCCCAAGGGGAGGGCCGGGATAGGGGCGGGGTTGACGAAGAACGGGGCTGGCTCGACGACCTGAGCCCGGATTCGATGAAAATCATCACCGCGCAACTCGAACCCGCGCTGAAAAATGCGCGCCCGGAAGAACGCTTTCAGTTCGAGCGTCATGGTTACTTCATTGCCGACCGCGTCGATTCCAGGCCCGGCGCGCCGGTGTTCAATCGCGCGGTGACGCTGCGCGATTCGTGGGTCAAACAAAAAGAATGACCCGACAAATCCGCCAACATTAATGGCGGATTTCGCGATATACACCGCCCATCCGGGCGGCTGCAACTGCTGGAATTATGCGCCCGGCCCGCGGAACTTGCCGCGTGCAGCCGCGCTCGAACAGCGTGACATGACCCTCAAACACCTCCTGCGTGTTTCCCTTTCCACGCTTGCCGCATGCGTCATGGCCCTGACTTGCGCCGTGAGCGGCGCGCAAGGCTGGCGCAACGCGAGCAGCGAGCCGGTCGGCCTCGCGCCCGATGCCGCAACCACGCCCGAAGCCGTAGTGCAGGTTTACAGTGCGCGCACCTGGGGCTGGCGCGGCTATTTCGGCGTGCACACCTGGATTGCGGTGAAACCGGCCAGGGCCGGCGCCTACACCGTCTATGAAGTCATCGGCTGGCAGCTGCGCTGGAGCGATTCCGCGGTTTCGATACGCCAGCGCGCCGCCGATGCGCGCTGGTACGGCAACGCGCCGGAATTGCTCGCCGACAAGCGCGGCGCCGAAGCAGAAGCGCTGATTCCGCGCATCGATCAGGCTGCGCGCAGCTACCCTTATGCCGGCGAATATTCCGCCTGGCCCGGCCCCAATTCCAACACCTTCACCGCGTGGGTGGCGCGCGCAGTGCCCGAACTCGAAGTGCACCTGCCGCCGACCGCGATCGGCAAGGATTATTTGCGCGACCAGGTGTTTGCGAAAGCGCCCAGCGGCAGCGGCCTGCAGTTTTCGTTCTATGGCCTGCTCGGCTTACTGGCGAGCAGCGTTGAAGGCGTGGAACTCAATGTGCTCGGCCTCACCTTCGGCATCGATCCTTTCTCCCCCGCCATCAAGCTGCCGCTCATTGGCCGCCTCGGCGCCAGTCCGCTGCCGGCCTTTGCCGAAGCCAGGGCCAAAGATTGAGGGTAAATACATAACATATTGTTTTTATTATGTTTTTTAAACATGCGCACGGCCCCGAAATAAAAAAACATTTCCGGAACACCGCCGCGCCCGGCGACAGTGACGGGCAGGCCGGATGAAAAGCAACAAAACCCGTATCCAATAATCAAATTCAGCAATCCATTACGCAAGGCTTAACCGATGAAAGCCCTGGTCACCGCCTTCGAGCCCTTCGGCGGCGAGCGCGTCAATGCATCGCTCGAAGCGGTGTCGCGCCTGCCCGCGCGCATCGCCAAACTCGACGTCGTCACCGCGGTGCTGCCGACTTCGTACGCGCGCTCACGCGCGGCGCTGGAAGTTGCGATCGCGCAGACCTGGCCCGAGATCGTGCTGTGCGTCGGACAGGCCGGCGACCGTGCCGCGCTGTGCGTGGAGCGGGTTGCGATCAACCTGCAGGATGCGCGCAGCGCCGACAATGACGGCGCGCAACCCCAGGACACGCCGGTCGTCGCCAACGCACCCGCGGCCTACTTCTCCACCCTGCCGGTGAAAAAAGCGCTCGCCGCGCTGCAGGCGGCGCAACTGCCCGCGGAAATTTCCAACAGCGCCGGCACCTTCGTCTGCAATCACGTGTTCTACAGCCTCATGCACTACGCCGCGAACAGCGAGCGCCCGTTGCGCGGCGGCTTTTTGCACGTGCCCTGCCTGCCCGGCCAGGTCGCGCGCGGCAGCAAGGCGCCTGCCATGGCGCTCGACCACATCGTGCGCGGCATCGCGATCGTGCTGGAAACGGCGGGCAAGGGATAAATCAGCACTGACGGCAATCCGCTTGCGGATATGTCAAATATGACATATACTGCATTTCATGCGCAAAGCCAACAAGCCGCTGGTGTGGCTGCATGGCGAGATCAAAACCCCGCCTTTCTCGGCTGAGGCAAGGATAGAAGCGGGCGTACTGCTGCGCCGCCTGCAATGCAGCGAGAATCTCCCGCTTCCGCATTCGCGTCCCATGCCGGGCATCGGCAAAGCCTGTCACGAACTGCGGATACAGGACGCAAACAAGACTTGGCGTATCGTCTATCACGTCGATGCCGAAGCAATCGTGATTCTCGAAGTGTTCGCCAAAACGACGCAGCAAACACCAAAGTCCGTGATCGACACATGCAAGAAGCGGCTGCAGTTATACATTGCAATATGACCATGGCAGGAGCAAATCAATGAAAACCGGAAAACTCAAGAGATTGCAGGCCGCCGGCTGGAAAGCCGGCAGTGCTCAGGACTTCCTTCAACTGAGCGATGAAGAGGCCATGTTGGTCGAACTCAGGCTGTCCCTCATCGGCGCGGTGAAGCAGTCGCGCCAGAAGCACGGCCTTTCACAAAGCGAGTTGGCCAAGCGCATAAAATCGAGCCAGTCCCGCGTCGCCAAGATCGAAGCCGGCGATCCCTCGGTCTCGCTCGATTTGATCGTGCGCGCCCTTTTTGCGACCGGCGCAACTCGCCAGGAACTGCAGCGCGCGTTCTCGCCGAAAGAGCGGTTGGCGGCCTAAGCAAAATCAACAGACCACCGCATGCGGCCGAACAGGAGGTCGCCAAGTTTCCCTCTATGCGCGGCTGCGCCGCGGTTATATAGTGCGCCGTGAAACGAAGAGTAAACGCCCTGCCCACAGTCCGCATAACAAATGAATTAAAACAATATGTTACCGTTACATAGCTATCGCGGCCACTGCACCCATTAAGAGCTTGTTACAGAATGATCTGCAACAGGCCGTGAATAAGGGGGTATGAGGGAATTCATCTCCTCATTTTGTAATGCGTTCTAACCGACACAGGCCTTGCCGCCGGGAGTTGTCGTCACGTTCATGCCATCTGCAGGAGGTGCCATTCCATGTCGATTCTTGATCACAGCGATATATTCAGGAAGGTGGTCGAAGCCCTGCCGGTCGGTGTCTGGATCACGGACGACGCCGGCCGAATTATCTATGGCAATCCCGCCGGCCAGCAGATCTGGGGTGGCGCGGGCAACACCGGGGTGGCGCGGCCCGCTGAATACAAAGGCTGGCTGTACTCCGACGGCAAGCGCATTTCCACCGAAGAGTGGGTCACCGCGCGTGCCATCCGCAAGGGCAGCACTTCGATTGACGAGGAAGTGGAAATCGAATGTGGCGACGGCACGCATAGAATCGTCCTCAATTCGGCCCTGCCGATCACGGATGAGCAAGGCGGCATCGGCGGCGCCGTCATGGTCAATCAGGACATCACCGCGCGCAAACGCACCGAAGATTATTTGCGCGGAATGGTGGACCGCGATCCCCTCACCAACGCCTACAACCGGCGCTCGCTCTATGATTTCCTCGAAATCGAGGTCCACCGGGTGCAACGCTACGGCGGTGTGCTCTCGGTAATCATGTTCGACATCGACCAGTTCAAGGAAATCAACGACGATCTCGGCCACGTGGCCGGCGACCGCGTGCTGGTCGCCATCGCGCAACTGGTGCGCGAGCAATTGCGTGGCATCGACAGGCTTTGCCGTTACAGCGGAGAAGAGTTTCTCATCATCACGCCCAGCACCGGTCTGAGCCACGCGGTCAGCCTCGCGGAGCGCCTGCGCACTATCATCGCCGCAGCCAGTTTCGACACCACCGCGCGGGTCACCTGCAGTTTCGGCGTATGCGGGTTCGAAGGCGACGAAAATGCCGATGCCCTGGTCCGCCGCACGGATGATCTGATGTACAAGGCGCGGCGTTCCGGGCGCAGCAGCGTGGTGGCGGAATGATGTTGTCCGCGGAACGCGCTGGCCCCACAACCGGGCAGCGACGCCCGAGTAAAACAGGCGCCCCGGCAACCCGCGGCGGGGCATCGTATTTTGGGTACGGTGTTTAGCCGAATTCCGCCGCCTTGAGCGGGCTGGTTTTGACCTCCACCCGGAAGATATCGGGCCGGGCGTAATGGCCCACGACGTCCAGGCTGCGGCGCGCGTTGATGACCTGATCGGGATCGATGTCCGCGTAGAGGATTCCCGACTCATTATGCATCGGGCCGGCGACAATTTTCCCGCCGGGGGCGACGACCACCGAATCGCCGGCGTTGATCCACTCATCCAGATTCGGATACAGCGTTTGCCGCGACGGGAAGGACACGGGCAGGTCGCTGCCGCGAAACGCGCAGCCGCTGCCGAGCACCCAGCATCCGCCTTCGCGCGCGATGTGCTGCATGGTCGCGAGCCAGCGTTCTCCGGTGTCATAGGTCGGCGCAATGTAAACATCCACGCCCTGGGCATACAGGGCGTAGCGCGCCAGCGGCATGTAATTCTCCCAGCAAATGAGCGTGCCGATGCGGCCGCAGGTACTGTCCACGGTTTTCAAACCCGATCCGTCGCCCCAGCCCCACACCATGCGCTCGGGATTGGTCGGCATCAGCTTGCGATGGCGGTTGCGGATGCGGCCGTCGGCACCGATGATGACCGCGGTGTTGTAAAGCGTGCCACGGCTGGATGCGGTGTCGCGTTCGTGCATCCCGCATACCACGGTCACCCCGCGTTCCTTCGCGGCATCGCACAGCGGCGCGAGATCATCGTCCGCGATGCTCACGGCGCTCTTGATCAGCGCCGCATGCAACTGCTCGCAGAGGCCCATGTCGCCCCCGGGGCGCAGGCGCCAGATCCAGGCGGGATAACCGGCGATGAACGCCTCCGGGAACACGATGAGCTGCGCCCCGCCGGCCGCCGCATCGCGTATGGCATCGAGCGCGATGGCGATGGTTTTATCCCGGTCGAGGAATGCCGGTGCCTTCTGGATGATGGCGATGCGTGGCATGATTTCACCTCCTTGACGTGTTGGGCTGCCTGATACGGTTATTTGCTTGCTGCGCCGACCAGCATTTCGCAGGGGCCGCTGAAGCCGGCCGGCCCTTCGAACCGGCGCAGTTCGGTTTCGATTTCCTGCCACGTCTCGTCGCGTTCCGCCGCGCTCAGTGCAGCCATCATCTGGTGCAGCGCGCCGAACGATTCGCGCTCGAAGCGCACGCATTCCGCCGCCGAGGGCAGCCTGACCGGCGAAGCGATGCACCTGACCTGCGCGTCGCGGAAGCCCGCGCGTGCCAGTGTTGCCGCCAGCACCCCGTCGGCTCCCAGCGAGAACGGTCCCGGTTGCCCGGGCAGCGGCGGCGGCAGCTTCGCGCGGCGACGGATGATGTTCACGGGAATCGAAAAGAAGCAATTGTGTTCGGGAATCGAATAGACGACAACCGAAATGCGGCCGCCGGGTTTCAGGCAGCGGTGCAGTCCGCGAAGTGCGCCCTGCTGATCGGGAAAGTAAATCAGCCCCACCCGCGAAATCACCGCATCGAAAGCGGCTTCGTCCAGAACGTCGTGACGCTCGCCGTCGAGTTCCCGCGTCTCGACGTTGCGCAGGCCTGCGCCCCGCGCTGCTTGCTGGGCATAATCCAGAATCGCGGGCGAGATATCGGTTGCGAGCACGCGGCCCTGCGGCCCGACGCGGCGCGCGGCGGCCAGGGTTTGTTCTCCCGCGCCTGCGGCCACGTCGAGCACCTGGCTGCCCGGCACGATATGGGCCATGTCCAGCATGGCTTCGGTGGCCGGCGCCAGCCAGCGGCCGATGAACGGCCCCCAGCGGTTCCATGCCTCTGCCGCGGACTCCCATTGCGCCCGGGTGGCGGCCTTGAATTTCACTGGATCGAATGCAGGGGTAGTAGTGTCCATGGTTACTCTCCTCGTTAGCGGCGCGGTCTGCGCCATGTGCGAAGCTTGCCAGAGCGCGCGCAAGGCTCAAGTTCAGATTGTGTAGTTAGCGCGACCTTCTTATACTTCAGCCATGCCTGACTACGGACAGTTCTGCACCGTCGCCCGCGGCGCCGAGATCTTTGGCGAGTTGTGGACACCGCTGGTGGTGCGCGAACTGCTGTGCGGCAGCCGGCGCTTCAATGACATCCGGCGCGGCGTGCCGCGCATGTCGCCCACGTTGCTGGTGAAACGCCTGCGCAAACTTGAACAGATGGGCATCGTGCAGCGTCAACGCGGTGCGGAAAGCTGGGAGTACCAGTTGACCCGGGCCGGTGAGGAACTGCGGCCCATCATCGTGACCATCGGCCACTGGGGGGCGCGCTGGATCGGCAGCCGACTCAAGCGCGAACAGCTCGATGCCGGATTTCTGATGTGGGACATCCGGCGCTTCATCAGGCTGGACGAATTCCCCACGGGACGGCGGGTGGTGATCCACTTCAGCTTCAGCGACGCGCGCGCAGGCGAGCGCGTATGGTGGCTGGTGGTGGAAAACGGCGTCGCTGATCTGTGCCGCGACGACCCGGGCCATGAAATCATGGTTATTGTCGAAGCCAGCGTGCGCGCGTTGACGGAAATCTGGACCGGCGACAGCGATGCGCAAACCGAAATGAAAGCGGGACAGCTGCGTGTGCAGGGTGGCGGCCGCGGCGGAGCCACCTTGTGGCGTTGGCTGGGGCGCAGCATGTTCGCGCCAAGCCGCG
>CAKKQX010000065.1 GCA_919902235.1 Burkholderiales bacterium
TGCGCAGAAGGTGGTTGATCGATGCCGAGATGGCGGGGGCGAACATAAAAAGGCTTATAAATAAAAACTCCCGGGTTTCAGGCCCGGGAGTTTTGCAGGTTGGATTTGCGCTAGTCAGCCCTGCTGGATGCCGGCGATCAGCCAGCCGCTTTGGCCGTCAACCGGTTTCTCCAGATGCCAGATTTCGCTGAATTGCTGAGGCTCGGCGCCGGCAGTTTCGCGAATCAAGCCGGTGAAACGCACGCTTACCAGGTAATAACTGTTGTCTGTGACTACATCGAGCACTTCGCTGTTGAGCGTGACCACGTCGGTTTTCTGCGGCGCATCGCCGGCGGTCTGGATGTCAGCCTCGATCTCGGTGTACATCTGGGGCGCGAGAAAGTCGCGCATCGTCGACAGGTCCCGCGCATCGTGCGCCGCCTGCAGGCGCACGAAGTTGAGCTTGGCATGGCGCGCGAATTCATCGGCATCGAATCCTGCCGGCCAGCGGCCGGCAGTTGCCGCAACCGAATTTGCGCCGGCACCGCCGCCGAACACGGGCGCAGCGGAAAGGAGGTTGGGAATGGGGTTGTTTTGGCTGTTTGGTGCGCCGGCGCCCGCATACTGGAGGGGCGCGTTCGGGGTTTTAGCGCGCAGCAGGCGCATCACGAACATGGCGGCGGCAATAAGCGCGGCGATCATCAATATGCCGGCCAGCGCGCCCGCCAGGCCGTTGTTCAGGAACAGCGCCGCGAGACCGGCGCCCAGCGCCAGCCCGGCCAGCGGGCCGAGCCACTTGCTGGCGCCGGCAGGCTGTTGCGCAGGGGTGCCTGCGGCGGCCTGCTGCTGGGCAGGGGTTTTCGGTGCCGCCTGCTGCGGGCTGATGGCTTCACGCTGCTTGCCGATACTGCGGGCACCGCCCAAACGCCTTGCATCGGCGTCGAAAGCAAACAGGCTGAGCGTGAAAAAGGTGGCGAGGAGAATGGTAAGGGTTTTCATATGGGCCTCTGGGCATCTGGACGAGCATTCTATACCGCGGATTGTAATTGTACCGGCCTGCCGAGATTAAAGTTTATATGCCTTGTGCAGCGCCACGACGCCGGCCGCCAGGTTGAAGTATTCGACCCGTTCGAAACCGGCACGTTCCATCATTTGCCGCAGCTGCTCCTGATCGGGGTGCATGCGAATCGACTCGGCCAGATAGCGATAGCTGTCGGGGTCGCCGGTGATGAGTTTGCCCAGCTTGGGCAGCAGCTGGAACGAATAGGTGTCGTACAGCGTTTGCAGCGGTTTCCATACCTTTGAGAATTCCAGCACCAGCAATCTGCCGCCCGGCTTGAGCACGCGCAGCATTTCGGCGAGCGCGATTTCCTTGTGCGTCATGTTGCGCAGCCCGAAAGCGACACTCACGCAGTCGAAAAAGTCGCCCCGAAACGGCAGTTTCTCGGCGTCGCATTGCATTGCCGGCGCGACGATGCCTTCATTCAGCAGGCGGTCGCGGCCGATTTTAAGCATGGCGGCATTGATGTCGGTGACCACCACGGTGCCGCTGCTGCCCACGCGGCGCGCAAACAGGCGGGCGAGATCGGCGGTGCCGCTGGCGACATCCAGCACGCGTTCTCCGGGGCGCACCAGGCTTTGCGCTATCGTGAAGCGTTTCCAGAGTCGATGCAAACCGGCCGACATCAGGTCGTTCATCAGGTCGTAGCGGCCGGCGACGGAATC
>CAKKQX010000066.1 GCA_919902235.1 Burkholderiales bacterium
AAGCTGCGCGGCGGCGGCGGGACCGATATGCGCGTCGGCATTGACCGGGCGTGCGAACTGCGGCCGAAGCCGAGTCTCGTTGTGGTCCTCACGGATGGAATGACCGGCTGGGGCGACGCACCGCCCGCCGTGCGCTGTTTGGCCGTGGTGCCCAAGGGGGCTGGGGTTACGCCTGTCTGGATGGGGCGCGTGGAGATTGAGTTGTGAGGTGGGTGGAGTTAACTGACAACACGACCGATTTTTTTGTCGGTGCTGATCGTGTTGGGTGGATTCTGCACAATTCTTTGAGTATTTGTTGGACGCTCATGTGCGTGCGGCACATGGTTTACGTTCCGTCGATAGAAATTGCGAAGCAACAGTTACTGAATGAATTCAAGTTGCAGCAATTGCCAAACATAATCGAATGACCCTCACCGAATTCAAAGCCGCGCTCGCAATGACGCGTCTGTCGATTGATGGCCGAGCGACGCTGGGCGCGCTGCTGGTGCTGGTGGACGGCAAAACGCGCATAGAGGCGGCGCAAGCGGCCGAATGTTCGCATCAGGCGGTAGCGCGGTCGATTGCGAAAATCTGCCGCGCGACTAAGCGCTGCGGCTACTGTGGAGCGAAGGTCAAACGAATCACCGCATGACCTCTTTGCCGAGCACCGCCGCCAGCGCTTCCTCGACCGTTCGCACCACGTAGAGCTCGCCCGGCCAGTGTTCGGAGAACTCGCGCTGGCCTTGCGTCTGCTCCTTGCCGGCCGACTTCACCTCGAATAGTACAGTGCGCCCGCGACTCGCGCAAATCAGATCCGGGAAATCGTCGCCAACCATCGAGGTTGAGCGCACCTGCCAGCCGACGCGCCGCAACGCGGCCACAATAACGGACTGCTGGCCGTCTACTTTGGAGGCGCGGCGCATCAGGCGAGCAACCAAACGACCGCATTCCTGCCCGTGCGCGTCTTTCGCGTCGTGCCGGAGTCGCGCAGCTTGCCGATCGCCGTGAGATAGATCCGCCGCGGGCGCACCGACTGCGTGCCGACTTTCTCAATCAGAGCATCGTCGGTCCAACCGTAGTCGCCAGCGTGGAAAAAGAGTACCAACAGTTCCCGCTCCATCGGCCCGACTTTACCCGAGATCGCACGCGCGGCCTCGCGGCTGGTCGGACTGTGCTTCTGAAACGGCGCGGCTATTTCCATTTTCCAC
>CAKKQX010000067.1 GCA_919902235.1 Burkholderiales bacterium
TCTGTCGCGCATCGTCAACGGCGGTGAAACCAACTACATCATGGCGACCACCGGCGTCTACATGAGCCTGTTCAATATTTTCGCCAACCTGTTGCATCTGCTGATGGCCCTGACCGGAGAGCGCGACTAAGTACCTCAACCGGGAGCAAGAAACAGGACGGGGCGCCAAGGCGCCCCGTTTCTTTTGTACGTCACCTCTCGCCTCACCCGAGATCGAATACCGCGATCGACTCCACGTGCGAGGTGTGCGGAAACATATTGATTACCCCTGCGCTGCTCAGGCGATAGCCCTTGGTCTGCACCAGCAAACCGGCATCACGCGCCAGTGTTGCCGGATTGCAGGAAACGTAAACGATGCGCGCCGGCGCGTTTTCTCCGATCGCCTTGATCAGCTCGACCGCGCCGTCGCGCGGCGGGTCGATCAGCATGCGATCGCAGCGCCCCAGAGCAGCGAGCGCGGCGGCGTCGATCTTGAACAGGTCCATTTTCATGAATCGCGCGCAGTCTCCCAATCCGTTGGCGGCGGCGTTTTCCGCCGCCCGCCCGACCAGCGCCGGGCTGCCTTCAATGCCGGTAATGCTCGCACCACGGCGCGCGATGGCCAGCGAGAAATTGCCGATGCCGCAGAACATGTCGGCGATATGCTCGCCGGGCCGGGGCGCCAGCAACGTCAGCGCGCGCCGCACCAGGACACGGTTTATTTCCTGATTGACCTGGGTGAAATCGGTCGGCGTGAAACGGATTTTGAGACCGAATTCGGGCAGCGTGTAATACAAGTCTGCTGCGTGCGCGGGATGAAAGGCGTATGCGGAGTCCGGCCCCTTCGGCTGCAGGTACAGCTGCACGTCATGCCGGTCGGCAAATTCCCTGAGCAACGCCTCGTCTTCGCCATTCAGAGACTGCAGAATACGCAGCACCAGCACATCGACCGCATCGCCGAGCGCCACTTCGACCTGCGGCACGCGCCCGGAGATGGACAGGCGGGCGAGAATTTCGCGCAGGGGCGGCAGCAGCGCGGATATGCGTTGCGGCATGACTTCGCAGCTGCGCATGTCCGTAACGTAACTGCTGCGCTTTTCGCGAAAGCCCACCAGCGTGCCGCCCTTCTTGAAGACGTGGCGCACCGAAAAACGCGCACGCTGACGGTAGCCCCAGGCCGGCCCGTAAATCGGCGGCAGAATTTGTCCTGGTACAACCCTGCCGATATGCCACAGATTGTCTTCCAGCACCCGCTGCTTGGCCGCCACCTGGGCACGCGCGTCGAAATGCTGCAGGCTGCAGCCGCCACAGACGCCGAAATATGCGCACTGCGGATCTGCGCGCATGGCGCTGGGCTTGAGCACTTTGCCGAGCGCGGCGAGTTCGAAACTTGGCTTCTTGCGGTAAGGCGAGGCCTCCACCATTTCGCCCGGCAGTGCGCCATCGACGAAAATCGCCTTGCCTTCGTGGTGCGCGACGCCGCGACCTTCGTGATCCAGGGATTCGATGAACAGTTGATACATGATGTGGCGCTGTTGCGGTAAAAAGCGGGGCAGCGCGGGGGAGTTCAGCCGGCAGGCCTGCTGCAATATGCGGGCGGATTGTTCAGGATCGCCACAATTGCAGGAATTCCTTCCAGTGCGGCGCGGCCGACTTGCCCAGTGTCGCCCGCACCAGGTCGCATTCGGCGCGATGCTGCTGCGCATCGAGCACGCCGCGCATCAGCTGGAAGCGCAGGAACACGAGATAGGTGTTGGCGACATCGGTCTCGCAGTAATCACGGATTTCGGCGATTTTCCCATTCTGCCAGGCCTCCCATACGCCCGAGCCGTCCATGCCGAGCTTGCCCGGCAGTCCCATCAGTTGCGCGATGGCGTCGAGCGGCGCGTTGGCGCGCGGCTGATAGAGCGCCAGCAGATCCATCAGGTCGAGATGCCGGCTGTGATAGCGGCTGATGTAGTTGTTCCATTTGAAGTCGCGGCTGTCCTTGTAATCGCCTTCGCCCATTTCCCAGTAACGCGCGGCATTCACGCCATGCACGAGGCCGCGGTAATGCATGACGGGAAGATCGAAACCGCCGCCGTTCCACGACACCAGCTGGGGCGTGTACTTGTCGATGCCATCGAAAAAACGCTGGATCAGCGTGCCCTCGTCGTCGCCGGCCTCGCCCAGCGACCACACCCGGAAATGGTCGCGCTCGCGCAGCGCGCAGGAAATGACGATGACGCGATGCAGGTGCAGCTGCAGAAAATCGCTGCCGGTGGTCTGGCGGCGCAACTGGAAAGCCATCTCGGCGACATCGCGATCCGCGATTTCCCCGCCAAGGTTGTGCAGCTTGCGTAATCCCTCGACGTCGGGAATGGTCTCGATATCGAATACTAGAACAGGGTTCAAAAATATTAATTAAAACAATAGGTTATATAAATATGCCGACGCTCGGTGCATCCCGGTTCTATTTTCGTGTCCAGACCCCGCCCGCATTCTGGTAATACCATCCAGGCTGCGCCTTCTGGATCCAGCGCTGGGCAAACGTCGCCCGAATATCGCTCTCCCATTCAGGCTTGCCGTTGGCGCGCGCAATCTCGCGGTACAGCGCTGCACGATCCTGATTTTCCGCGGCAATCAGCGAGTTGACCTGCTGGCGCTGCGGCAACGGCACCGCATTGGCATCACGCAACGCGATGCTGCCGTCGCGGGTGAGGCCGACCGCACCGCTGGCATAAAAACCCGCAAGCTGTAAGTGGCGCTGCTGCATGCCCGACTGCAGGCCGGCAATGGCAGGCGTATTGATTTCAAGATTGGCCTGGGCCAACGCCTGACCGCTAAATTCCAGCGCAAGCGCAATCAGCCCCATGCGTAACCACATCGCCGTTTTCATATGTTCTCCTTTACTGCGGCACTGCCGGTTTGTCTGCCTTGGCGGCATCGCCGTCTTTCTTGATCTGCCATACTTCGTCGATGATCCTGTCGGCCGCCTTCTCCGCCGCGGCCGCCGGGAAATAGATATTGATGGTCACGCAGCCGGCAAGCGTACACGCGCCCAGCACTGCCATCACAATCGCCGTCTGTCTGCACCGCATATGCCGCCTTTCCCTATTTGACGATCGCCCGCACATTGTCCTGGGTGATGCGCTTCAGCCGATCAACCAGTTCACGCCAATCCACCTGGCGATTGTAGCCGATCACCGAAATTGCCGGTATGCCGCCGCCCTTGATGATGACAAATCCTTGCGGCGCGTCCTCTATCCCGCTCATCTCGCATACGTTATTGCGCAATTTACAGCCCAAACCCAGCTTCTCATAGCCGAATTGCTCGAAAAATCGCAGGAAACTGCGCTGGATCGCTGTCGCCGCACCGGCACCACCCAGCGCCGAGATGTTCTGCACGGCGGCCTGGCTTATCTTGCGCGGATAGTCGCCTGCGCTGCTTACGATGCGCGCGTCGAATTGGACCGGCTGCCAGTTGACGAGTTCAAGACCGGAAATCCGCGCATCGACACGCCCGGTCATGTTTCCGAAGGAATAAGCGCGCGTCAGCAGATCAAGGTCCAGATTGCGCATGTCGACGTCCGCCGTCAGTCTCGGCACCCGCCCCAGGGGACTTTCCAGCGCCAGATTGCGCGCCGTAATATCGCCGTCGAATACCCTGAACAGCAACGCGCCGTCGACTTTCAGCGTTGACTGTTGATAGCTCACGGTCGGAATCACCGCAGACAGTGTGCCACGCATTACTGGCACGCCGAGCGAGGAAGTCAGTCGCTCCATCGAAATCGGCGCGATGTTGCCGCTGAAGCGCCAGTGCCACTCCGGCCCTTCACCACTGGCGTCGAAATCGCCGATGCTGATGCGGCCATCGAGCACCGGGATTTCCAGCCGCCTGGCGCGCAAGCGCATACCGCGCAGTTCAAGCGGCAAATCAACGGCGCCAAGAGGCACGCGCAGCAGTTCTCCTCCCGTCATTTTAATCCGCGCCATCGTCAGCCGATCGCGTTGCCATGGCACACTGCCTTCCAGCCCGAACAAGGCGAAACGACGGCCCTTGTCTTCAACCGACACCCGCTTCAGGACCAGGTCCGCGCCGGCCACGGCGCCGTCCTTGACCTCGAGTGCGATATCGGCACGCCCATCCCAGCGCAGGTCTCCCAGCACCGTGGCCTGCAATGCCGGCTTCAGCAGCTTTTCGTAGAGTGCGGCGATGTCGATATCGGTTGTCTTGATGCTGGCTTCGGCCACCCGTCCGGCTGCGCGATCGTACGCGGCGCTGAAGTCGATATCACCGGCGCCGGCCACGACAAACCGGCCGCGCTCGATATTGATCTGCTGCGCATTCAGCACGCCGGCGGCGTTCAGCACCTGCCCTGCACCGCTTACAAACAGCGGCTGCCAGAACACGCCGCCTGCCATCCATTCCAGCCGGCTTTGCCATTGCCACCGCCCGCTTTTGTGTTCGGCCCGGATCTCGACGCCGGCCCTGATCTTTTCGCCTGCGTGCAATCCGCTGGCGTCACTGAAGGCAAGTTCCTCGATCAGGAGCTGTGCACTCGCCGTGCCCGATCCGCTGTAGGTCATCACACCTTTGAGCGTACCGGCAGCGGGTTGGGGCAAAGTAGCCGGCAGCCACGATGCGAGGCGCGCGAGCCTGCCATTGTCCACGATGACCTTGAACATCGCGGCAGGTTGTCCAAAACGGGCTTGCAGCTGCCACGATTCCCGCGCTGCAGGGCGCAATACCACATCCAGCGTGTTGTTCGCGCCCGAGTACGAAAACGAGAGCGGAATTTTTTCGCCGATGTCTATGGTGCCGGCAGCACAGTCGATTTGCGCGCTTTCAAAACGCAGGTCGGCGCACAGCAGACGCGCGTTACGCCAGCTGCGCTCGCCGATACTGAAAGTGCCGATGTCGAGTACCAGTCCGCGCCGGTCTTTTCCCTGCAGGCTGGCCTTGAGCGCCTTGACGGAAAATCCCGGCGCCTCCAGATCATCGAGCGTGAGATGGATCTGCTGCGCCAGAACCGGCGCAGCGCCGCATGACAACAACACGGCGAGAACGCGTATGCCCGTGCGCAGCATCACAGCGGGCGGCAGCTTCACATCAGGCGGGGAATACGCCCGTCGAAAGATAACGGTCGCCGCGATCGCAAACTATGGATACGATTACGGCGTTTTCGACCTCGGCCGCGATCTGCAGCGCCGCCCATATCGCCCCGCCCGAGGATACGCCGCCAAAAATGCCTTCCTCGCGCGCCAGCCGTCTGGTCATGTCTTCGGCGTCGCGCTGGGCGACTTCCATCACGCGGTCGACACGGCTCCAATCGCAGATTTTCGGCAGGTAGGCCTCGGGCCACTTGCGGATGCCGGGAATCTGCGAACCTTCGGTGGGCTGGCAACCGATGATCTGAATCGCGGGATTTTTCTCCTTGAGATAACGCGACACGCCCATGATGGTGCCGGTGGTGCCCATGCTGCTGACGAAGTGCGTGACCTTGCCCTGCGTATCGCGCCAGATTTCCGGTCCGGTGCCTTCGTAATGCGCCAGCGGGTTGTCGGGGTTGGCGAACTGGTCGAGGATCATGCCCTTGCCCTCGTCGCGCATCTTCTCGGCGACATCGCGCGTCATTTCCATGCCACCCTCTTTCGGCGTCAATACGAATTCAGCGCCGAACGCCGCCATCGATTGCCGCCGCTCTATCGACAGATGCTCGGGCATCACCAGGATCATGCGGTAACCCATCACCGCGGCGCACATCGCCAGCGCGATGCCGGTGTTGCCGCTGGTGGGTTCGATCAGCGTATCGCCGGGCTTGATCTCGCCCCGTTCCTGGGCGCGCCGGATCATTGAAAACGCCGGGCGATCCTTGACCGACCCGGCGGGGTTGTCGCCTTCCAGTTTGGCCAGCAGCACATTGCCCGAGCCGTCCGCAATGCGCTTGAGTCTGACCAGCGGCGTACCGCCGATGAAATCTTCGAGTGTCTTGTACATTGTTCAAAAATCGCCGTTGAAACGCAATGATACCCGACACCGCCGTTGAATTTCCGGATAGCGCAAAGCACAGCCGGAAAGTATGGCCTTGCGCTGAAAACCGGCAGTCGTCGGGGCCGATTATCGGGCGGCGCGCTGCAACAGCTTGTCGCAATAACGCGCCACGCCCTGCTCCACCGTGAGCAGCGGCTCGGCGTACCCCGCTTCGCGCAACGCCGACATGTCGGCCTGGGTAAAACTTTGATATTTTCCCCTGAGATCAGGCGGAAACGGGATGTACTGGATCACGCCCTGATGCTGCATTTCGGCCAGAACCAGGGCAGGCAGATGTTGCGCTTTGCGGCAGGCGTTGATGCTTGCCACCGCCACATCGTTGAAGCTTTGCGCCGCGCCGGTGCCGGCGTTGAATATGCCTGACTTGCCCGGATTATCGAGGAAAAACAGGTTGATTTTGACGATATCTTCAATCGAAACAAAGTCGCGCCGCTGCTCGCCGTTGGCGTAGCCGCCGCTGCCCTCGAACAGCTTGACGCTGCCCGCGGCCCGGTACTGATTGAAGAAATGAAAGGCGACCGACGCCATCCGCCCCTTGTGCTGCTCGCGTTCGCCGTAGACATTGAAATAACGCAGCCCCACCACCTGCGCAGTCAGGTCGGCCCAGTTTCGCCGCACATACTGGTCGAACAGAAATTTCGAGTAGCCGTAGATGTTGAGGGGGCCTTCGCACTCGCGCGCCTCCCTGAAGGTCGCGCTTGCGCCGTAGACGGCGGCCGACGATGCGTAGATGAACGGGATTTGCTCTTCGGTGCAGTAATCGAGCAACGCGCGCGAATAGCGGTAATTATTCTGCATCATGTAGCGGCCGTCGGTTTCGGTGGTATCCGAACACGCGCCCTGGTGCACAACGGCCTCGATCGAGCTGCTGAAAGTCCCGTCTTCCAGTGCGCGCAGGAAAGATTCGCGATCGAGATAATCGGCGATATCACAATCCGCCAGATTGACGAATTTGTCGCCGTGCGTGAGATCGTCCACGGCAATGATATCGGTGATGCCGCGTTGGTTCAGCCCCTTGACCAGATTGGCGCCGATGAAGCCGGCGGCGCCGGTTACGACGTGGTACATTTTTTATCCAGAAACATCAGATGGATGGGATTTTCAGTATGTTCAAGATTAACAGGATTACGCAGCCGTAAAAAGATTTCCCTGGCGCCCGGGCCGCGCCGCGAATCCCGGCGTATCAGGAATCAAACAACTCATGCGGGTGGACGACGGCGGTGCCAAACTTGCCCACCACGATGCCGGCGGCACGGTTCGCGATACGCACCGCCTCGATCATGTCGGCACCCGCGGCGAGCATGACACCCAGCGCGGCGATCACCGTGTCGCCGGCGCCGCTGACATCGAATACTTCGCGCGCCTGGGTTGCAGCATGCAACCGTTTGCCCCGCTGATAAAGCGTCATGCCCTCTTCACTGCGCGTGATAAGCAGGGCCTCGATACCGAGCCGGCGCCGCAGCCGCTGCGCCTTGGAAGTCAGTTCGGCCTCGTTTTTCCAACTGCCCGTCACCTGGCGGAATTCGGCGCGATTGGGCGTAACCACGGTGGCGCCGCGGTAACGCGAATAATCCTCGCCCTTCGGATCCACCAGCACCGGCACGCCGGCGCGCCGCGCCATGGCTATCATTTTGGTGATGTGCGCCAAACCGCCCTTGCCGTAGTCGGAGAGGATCACAGCATCGGCGGAACGCAACATTCGGCCGAAATCCTTGAGTTTTGTGGCAAGCACTTCGTGACTGGGCGGCGTCTCGAAATCGACGCGCAGCAGTTGCTGACGGCGGCCGATCACACGCAGTTTGATGGTGGTAGTGATGCTGCGGTCCAGGTGCAGGCGGGCGGCGATTCTGTCTTTCTTCAGCAGCTGCCGCAACCGCGTTCCCGCCTCGTCCCGTCCCGTCACCGACAGCAGGTTGACCTTGGCGCCAAGCGCCGCGACATTGCGCGCAACATTGGCCGCCCCGCCCGGGCGTTCCTCGATGCGGTCGACCTTGACGATGGGCACCGGCGCTTCGGGGGAAATCCGCCCAACCTCGCCGAACCAGTAACGGTCGAGCATGACATCGCCAACCACCAGCACGCGCCCGCCGGCGATGGATTCTGCGAATGGGAATTCGGGGTGAAGCCGCGCAGCCGTCCGCGATCGGCGGCTATTCTGCCGCTGTACAGGCAAGGTTGCGGATATGGGGCTCTTGTTCTTACTGCGGGCCGCGTTCATGGTGTGCCGATTCTACCTGCGCAGCGGGCCTTGTGCCATATTCAGGACCGGCGATCGCTGCGGTCAATTGCCGACCTGATGCATGATTTGGCGATTGATTTCCAACAACGCCGCCAACGGATCCGGCGCACGGGTGATGGGCCTGCCGATCACCAGGTAATCGGCGCCGTTTGCCACCGCCGCCTCGGGCGTCATGGTGCGCTTCTGGTCATCCTCACCGGCTTGCGCCGGACGGATGCCGGGCGTGACCAGGCAAAAATCCCGGCCACACTCCTGTTTCAGCATCTGCGCTTCCTGCGCGGAACACACCACGCCGTCGAGTCCGCAACCTTGGGCCAATCGCGCCAACCGCAACACCACTTGCGCCGGATGGCCGCTCAATCCCATGTCCGCAAGCTCGGGTTCGCCCATGCTGGTGAGCAAAGTCACCGCAATCAGCTTCGGCGGCTGCTTGTGCCCAGCGAGGGCTTCGCGTGCCGCCAGCATCATGGCGCGCCCGCCCATTGCATGCACGTTGAGCATCCACACGCCGAGCGCCGCGGCCGCCTTGCACGCGCTGGCCACGGTGTTCGGGATATCGTGGTATTTCAGGTCCAGAAAGACGGCAAAGCCGCGTTGCACCAATGTTTCAATCAGCGCCGGACCGGCAGCCGTAAACAATTCCTTGCCCACCTTGAGCCGGCACAGTGCGGGGTCCAGGCGGGCCGCAAGTGCAATTGCATCCTTGGCGGCGGCGTAATCGAGCGCGACGATAACCCGGGGATTATTC
>CAKKQX010000068.1 GCA_919902235.1 Burkholderiales bacterium
GCGCGACGCCTATCATCGCATCGCGCGTGACGATCTGCGCCAGTTGTTCTTCGCTCCAGCCCTCGGTGCCTGCCGGACGTTCGGGCAGCACCAGGTAGCGCAGCTCGGCGGTCGAGTCCCACACCCGCACTTCGACGTCGTCCGCGACCGCGTCGCCCATCTCTTTGAGCACACCGCGCGGATCGATGACGGCGCGCGCGCGGTACGGCGCCGACTTGTACCACACCGGCGGCAATCCGAGCACCGGCCACGGATAGCACGAGCACAGCGTGCACACCACCATGTTGCGAACCCTGGGCGTGTTCTCGAGCACCACCATGTCCTCGCCCTGGCGCCCGATGAAGCCGAACTCGGCGATTGCCGCGGTGGCGTCGGTGAGCAGGCGCTGCCGGTAAGCGGGATCGACCCACGCGCGCGCCACGATGCGCGCGCCGTTGCGCGGCCCGACCCTGGTCTGGTAAGTGTCGATCAGTTCATCGAGCGCCTGCGCATCGACCAGGCCTTTCTCGGTCAGCAGCGATTCCAGCGCCTTCACGCGCAGCGCGGGGCCCGACAGTGGGCGGTCGTGCTCGCGGTCATGGTCGTGATCGTGTCCGTCGCCATGGTAATGATGATCGTGTTCGCTCATGATTTCTCCGAATGAACCTCAGTTCGCGATGCTGATGGCGAGGAATACCACGCCGGTCGCATCCACCGCAACCCCCAGCGCGGAGGAAGCCGGCTTGAGCCACGCCTCGCCCGCGCCAGCGTCAAGCAGACGGCTGCGGAAACATGGCGCCGGCAACGGCAAGATCAAACCTGTCTGTCCAGAAACGCCTTCACCGCATGCACGAATCCTGCGGGGTTGTCGAGCGTGACGTGGTGATCGCTGTTGGCAACCTCGGCCAGTTCGACCTGCGGGCAGCGCGCCTTCACCGCGGCGAAAACCTGCGGCGTGATGCGCGGACTGCGGTCGCCCTTGACCAGCAATGCTGGAATGCGAATGCGCTCCCAGCACGGCATGCCGTCGAGGTTTTCACGCGTGGCATAGACATCGCGGTCGAATTTGTGGCGCCAGGCGCTGTCGGCGCCTTGCCGGCAGCCGTGGAGCGCCACCTGACGAATGATCCGCGGCGATGCGGTGGTGCCCGCCGGCCGCAGGCGAAAGCGCGCTGCGAATTCTTCGCGCGTGGCGTAGAGGCTACCCTGCCGCTGGCCGACACCGCGTATCGCGGCGACGCGGTCCTCGGTCATGTGCATCATCGAATCGACGACTACCAGCCTGCCCACCCGACCGGGATGGCTGGCGGCATAGACGAGAGACACCAGTCCACCCATCGAGTGGCCGACCAGCACAAAGTCGCGCAGATCCAGCCTCTCGACCACCTCCGCCAGATCGGCCGCATAGCGCGCATAGGAATAATCCGGCGGCTGCGCCCACGCGCTGTCGCCGTGGCCGCGCAAATCCAGCGCGCGCACGTGGTAGTCCGCGCTCAAGCCCGGCGCCATGTAGTCGAACCAGTGCGCGTGCGCCGCACCACCGTGCACGCACAGCATGGGCGGACGGTCCGCGGTACCGTAATCGAGATAATGCAGCCGCAAACCACCGGCCTCGACAAACCCGCTGGTGCAAGGCGCCGGCTGGAGATCATGCTTTGAATGTCCGGTCAGGCTATTCTCAGCGTCATTGTCATTGTTGGTCAGCATTTCGAGAGCAAACAGAAATAGAAATCATGTTTTTCAATTATTGAGCGTTTCATAATGGATGACAGTCGCAACGCTCAATCCCT
>CAKKQX010000069.1 GCA_919902235.1 Burkholderiales bacterium
TCCTCGCCCTGCTGGAACGGCGAGGAAGCGGACAGCGCGATGAAGTGCGGCACGTAGCGCGACAGCATGTGAATCAGGTACAGCGCGGTGTCGCCGTCCGGGCAGCCAATGTGCACGTGCTGGCCGAAAATCGTGAACTGCTTGGCGAGGTAGCCATAGGTATTCAGTATGTGCTTGAAGCGTTCGGTGGGATAAATGCGCCGGTCGCTCCATTTGTGAAACGGGTGCGAACCGCCGCCGGCGATGCGCAGATTGAGCCGTTCGGCGGCCTGCGTCACTGCGTCGCGGATCTGGCGCAATTCGCCCACCACGGCATCGTAATTCGGATGGATCGAGCTGTTCAATTCGACCATGCTCTCGGTGATTTCCGGCTTGACCGCACCCGGGTGCTGCATCTTTTCCAGCATGCCGATGAGATCGGCCGCATCGCGCGCCAGATTGTAGTCGCGCGTATTGAGGATCTGCAGCTCGAGCTCGACGCCTATGCTGAGGCTGGCTGAGGGTTTGAATTCCATTTCGTCTGCCGCTGCGCCACCGCTAATCCCGCTCATGATTTCTCCTCGCCAGCCTCGCCCGCTTTCTTCAGGGCGAACTGCACTGCGACCGGGCCTACAAGTTCAAGCATCAGCACTGCCGGCAGCACGATCGCCGACAGCCTGGCGGTGAACTCGGGATAAATGTGTACCGTGCCCTGCACCATCGCCAGCGCCAGCACCGACATCGGCGTCAGCGCAATGCACAGCAGGCCGGCGCTGCCGGCGCGCACGCCGGAAAAATAAGTCAGGCTCAGCACGCCGATCGATTTACCGGCGAAACGCGCAAGAATGAATACCAGCGCGAGCCCGCTGCCGGTGGCAAGATCACTGATCTGCAATTTGGCGCCGCTCACCACGAACAGGACCACGAAAAACATCTGGCCGATGCGGTTGGTGTCGACCGCCATCAGGTCGTGGCGGCTGTCGAGGTTGCGCGTCATCATGCCGAAAGCCAGCAGCGCGAGCAGCACCGACAGCTCGAGCATGCGCGCGACGCCCACCGTCAGCACTACCAGCGCCAACAGCAGCACGAAATGGCTTTGCGCACTTTTGCCCAGCCAGCGCGACAGCAGCAGCGCGGCCATGCACGCGAGGTAGCCGAGAATCAGCGAGCCGGCCAGCATGTACACCGGATGCAGCGCGATCGTGATCAGCCCCGCCCGGTACTCGTGGTGGATCCACGACAGCAGCATGGTCGCCGCCACGAATGCCACCACACTGTTCATCGCGACCAGACTGAGCGCGCGCTCGGTGACCTGCCCTTCGGCGCGCAACTCCTGCGCGACCAGCATCACCACGGCGGGAGAGGTGGACACGCCGATGGCGGCGGCAACCGCGGCATAGAGCGGGGCCACGTCGAAATAAGTCAGCGCGAAATAGATGAAGACAAACGCCAGGGCGCTTTCCAGCAAACCGGTCGCCAGCAGCCAGCGGTCTTTTACCAGCCAGGCAATATCGAGGCGGCGCCCGAGTTCGAACAGGATGAGTCCGAGCGCGATGTCGACGAAAATCCACGCCTCGCCGATAAGCTTGTCGTCAAGCAGCCGCAGTCCGCTGGTGCCGAGCAGCATGCCGATCAGCACGTAACCGATGATGCGCGGCAGACGCAGCACGCGCTTGACGAGTTCGCCGCCGATCAGACCGGCCAACAGCAGCAAACCGAATAATGCCAGCGGGTTGGCGGAAAACGGCAGTTCGGGAAGAAAATTAAATTGCATCATTGCGCATATGCTCCGTCCCCGACATCACGCCGACAGCCGCGGATCAATGATTTGTTTGCGATTACCTCTACGCAGCTTGAGGCGCAGAGCGGGGCGGAATTGTTAATATTATCAACATTCCAACAGCGCCGGGCTGGAAAGTTCCCGTGCGACGCGGATGCGCCCCTAAAGCTTTGATACTTCAGGGAACGAGAATAATATGCACGCGGTACGGCCCGTGCGCGCCGAGGCTCACGGTCTGTTCAATATCAGCGGTGCGCGACGGCCCTGAAATGAAATTGACGGCGCGCGGCATTACCGCGTGCTCTGCGCGCAGCAGCTGCCACGCCTCTTCCATGCCGCGCACGATGCGCGCCCGGCTCACGATCGCGATATGCGTTTCCGGCAGCAAACTCGCCGCGGCGGGCGTAGCCGCGCCGGAGACCATCATCAATGTGCCGGTTTCGGCAATCGCGCAAAATGCGCCGGTAATGCCCACCAGATCATCGCTGCGCGCGCCGCGCGCCTCGACTGCGACGCCGCTGCCCGCCCAGTCGAGCGCGGCCCATGCTGGCCAGCATACCGCGCGCATTGGCAGATCGTTTTTGCGCAAATAATCTGCCACAGCCGCCGGAATGTGCGCCGCTGCGGCAACATCATCGCAAGTGCTGGCAAGGCTCAGCGCGCGCTCGTGAAAACGAGTTGCCGGCTCCCCGTCCGCTGCCGGGCGCGGACTTCGCGCACGGGTCTGCAGATACGCGCGCACCGCCTCCCGCTCGCCCGCTGTCGGCGACGGCGGCTTGCCCTGCAGCGCACGGATGCGCCTGAGGATGTTGTTACGTGCGCTCATCGTTTCAGTCCAAGAGGGGAGACAGAAATCCATGCCATATCATTACGCTGAGCAAGGGTTGCTCCTCTCGCCTCTCGTGCCCGGCATCAGCCCAGCGTAGGCATGTTGAACCCGCTGGGCAAAGCGCTGGCATCGGGCCAGCGCGTGGTCACCACTTTGCCGCGGGTGTAGAAACGCACGCCTTCCATGCCGTGCACATGCTGGTCGCCAAACAAGGAGCCGCGCCAGCCGCCGAAAGAGAAGAATGCAACCGGCACCGGAATCGGCACGTTGATGCCCACCATGCCGACCTCGATCTCGCGTTCGAAGCGGCGCGCCGCGCCGCCCGAGCGCGTGAACACCGCCGTGCCGTTGGCGTACGGATTGGCATTGATTAACCGAATCGCCTCATCCAGGGTCTTCACCCGCAACACGATCAGCACCGGCCCGAAGATTTCGTCCTTGTAGATGGTCATTTCGGGCTTGACCCGGTCGAACAGCGAAGCCCCCAGGAAAAAACCGTCCTCGTGGCCTGATACTTTCAGCCCGCGTCCGTCGAGCACCAGCTGTGCGCCTTCGGCCACACCCTTATCGACATAGCCCGCGACCTTGTCGCGGTGGGCGCGCGTCACCAGCGGTCCCATGTCCGGTTCCTTGCCGTCCACCTTGCCTGCTCCCGGACCGATCTTGAGGCTGGCAGCCTTGTTCTTGAGTTTCGCCACCAGCGCATCGCCGGTCTCGCCCATCGCCACCACCGCCGAAATCGCCATGCAACGCTCGCCCGCCGATCCATAGGCTGCGCCGATCAACGCGTCGGCCGCGAACTCGAGGTCCGCATCCTGCAGCACGACTGCATGGTTCTTGGCGCCGCCCAGTGCCTGCACGCGCTTGCCGTTCCTGGCGCAAGTTTCATATATATAGTGCGCAATCGGCGTCGAACCGACGAAGGACACCGCCTTGATGTCGGGATGCGCCAGCATCGCATCCACCGCCTGCTTGTCGCCGTGCACCACGTTGAACACGCCGTCGGGCAGTCCCGCCTCCTTGAACAGTTCCGCCATGCGCATGCTGGCCGAGGGCACTTTCTCCGACGGCTTGAGCACGAAAGTATTGCCGCAGGCAATCGCCACCGGGTACATCCACAGCGGCACCATCACCGGAAAATTGAACGGCGTGATGCCGGCACACACGCCCAGCGGCTGGCGCAGCGAATGGCAATCGACGCCGGTGCCGACCTCCGCGCTGTGCTCGCCCTTGATGAGGTGCGGTATGCCCATCGCGAACTCGACCACCTCGATGCCGCGCTGCACCGAGCCCGCGGCGTCGGCCAGCGTCTTGCCGTGTTCCCCGGTCACCAGTCGCGCGAGCTCGGGGCGATGCGCTTCCAGCAGTTCGCGGTAGCGCATCAGGATGCGCGCGCGGCGCAGCGGCGGCGTGTCGCGCCATGCCGGAAACGCGGCTTTGGCCGCGGCGACCGCGGCCGCGATATCCGTATCGTTGCAGAAAGGCACTTTCTTCGTCACGGTACCGGTGGCAGGATCGGTCACTTCGCCCGCGCGCTTGCTGCTTGCGGCCTGCGCCTTGCCGTTGATCCACAACGGCACTGTCGCTATTGCTGTCATGTCAGCGGGTTTGTTCATGCTCATCTCCTGATATTTGCTCGCGGGCTTGTTCCAGGCCCGCTTTGGTGAAATCCAAAAAACAATCGACAGGATTTGCAGGATTTTTTCAGGATTAACAGGATCAAGTCGAAAATAGAATTGAAGCCGGGTTAATCCTGTCAATCCTGCTGAGTCCTGTTAATCCTGTCTATCCGTTTATGCTGCCGATACAGTTCTCGAAATGTTTTACCTTGCGGTGCCGGCAAATCGCGTCCGCCGCTCCAGCCGCCGCCGAAAGGCAGATTGTGTATCAATTTTGCGGCGCCGCCCATCCACGCCAGCAAGCGCACGCCCATCATGGAAAGCGCTGCATACAGCACCGGCCGCCGCGCCGCCCACCCCCATAGCGCGAGGCCGAATCTTTCGGGCCAGGGCTTGAGGCCGCGCTCGAACTGTTTTTCGCGCAGCTTGCGCATCAGATCCGGCAACGGAATTTTGACCGGGCACACCACGCCGCACTGGTTGCACAGCGTGGAGGCATTGGGCAGATCGAGTGCGTTTTCCAGCCCGGCATAGATCGGCGTGAGTATCGAACCCATGGGACCGGGGTAAACCCAGCCATAGGCGTGGCCGCCGACGTTCTGGTAAACGGGACAATGATTCATGCACGCGCCGCAGCGTATGCAGCGCAGCATGGCCTGCATGTCGCTGCCGATGAGCTTGGTGCGGCCGGCATCGATCAGGATGATGTGAAAATGCTGCGGGCCGTCGAGATCGCCATCGCCTTTCACCCCGGTAGTCAGCGAGACGTAGTTGGTGATCGACTGCCCGGTGCCGTGGCGCGGCAGCAGGCGCAGCAGCGTGGTCACGTCTTCCAGCGTCGGCACCACTTTCTCTATGCCGGTAATCGCAACGTGCACGCGCGGCAGCGTGGTCACCATGCGGCCGTTGCCCTCGTTGGTGACGATCAGCGTCGAGCCGGTCTCGGCGATGATGAAGTTGGCGCCCGAGATGCCCATGTCGGCCGACAGAAAATGCGGGCGCAGCATCTCGCGCGCTTCGCGGCACAGATCGGGAATGCCGGTCTTGCGCGGCAGCTTGTGCTTTTCCTCGAACAGGTCGGACACCTCGTCGCGGCTCTTGTGCACCACCGGCGCCACGATGTGCGACGGCGCTTCGTGCGCAAGCTGCAGGATGTACTCGCCCAGATCGGTCTCGACCACTTCGACGCCGGCGGCCTCCAGCGCGTCGTTGAGCGCGCACTCCTCGCTTACCATCGATTTCGATTTCACCGCCTTGCGCACGTCGTATTTGGCGGCGAGTTCGCACACGATGCGGTTGGCTTCTTCGGTGGTTTCGGCCCAGTGCACCACCGCGCCGCGCGCGGTGGCGTTACGCTCGAACTCTTCGAGCCAGACATCAAGGCTGGCGAGCGCGCGGTCGCGGATCGCCGCCGCCGCCGCGCGGATGTCCTCGAAATTGTCGAGTTCGAGTATGCGGTCGGCGCGCCCCTTGACGAAATTGCTTTGCAGTTTCCTGAGCGCGGCCTGCAGCTTGACGTCGGCGAGTTTCTTGCCGGCACGCGCTTTGAAATGCATCGAGGTGATCTGCATTACGCCATCCTGTATTTGCGCACGGCGCACTCGAACCAGTGTGCCATGGACGTTGCGGCGCCCGTTCCCGGCGCGAAGCGCATCGGCACTTCCACCGCCACCACGCGCAGCGAACGGATCGTCAGCTGCTCAGCACGCATGTCATGCGCTCCGCCGTCCCTCTGCGTGCAGCGCCAGCATGTCCCACACCGCGCGGTTGGCCGGCGTCGGCACATTGACTGCTTTGCCGAGCTGCACCACGCCGCCGCTGAGCCATGCCACTTCGAGCCGGTTGCCGCCCTCAAGGTCGTGGTGCATAGACGAAGTCATGTCGGCGGCAACGCTATCGGCGAAGGCCAGACGCTGCTCGGCATAATCCTCGGGCAAGGCGACGCCGTGCGCGCGGCCCACCACAACCGTTTCCCGCATCAGGTCGTGGAGAAAGGCGCGCGTCTGCGGATTTTCGCGTATCGGTCCGATGGTCGAGCGCATGGTCGTGGTGGCGCCGGACAGGCCGACGAGAAACACGTATTTTTCCCACAGCGTGCGGCGGATGTCAGCCGCGAGTTCGGTGTCTATGCCGGTGCGCAGCGCGGCGGCATACAGGGTCTCGGCGCGTTCGGAACGGCGGCCGTCGTATTCGCCGAATAGCAGCCGCTGCAGGGTTCCGGTCTGGTGGATCACGCCCGGGCGCGAAATGTGGGTGGCGACATAACCGACCCCGCCCATCACCGCCCTGGCGCCGAACTCGCGGCGCAGGATGTCGTCCTTGATCACGCCGTTTTGCAGCGACAGCACGCCGGTATCCGGCCCCACCACGGGCCGCAGCGCTTTCGCGGTGGCCTCGATATCCCACAGCTTGACCGCGATGATCACCAGATCGACCTGACCTATGGTTGCGGGATCATCGGTAACCTTTACTTCTGGAATATGTATATCGCCATGCGCCGCGCTTTCGATTTTCAGTCCGTGCTCGCGCATCGCCTTGAGATGCGCGCCGCGCGCAACGAAGGTGACGTCACAACCGGCGTGTGCGAGATGCCCGCCGTAGAAGCCACCGACGCCGCCGGATCCCATTACCGCAATTTTCATGCTTTCGTTCCCTCTTTGAAATGGCCCGGGATCATGATTACTCGGTGCCGGCCAGCACTTCGGCAATGTGCAGCACCTGGGTTTTCATGTCGCCGCGCCGCCGCAGCCGGCCTTCGATGTTGAGCATGCAGCCCAGATCGCCCAGCACCACAGCTTCTGCACCGGTAGCGGCGATGGCGCCGCACTTGTTGTCCGCCAGCCGCGTGGATATCTCGCCGAACTTCACGGCGAAAGTGCCGCCGAAACCGCAGCACACTTCAGCTTCCGGCATTTCCGTGACGCTGAGCCCCTGCACCATGGCGAGCAGCGCGCGTGGCTGCGACTTCACACCCAATTCGCGCAGCCCGCAGCAGGAATCATGATAAGTTATTGTTTTAATTGATTTTTCTTTAATGCTTTTAAGCTGAGCAACATTCACCAGAAAATCGCACAACTCGTAGGTGCGCGCGCACAGCCGTTGCACGCGTTCGAGTTCCGCCGGCTGATCCGCAAACAGATCCGGGTAGTGGGTGCGTATCATGCCCGCGCACGAACCCGAGGGTGCCACGACATGATCGCAGGCTTCGAATTCGCCCAGCAGCTTGCGCGCCAGCGCCTGCGCGGATGCGCGATCGCCGGAGTTGTAAGCAGGCTGGCCGCAGCAGGTCTGGGATTGCGGCACGAAAACCTCGCAGCCGGCCGCTTCCAGCAGCTTGATCGCCGCGAAACCTATGCCCGGCCGCATCAGATCGACGAGGCAGGTGACAAAAAGTCCGACACGCATCGGACGATTATCTCAGAAAAGATTGCGGCGCAGTGCGGCCCGGCGCAGCACTCCGAAAAAGAGGGGGTTCACTCGTTCACTCGTTTACTTTTCACTTCTTCACCACCCTCAGGCCATGCCTATCGGCTCCGCCAGATCATCGCGCACCTTGCCCGGCCGCGCGCGCATCCGGTCTTCCATGTCCTTGCGCACTTTGGCATAACCGGGGTCGTCGAACAGATTGTTCATCTCTTGCGGATCATTGACCAGGTCGTAGAGTTCGCCCGCACCCGACCCGAGTTCGAAACTGCATTTATGCTGCCTGGTGCGCACGGTGCGCAGCTTGAGTTCCACGCCGCAGCGCGACGGATGCACATGCCATTCGCTGTATGCCGTGTCGCGCGTTTCAGGCTTGCCCGCGAGCAGCCCGCCAAGGCTGGCACTCTGAATATCTGCCGGCTTCGATACCCCGGCGGCCTCATAGAAAGTCGCCGCCAGATCGAGCGTGGATACCGGCTCGGCCACAACCTTGTTTTTCGCGACGTTGGGCCCGCGTGCCACCAGCGTCACGCGCAGCAGATCCTCGTATGGAATCGGTCCCTTCAGATACAGGCCATGATTGCCCAGCATGTCGCCATGATCGGTGGTATAGACCACCAGCGTGTCCTCGGCGAGGCCGTGATCGTTCAGCGCGGTCATGATGCGGCCGACATTGTGATCGATAAGCGAAATCATGCCGTAGTAATTGGCGGTCATCGCCGCGAGTTGCGCATCGCTCTGGTCGGGCACGCGCGAGCCCTCGGCGCGGAACCTGAGCATCGTCGGATCGGTAAGCTGCGGTGTCGATTCAAGCGAAGCCTTGTGCCACCACGGCCGGCGTTGGAGATCCTTGGTGCGGTTTTTCGGCAGCGGCAGGCTGTCGGCATCGTACATCAGGCTCCACGGCTCGGGGCAGTCGAAGGGATGATGCGGATCCGGAAACGACACCCAGGCGCAGAACGGCTGCTCCGCCTTGCCGCGACCGGCAAGCCAGTCGGTGGCGCGGTCACCCACCCAGGTACTGTTGTGCCACGCCACCGGCAGCGCCGAAAACCAAGTTTGGCCGGCGCCGATATCGGGGCGCGTGCTTTGCGCCCACAGTTTTATGCCCCCCTCGTTCTCGCCGCGCGAAAGCAACCAGCGCTCATAGTGCCCAGCGGCGGGACGCTCGAGCGGACGGGTGCGATGCATATGACCCATCACCGTAAGCTCTACGTGCTGAAACCCCATGTACGGGCCGAACCAGTCGGGACCATACATCGCCTGGCTCTTGTTGCACTCGGGCGTGCCGGTGGGCGCGAACGTCGCCTTGGTCGCGAAATGCGCCTTGCCGATGAAAGCCGTGTCGTAGCCGGCGCGCGCCAGCGTGCCGGCGAATCCCTGGCTGCCCACTTTGGGGTCAAGGTCGACGCCGTTATCCCACACGCCGTGGGTCAACGGCAGCATGCCGGTGAGTATGGAGGCGCGCGAGGGCTGGCACACCAGATTGGGCGTGATGTTGGCGGAAAAACGCGTGCCTTCGCGCGCCAGCTGGTCGAGATGCGGCGTGCGGATATGCGGGTTCTCGAAACCGTTGCAGTCGGCGCGCTGCTGGTCGGAGGTGATCAACAAAATATTGGGGCGTTTACCTTTCACTCTTCACCTTTCGCTATCTACTTTTTGACGCCGATTTCCGCCCACAGCGCGCGGAATACTGCGGCCTGCTGGTCGAGAAACCGGTTCAGTGCGGCCCCGGTCTGGAACTTCTCGCGCCAGAAATTGCGCTCGAGGTCTTTCTGCCACGCCTCCGACGCCGTCGCCGCCGCCAGGGCACGTTCCCAGTACGCCACATGATCCTTGTGCATGCCCTTGGGGCCGATGACCAGCCGCCAGTTGGTGAACAGGGCATTGATGCCCTGCTCCTGGAGCGTGGGCACTTGGGCGAGCGCGCCCCCCAGCCGCTGCGGGGCGATCAGGCCGATGGCGCGCACTCTGCCGGAATTGATGAACGGCGGCGCGTTTACCGCCGTGCCACTGACGATGTCGATGTCGCCGCCCAGCATCGCGGTGATCGCCTCGCCGGCAGACTTGTACGGTATGAAACGCCCCTTGGCCACCTCCACGCCCATTGCCTTGACTGCGACGGCTGCTGCCGTATGAGAGCCGGCGCCCAGTCCGGGTCCGAAACCGATCGAAAGTGCCGCGGGATCCTTCGCCAGCCGCTGCCGCACGTCGGCCATGGTCTTCAGTGGCGAATCCGCCTTCACCAACAGAATGAAGTAGTCTTCGAATAACTGCGCGAGCGGCGTGATATCGCGATGGCCTATGCTGTGCGCGCCCATCACCGTGTTGGAAACCAGGTTGGTGGTGCCGATGGCGATGGCATGTCCGTCCGCGCCGCGCTCGTTGAGATAGCCCCACGCAATGCCATTGCCGGCACCGGGCTTGTTAACCACCACGACAGGCGTGCCGACGATGCGGTTTTCCTCCCAGATTCTTTGCAGCAGTCGCGCCGTGAGATCGAGGCTGCCGCCAGCGGCGGAACCCACCATGAATGCCACCGGCCGCGTCGGTTTCCATCTCTGCGCCTCGGCCGGGAACGTCCACAAGCCCGCCACCGCTATGCAGCCGAGCAAAACGCATGCACGCGCTGTCACACCACGCACCACGCCGATTCCCGTCATGACTCCTCCTGAAGATATTTTTGCCGGCGCGCACTTGGCCGGACGGCCGGGCTTGCCATGTGCGACTTTAGCAAACCCGGAGTCCGGGCGCATGCGCGCCGCACCCGGAACGAAAGGTACGGGCAAAAAAGCAGCGCCGTGCTTCAGCACTCCCAGGGCAACGCGCGGCCGGGCGCGATTTCATATTGCGTCATCGCGCGCGAAACCGTGTCGGGCGCAACGCTTCCCTCCGCGGCAAGCGCCTGCAGCGCCGCGATCACAATATGAGCCGCGCTCACCTCGAAGAAATCGCGCAACTGCGCGCGCGTGTCGCTGCGACCGAATCCGTCGGTGCCTAGCGCGACGTAAGGGCGCGGCACGTAGGGCCGTATCAGGTCGGCGACCGCGCGCACGTAATCGCTGGCGGCAATGATGGGGCCGCGCGTGGACGCCAGACATTGCGTCAGGTAGCTCTGCCGCGGCGCGGCGTCCGGCTGGTAACGGTTGTGGTGTTCGGCCGCCATGCCATCGCGCCGCAACTCGGTGAAACTGGTGACGCTCCACACGCTGGCCGCGATGTTCCAGTCGCGCTCCAGCATTTCGGCGGCGACGATCACCTCGCGCAATATGGTGCCGCTGCCCAGCAATTGCACGACCGCCTCTCGCCTCTCGCCTCTCGCCTCTCGATACAAATACATGCCGCGCAATATGCCGTCTTCGACGCCCTGCGGCATTGCCGGGTGCACATAATTCTCGTTCATCACCGTGATGTAGTAGAACACGTCTTCCTGCGCCTCCAGCATGCGGCGCATGCCGTCCTGCACGATCACCGCCAGTTCATAGCCGAAGCACGGATCCCAGGCGCGGCAGTTGGGCACCGTGGATGCGATCAGGTGGCTGGTGCCATCCTGGTGTTGCAGGCCCTCGCCGTTAAGCGTGGTGCGGCCCGCGGTGCCGCCGAGCAGGAAGCCGCGCGAACGCATGTCGGCCGCGGCCCAGATCAGGTCGCCGATGCGCTGGAAGCCGAAGATCGAGTAGAAAATATAAAACGGCAGCATGGGCACGCCGTGGGTGCTGTAGGAAACCGCCGCGGCGAGCCACGACGAAATTGCGCCCGCTTCGGTAATGCCTTCCTCGAGGATCTGGCCGTCCCTGGCTTCCTTGTAATACAGCAGTTCGTCGCGGTCCTCCGGTTCGTAAAGCTGGCCCACCGCAGAATAGATGCCGACCTGGCGGAACAGGTTCTGCATGCCGAAAGTGCGCGCCTCGTCGGCGACGATGGGCACCACGTGGCGGCCGATATTCGCGTCCTTGAGCAGTTGCGACAGCAGTTGCACGAACACCATGGTGGTGGACTGCTCGCGGCCGTTCGAACCCTCGAGCGCCCTGGCGAAGCCCGCCAGCGGCGGCCCCGGCAGCCTGGGTGCCGCGCTCACGCGCACGGGCAGCGCGCCGCCCAGCGCCTTGCGCCGCGCATGCAGGTATTTGATCTCGGGACTGGCGTCGTCCGGCTTGTAGAAGCGCAGTTCGCGCACGTCGTCGTCGGACAGCGGCAGCTCAAAACGGTCACGAAAAGCGATGAGCGCCTCGTCCTCCAGTTTCTTCGCCTGGTGCGCGGTCATCTTGCCCTGGCCCCAGTGCCCCATGCCATAACCCTTCTTGGTCTGCGCCAGGATCACCGTCGGCTGGCCGCGGTGGTTGACCGCGGCGTGATAGGCGGAATAGATTTTTACCGGATCGTGGCCGCCGCGGCGCAGCCGGTCGATGTCCTCGTCGGAAAGGTGCGACACCAGCGCCTGCAATTCCGGGTATTTGTTGAAGAAATGCTCGCGATTGAAGCGGCCGTCGGTGGCGGCGTATTTCTGGAATTCGCCGTCCACGGTCTCGTGCAGCCGCCGCAGCAGCATGCCCTCATGATCGCGCGCGAACAGCGTGTCCCAGTCCGAGCCCCACAGCAGCTTGATCACGTTCCAGCCGGCGCCGGCGAATTGTCCTTCCAGTTCCTGGATGATGGAACCGTTGCCGCGTACCGGGCCGTCGAGCCGCTGCAGATTGCAGTTGACGACGAAAATAAGATTGTCCAGGCTTTCGCGCGCGGCGAACGCCAGTCCCGCCAGCGATTCAGGCTCGTCCATCTCGCCGTCGCCGACGAAGGCCCACACCTTGCGACCGGCGGTCTGCAGGATGCCGCGATTTTCCAGGTAGCGCATGAAGCGCGCCTGATAAATGGCATTGATCGGCCCCAGCCCCATCGAAGCGCAGGCGAACTGCCAGAAATCCGGCATCAGCCACGGGTGCGGATATGAAGACAGTCCCTGGCCCTTGTGGACCAGTGCATCAGTGGACGCTGCCGCGGCCCCTGTCCCAAGGTGGCCCCCGGTCTCGCGGCGATAATTCGCCAGATGCTGTTCGCTCAACCGCCCTTCGAGAAAAGCCCGGGCGTAAATGCCGGTGGCGGCATGCGGCTGGAAATAAACCAGGTCCTTCTCCGCTCCGGCGCGGAAAAAATGATTCAGTCCGACGTCGAACAGATCGGCGATGGAGGCATAGGTCGCGATATGGCCGCCCAGATCGGGATGGTCGCGGTTGGCGCGCACCACCATCGCCAACGCGTTCCAGCGCACCAGCGCGATCAGCCGCGCCTCGATTTCCAGGTTGCCGGGAAACTGCGGTTGTTCCTCGAGCGGAATGGTGTTGCGGTACGGGGTATTGACCACCGAGGGCAGCGGCACGCGGCGCTGGCGCGCGTAGTCGAGCAACCGCTTCAGCAGAAAGGTTGCGCGCTCCTGCCCTTCGGATTCGATCACCGTGTCCAGCGCCTGCAGCCACTCGCGCGTCTCGAGCGGATCGGCGTCGGCGCGCGGCACCGGCTCCGGCGGCGAGCCGGGCAATGCGGACAAATCGGCCATGGCAATCTCCTCCGGCGGCAACATGCGAAACTGAAATCATAGGCGAAATCGCTGTGCACAGGATTTTTTATTCAGATAAAATTCCCCTTATTAACAACATTTAATTTCGTTTTTCTCCTATTATGAAGAATAAAATTTCTGATTCTGGCTATGACAAGATAGATCGTAAAATCCTGGACGTGCTGCAGGACAACGCCCGCATCACCAACATCGAGCTGGCGCAGAAGGTCGGGCTGTCGCCTTCGCCCTGCCTGCAGCGCGTGCGCCGGCTGCACGAGAGCGGACTGATCAGCCGCTACGTGACGCTGCTCAATCCGCTGGCGCTCGGGCTCACGGTGAGCGTGTTCATCCAGGTCAGCCTGGAAAAGCAGGTCGAACGCGCGCTCGAAATGTTCGAGAAGGCGATCCAGTCGCGCCCGGAAGTGATGGAGTGCTATCTGATGACGGGTGACGCGGATTATCTGCTGCGCGTGGTGGTGCCTGACGTGCAGTCGCTCGAGCGTTTCATCGTCAACTACCTGTCGAAAATTCCCGGCATCGCCAGCATCAAATCGAGCTTCGCGCTGAAGCAGGTCAAGTACAAAACAGCGCTGCCGCTCGCCTGAAACACACCGCCGTTCTGCAACGGCGCGGGCGCGTGTTACATTTGACGCCGTCATAAAAACAAGAGAGCCGTCATGATCACCCCGCAAAAATCATCCGCGCCCAACATCGTCCTGATCCTCGCCGACAACCTCGGCTGGGGCGAGCTCGGCTGCTATGGCGGCGGTGCCCTGCGCGGCGCGCCGACACCGCGCATCGACCGGCTCGCGGCCGAGGGTTTGAAGCTGCTCAACTTCAATGTCGAAAGCGATTGCGTGCCCACGCGCTCTGCGCTGATGACCGGCCGTCACCCCATCCGTACCGGCGCGCTGCAGTCGGTGCCCGCCGGGCTGCCCCAGGGCATCATCCCGTGGGAAATCACCCTTGCCCAACTACTATCGGCGCAGGGTTACGCCACTGCGATCTACGGCAAATGGCATCTCGGCGACCGCGAGGGGCGCTATCCCAAGGACCGCGGCTTCGACGAGTGGTACGGCATCCCGCGCACCACCAACGAGAGCATGTTCACCAGCACGCCCGGCTTCGATCCGACAGTGGTGCCCATACCGTACATCATGGAAGGCAAAAAGGGCGGGCCGGCGCACAACGTCAAGATCTACGATCTCGATGCGCGCCGCCATATCGACGGCGAACTGACCGGGCGCACGATTGAATTCATGCGCCGCAGCACCCAGGCCGGCCAACCGTTTTTCGCTTACGTGCCGCTCACCCAGATGCATTACCCGACGCTGCCGCATCCCGACTTCGCCGGCAAAACCGGCGCCGGCGATTTCGCCGACTCGCTGGCCGAAATGGATCATCGCGCGGGGCAGTTGCTGGACGCGGTGGACGCGCTCGGCATCGCGGACAACACCCTGTTCATTTTCGCGAGCGACAACGGGCCGGAATTCCGCCGTCCCTGGCGCGGCACCGCCGGCCCGTGGAGCGGCACTTATCACACGGCGATGGAAGGCGGCCTGCGCGCGCCCTGCGTCCTGCGCTGGCCGGGACGCATACCCGCCGGCGGCGTCAGCAACGAGATCGTGCACGTGACCGACCTCTACCCCACGCTGGCGCGCAGCGCCGGTGCGCAGGTGCCGGACGATCGCCCCCTTGACGGCATCGACCAGCTCGATTTTGTGTGCGGCAGGCAAGCCAAATCCAGGCGTGAAGGCTTTGTTTATTTCATCAAGGACGAGTTGCGCGCGGCGAAATGGCGCGACTGGAAAATGCACGTCGTGTGGGAAGCGGAGCCCAACGCCGGCGCCAACCACCTCGAGACGCCGTGGATTTTCAATCTTATCCAGGATCCCAAGGAGGAAACCGACGTCGGCACCGCAAACAGCTGGGTGCGCCGGCCGCTGCGCCTGCTCATCCACGATTTCCAGCAAAGCCTGAAAACACACGCGCCGATTCCGCCTGGCGCGCCCGACGATTATGTGCCGGCGAAAGCCGCACGCAATTATTGAGCGTTTCATAATGGATGACAGTCGGAACGCTCAATCCCTCTCTCCGACCCT
>CAKKQX010000070.1 GCA_919902235.1 Burkholderiales bacterium
GCCGACTGGCGGGCGCTGCTTATATATGAGGTTTATACCGCCGCAACTTATGATAGGACAAATACTTTATTATTATGAAAACTATAGATACCGCCTATACACTGGACGCCAATCCCCGATGGAATTTCGCCAACTGCGCTACTTTCTGGCGGTAGCCGACAACCTGAGCTTCACGCGCGCTGCTGCGGAACTGCATCTGACGCAACCCACGCTCTCGCAACAGATCAAGCAGCTCGAGAGCAGTCTCGGCACACGGTTATTCGACCGTGTCGGCCGCAAAGTGCGGCTCACCGCACCCGGCGCGGTCTTCAGGCAGCACGCCGAACGAGCGCTCAAGGAAATTCATTCCGCTACCGAAGCGCTGGCGGAGCTTGAGGGCATGGTGCGCGGCACGTTGAGTATAGGTGTCTTCCAGTCATTCAACAGCTCGCTGCTGCCACCCATCCTCGCCGAGTTCTCCGCCATCTATCCCGGCGTGAGTGTGACGGTCCGCCAGCTGCCCACCGGGGAAATGGAAGAATGCCTGGCCGGAGGCGCGCTTGATCTCGGCATTGCCTACGGCCCGCCTGCATCGGACCGTATCGTCGCGGAAAAGCTGTTCGAAGAAGAACTGTCGCTGGTGGTCGGAGATGGGCATCCCTATGCCCGCCGCCGGGAAATTCACATCCGTGAACTGCGTGACGCACCGCTGATTCTGCTCAGTCCGGAGTTTCCCTCGCGCCGGCTGCTGGCGCAATGTTTCGCCGCCGCAGGATGCGAGCCGCGGATCAGGATAGAAATCAACTCCACCGACGCCATCCTGGCCACGGTCAGATGCAGCCGGCTCGCGACGATACAGACCAGGCGCATGGCCAGCACTTTTTCGGAACTGCACTGCGTGCGGCTCAAGCCCAGGCTGACTCGCGAAGTCGCGATATTCTGGCGCAATGATGGCTACCGTTCAGCCGCGGCACGCGCGGCAGCGGACATGATCAGGAAGGCGCACAGCGGCAACAAGACGAAGTGAGCCGGATCCAGGGCGCGCCACGGGCGAAATCGGGCGCATCAATGCGGTAACATAGGCGTCCTGCGCGGCCCCGGCGCAAGCGGGGTCACGATAACCAACCTGGAGGCAACAGACATGGCAGTACACAGCAAGGTCGCCGTCGTCACCGGCGCGGGCACCGGCATCGGCAAAGCGGCGGCGCTCGCCCTGCTCAGGGACGGTTACTGCGTGGCACTCGCCGGACGGCGCAGGGAGCCGCTGGAAGAGGCCGTCAAGGCCGCGGGCGCGGATGCCGCGCGCGCGCTTGCCGTGCCTACCGACGTGAGTGATCCCGCATCGGTGACGGCGCTGTTCGACGCAACCAGGAAAAAGTTCGGGCGCGTGGACGTGCTGTTCAATAATGCCGGCCAGAACGCGCCCGGCGTGCCGTTCGAGGATATGCCGTACGACAAATGGAAAGCCGTGGTCGACACCAATCTCACCGGCTCCTTTCTGTGCGCGCAGGCGGCATTCCGCGTCATGAAGGGGCAGACTCCGCGCGGCGGGCGCATCATCAACAACGGCTCGATTTCGGCGCATGCGCCGCGCCCCGACTCGGCGCCCTATACTGCCAGCAAGCACGCGATCACCGGGCTCACGCGCACGATCTCGCTCGACGGGCGCAAGTACGACATCGCGTGCTGCCAGGTTGATGTCGGCAACGCCATGACCGAACTCGCGGCGCGCATGTCGAAGGGCGTCAAACAAGCCGACGGCAGCATTGCGGTGGAACCGATGATAGACGTCGAGGACGTTGCGCGCGCGGTGCTGTATATGGCGAACCAGCCGCAGGGCGTGAACATCTATCACCTGATGGTGATGGCCACCAAGATGCCTTACGCGGGGCGCGGCTGAAGCGTGCTGCGTAAACATGGAACCCGGCTTGCCGTCATCGCTGCCGGCGTGTTGCTTGCAGCCTCAGTCGTGTGGTGGGGCTACCAGGCGCACCACGAGCGCGAACTGGTGTCGACCGTCACCGCGCTGGCGCGCGAGACGGGCACGCGGCTGCGCGATGCGCTGAGTCTGGACGCCAGGCCGCCGGCGGACCAAGCGGAGGAAATCAACCGCAAGTTCGAAGATCATTTGGCGGCAGTGGACGGACATCTGCGAAAGCTGCGCGGCATGGACACCTCATCCATGCCCGCCCTGGGCGAAGCCGCGGACGATTACGTTCTGACGGGACACGAAATTCTCAGGCGGCTGGCCGCGAGCCATCGCTCGCGTCTGCAGTTTTCGCAAAACTCACGGGCGCTGCAGGAGCATATGCGCGCCGACCGCGGCGGCGGATCCTGGGTGGGTGAAGCAGTGCGCCTCAAGGACCGCGTCGAAAAGGATTTCTCCGGGCACAAGGCTGCGACCGAAACGCTTGCCAGGCTGCTCGCATCGTTTCCCGCTTCTCAGGCCGCAATCGCCCCCTACATTGAGACGCCGCTGCTGATCGACGAAAAGCTGCTTGATGCAGTCCGCCAACGGGCGCTCGCGTCGGCTCAGCAGGCAACGGAGGAAATCGGAAAAATCAGGAAATGGGTGCCCAGAGGCCAGGGCCGCCACCAGCCGAACTGAGATTCGCCGCTGCCGTGCCCGGCACACCGCATCACTGCTGATCAGTCTTGATGTCTGCGGCGCGTATGACTTTGGTCCATTTCGCGATTTCGCTGCGAATGAATGCGCCGGCAGCCTCAGGCGTGCCGCCGATGATTTCGGCACCCTGTCGGGCGAAAGCGTCGCGTGCCGGCTTGGCGGCCAGCACCTGACTGACTGCGCCGTTGATTCTGGCGACGATGGCGCGCGGCGTTCCCGCCGGCGCCAGCATGGCGGTGAAAGTGCCCGCCTCCACCCCGGGAACGCCCGCTTCGCGCATGGTGGGCACTTCCGGCAGGTCGGGGATACGCACGGCGGCGGTCAGCGCAAGCGCCCTCACTTTGCCGCCGCGGACATGGCCGATCGCCGAGGAAACCTGGTCGAACATCACATCGACATGCCCGCCGATCAGGTCGGCCACGGCGAGGCTGGCGCCCTTGTACGGCACGTGTATCAGGCGCGTGCCGGTCACGTTCTGGAACAGCGCGCCGGCCAGCTGGCCGGTGGAGAAATTGCCGGACGAAGCCATGGTCATTTGTCCGGCGCGCGCCTTGGCGACCGCTGCGAAATCCTTTGCCGATTTCGCCGCCGACGATGGATTGACCAGCATCACCAGCGCGACATTCGAGATCAGCGAAATGGGCGCAAAATCCCTGACCGGATCGTAGCGCAGCTTGCTGTTAACCACGGGCGCAATCGACAGCAGGCCGGTCGAACCCACCAGCAGCGTATAACCGTCGGGGCCCGCCCCGGCGACGATTTCCGCGCCCAGCGCGCCGCCCGCCCCGCCGCGGTTATCGACGACGATGTTGCGGCCCAGCAGCTCGGCCATTGCCGGGGTGATGGCGCGCGCGGTCAAATCAACATTGCCGCCCGGCGCGAACGGCACGATCACGCGTATCGGCCGCTCGGGGTACTGTGCCCAGGCCCCCTGTGAAACGGCTGCCAGTAAAATCAACAGAATAGCGGTGGGCTTCGGCATTGCGGCAACTCCTCCTGCAATCTGATTGTTTTCGGGACGTCAGCAGCGGGTTACATGCGAGTATATAACGGGTCAGGCGACGGGCAGCATTGTGGTGCGTGCCGCGGAGCCGCGCGATGGCGCGGCGCAGTGGTCGCTTGCCGCTGCCTCAGGCCCGCCTCAAGACTTGAGCGGCTTGTAGCGTATGCGTTTCGGCTTGGCGCCCTCTTCGCCCAGGCGCTGTTTCTTGTCCGCTTCGTATTCCTGGTAGTTGCCGTTGAAGAACGCCACTTTGGAATCGCCCTCGAAGGCGAGGATGTGCGTGGCGATGCGGTCGAGAAACCAGCGGTCATGTGAAATGACCAGCACGCTGCCGGCGAATTCCAGCAGCGCGTCTTCCAGCGCACGTAGCGTTTCCACGTCGAGATCGTTGGAGGGTTCGTCGAGCAGCAGCACATTGCCGCCGGAAATCAGCGTCTTGGCAAGATGCAACCGACCGCGCTCGCCGCCCGAGAGATTGCCCACTTTCTTGCTCTGGTCGGTGCCTTTGAAGTTGAAGCGGCCGAGATAGGCGCGCGAAGGCATCTCGAATTTTCCGACGTTGAGTATGTCGGCGCCGCCGGAAACGAAATCGAACACGGTCTGCTCGTCGGCCAGCGCATCGCGCGACTGGTCCACCACCGCCAGTTTGACGGTGGAACCGATCGCCACTTCACCGCTGCCCGTTTTCTCCCTGCCGGTGATCATGCGAAACAGCGTGGACTTGCCCGCGCCGTTGGGGCCGATGATGCCGACGATCGCGCCCGGCGGTACGCTGAAGGAAAGATCGTCGATCAGCAGGCGCTCGCCGTAGCCCTTGGAAACGCCCTTGAACTCAATCACGCTGTCGCCCAGACGGTCGGCGACGGGAATGAAAATCTCCTGGGTCTCGTTGCGCTTCTGGTATTCGAAAGAATTCAGTTCCTCGAAGCGGGCAATGCGCGCCTTGGCCTTGGCCTGGCGCCCCTTGGGGTTCTGGCGCACCCAATCGAGCTCCTTCCTGAGCGCTTTCTGGCGCGCAGATTCGGTTGCCTCTTCCTGCTTGAGGCGTCCCTCTTTCTGCTCCAGCCATGAGCTGTAATTGCCCTCCCACGGAATGCCCTGGCCGCGGTCGAGTTCCAGTATCCACTGCGCGGCGTTGTCGAGGAAGTAGCGGTCATGGGTCACCGCCACCACGGTTCCCGGAAACTTCAGCAGGAACTGCTCCAGCCACTCCACGCTTTCGGCATCGAGATGGTTGGTGGGCTCGTCGAGCAGCAGCATGTCGGGCTTGGACAGCAGCAGCCGGCACAGCGCGACGCGGCGCTTCTCGCCGCCGGAGAGCGGGCCAATCTTTGCGTCCCACGGCGGCAGGCGCAGCGCATCGGCCGCGATCTCCAGCTGATGATCGACATCGGACCCGACGGTTGCCAGAATCGCCTCGTACTTGGCCTGATCAGCCGCAAGTTTGTCGAAATCGGCGCCCTCTTCGGCGTAGGCCGCGTAGACTTCATCGAGCTTTTGCCTGGCTTCGAAGACCTCGCCCAGCCCCTCTTCGACCATTTCCCGCACGGTCTTTTCCGGATCGAGTTGCGGCTCCTGCGGCAAAAAGCCCACGCGCATATTGGGCATGGGAATGGCTTCGCCGTCGAAATTGGTGTCCACGCCGGCCATGATCTTGAGCAGGCTCGATTTGCCGGAGCCGTTGAGTCCCAGCACGCCGATCTTGGCGCCGGGGAAGAAGGAAAGCGAAATGTCTTTCAGAATGATGCGCTTGGGCGGCACGACCTTGCCGACCCGGCGCATGGTGTAAACGTATTGAGCCATGGTAATCCGTATATTTGAAAACGCCGAATCATAGCTGAATGCACGGAATCCTGCCGCCTGTTATGGTAATGGTAGTGGTATTTTGGCCCGGAATGTGCGGGGGCATGGCCGGGGAACGGCGGTTTCAGCGCTACAATAGCTGCGCGTCAAATGATCTTCCGTTATCGACAGGACGGCGATACGTGGCCCATCCCCATTTAACCCTACGGTGCGCGGCGTGACAGACTCTTTGTTTGCCGTCGATATCAGCACCATGCTCATCGTGATGCTGACGAGCAATTTGCTCATGGCGACGGTACTGTGGTTTGCGTTTGCGGGGCGGTTTCGCGACGGACTGGCAAAGTGGACGACGTCGCTGGGCGTACAGGCGCTGGCGTGGCTGATGTTCGCCGGCCGCGGCCATTTCTCCGATCTGATCTCGATTACCGCGGCGAACGGCTTGCTCGCGCTCGCCTGGTCGCTGCAGTTCGCCGCTGTCATCGAGTTCCGGCGCCGTCCGCTGCCGCACTGGCTGCTGTGGGCGCCGACCGCCGCGACTTTCGTGCTGTTCATGCTGCTGCTGGACCATTTTCAGTTGCGGCTGATCGTGAGCAGCGGGCTGTTCAGCGCAGCCAACGTGCTGCTGGCGGCGGTGCTGCTGCGCATCCCCTCGCATCCGAATTTGCGCGCGCACCAGCTGCTCGCGGGCTGTTATCTGTTCGTGGCGCTGGCCCTGATCGCACGCGGTATCGGCGCCTGGCTCGAACCCGGCGCATTCTCGACAACGCTGACGCCCAACTTCCTGCACAGCGTTCTCTACCTTGGATCGTACGCCCTCATCGTCGCCGGGTCGCTGGCCTTTTTGCTGATGCACAAGGAGCGCTCCGACGAGGAAACCACCCGGCTTGCGACCACCGATCCGTTGACCGGCGTGTTCAACCGCCGCACCTTCATTGAGCTGGCGGAGCAGGAATTCGCCCGCGCCCGCCGCACGGATACGGCGCTTTCGCTCATGATGCTCGATCTCGATCACTTCAAGCGGGTGAACGACACCTACGGCCATCTGGTCGGCGATCAGGTGCTGGTGTCCTTCACCAACCTCTTACGCGATTGCGTGCGCCGCGGCGACCTCGTCGTGCGCTACGGCGGCGAAGAGTTCTGCGTGCTGCTGCCGGCCACGCCGCTTGCCGCCGCGACTGCGCTCGCCGAACGCATACGCAATGCCACGACATCCATACCGCCGACCTCGCTGCCGTTCAGGATCACGACGAGCATCGGACTTACCACCTACGCCGGCGGCGAGCATACGGTGCTGGGCGATCTGCTGGCGCGCGCCGACGAAGCGCTGTATCGCGCCAAAGACGAAGGCAGAGATCGCGTGATTGCGCTGTCGCTGATCGACCGCGGCACGGCGGAGCAAGGCGCGCTGCCGCTGGAGAATACGGGCTAGTGTAGTGCTTCATTCTGCTTGGAACTTAAGCGCCGATTGGCGTGGGTGATCTTCTGGAGGATGTCGGTGGCCTTAGCGGTCCAGATGAATGGCTTAGTACCTATTTTCATAAATATGGCTACGCATTATTGTTGCCAATTTTGGCCTTCTCGACTATCGTGTAGCCAAAGGAGGGGCGCCGAGAATGCCGAGAAGCAGCCCATTCACGATCCGTCTCTCGCGGAAGGAACGCGAGGTCTTGGAAAGCCGTGCGCGCAAGTATACGTTGCCATATTTCGAGGTGCTCCGCGCCAAAATAGTCCTGCTTGCCGCCAATGATCGTTCCAACGACGAGATCGCCACTGCGCTCTCGGTCGGTGGCGAGGTCGGCAGCCTATGGCGCAAGCGGTTCTTCCATGAACGACTACCGGGACTCGAAGAGCGCTCACGCACGGGCCGCCCCCGGGTCTTCCCCCCCCTCAGAGCTGGTGGTGCAGATCAAGGCCATCGCCTGTGAACTGCCCGCCACGTGAGGACTGCCGCTATCGCGCTTCAGTTGCGCCGATATCGCGCTCAAGGCCGGGCGCATCCTCGATCTGTATGCCAAGCAGTGGGAAAGCAAATGGCTACGCTGGGACGAGTTTGTGCTCTCCACCGACGAAAAAACCAGCATCCGCAAACATCCCAGCTCGTCGTCTCGCCCCCAGTGTGCGGCTCGCGTCGAACACGAATACGCGCGCGGCGCGGCGTGGGCCTACTTGGCTGCACTCGATGTACACCGTGCCAAGGTCTTTTGGCCGTTGCGAGCAAACCACTGGCATCAATCCATTCGCTCACCTGGTCACCCAAATCATGACTCAACCGCTCTATCGCGACGCACGGCGCGTGTTCTGGATTATGGATAACGGCTCCTCGCATCGTGGCCGGCCCTGTGTGCGACGCCTGACCGAGGCCTTTGCCAACTTGGTCCCGGTTCACGCCAGTTGGCTCAACCAGATTGAGATCTACTTCTCCATCGTCCAGCGCAAGGCACTCACCCCCAATGACTTCTCCTGCCTCGCGAGGTCGAAGATCGACTGCTGCGCTTCCAGGAATACTACGAAAGCATGGCTACGCCCTTCGACTGGCGGTTCACACGAGATGATCTCACAAGACTGACCAGAAAGTTCCTGGCCCAGCCCCCCTACCTTGCGTCTTGCAGCCTGACATCACATACGTTGCCGAATTTATGAACCAGAATACTAAGGGGTAACCTGACTATGCAAACAAGATTCTGCTCTGCGTTCAAGCACGCTGCACTGGCGTTTTTAGTGTCGTTGTCAGCAATTGCATCCGCTCAGCAGTGGCCAACCAAGCCCGTTCGCATCGTGGTCCCGTTCCCCCCCGGACAGGGCGCGGACTTCGTAGGGCGGCTGCTCGCCGAGCGATTGACTCCGGTGCTCGGCCAGCAGGTCGTGGTGGAGAACCGGCCCGGAGCCGGCAGCATGATCGGCACGGAATACGTCGCCAAGGCGGCGGGCGATGGCTATACGCTCCTCATCGGCGGCACCAGTGCCATGGTCATCAATCCGCACCTGTATTCCAAGCTCGGTTACGACACGTTGCGCGACTTCACGCCCATCTCCAACATCGCCTTGCTCCCCCTGATGATCTGTGTGAAATCATCCTTTCCAGCGCACACGATCAACGACTTGATCAAGCTCGCCAAGCGGCGTCCCGGCGAGATTACCTACGGATCTTCCGGCAACGGCAGTACGCATCATCTGGCCCAGGCGATGTTCGCGTCGGCCGCCGGGATCCAGCTTACGCACGTGCCCTACAAGGGCTCTACGGCGAGCATGGCGGATCTCATCGGCGGTCAGATCGCGATGCTCGCCGATACGCTGCCTGCGGTCCTGCCCTTCGTGAGAGCGGGCACAATCCGCGCGCTTGGCGTTACCTCCATCAAGCGTTCGCCTTTCTTCCCCGACGTGCCCACTCTGGACGAGCAAGGGATCAAGGGATTCGACGCGACCGCCTGGGCGGGGTTTGTTGCCCCGGCTGGAACGCCGGTGTCTATTCTCGAGCGGCTAAACAACGAGGTGGTCAAGGCGCTCAAAACACCGGAGATGCAGAAGCACTTCCAGGGCCTCGGGATGGTGCCAATCGGCGACACTCGCGAACAGTTCGGCGCCTTTCTGAAGGTGGAGCTTGCCCGTTGGGAGAAAGCGGTCAAGCTCTCCGGGGCCAAGATCGATTGAATCCGCACTCGCGTCAGCGTTGATATGACAACCTGGAGACACGATGAGAGTCATTGATTTTCGCCTGCGCCCGCCGTTGCGGGCGTTCCTCGATATGGTAATGTACTCGAACATCGATCGGACCGAGCGGATGGCGCGCGGGATCGGCATGGAGTTGCCGCCGTCAGTGCGGCAGCGTTCCGTCGAGCTCATGCTGAAAGAGATGGACGAAGCAGGCGTGGAGTGGGGCGTGGTGCCGGGCCGCATCTCGCCGGTGCTCGGCACGATCGAAGCCGACGACATCGCTGCAATCGTCGCGCAGCATCCGGACAGGCTGGTGGGATACGCTGGAATCGATCCGGTGAACTCGCGCAATGCGATCGCCGCAGTAGACACCGCAGTGAAGATGGGCATGAAAGGCGTGGTGATCGAGCCCGGACTTTCCAGCCGCCCGATGCATCTCGACGATGCGCGCATGTATCCGATCTACGCGCATTGTGAAGTACGCAAGGTGCCAGTGTTGTTTATGGCAGGCGGCAACGCCGGGCCCGATGTCACCTACACCTCTCCGGAGCACATTGATCGCGTCGCGCGCGATTTTCCCGAGCTCAAGATGATTTCGGGCCACGGCAACTGGCCGTGGGCGGCTCAGATCATCCACGTCTGCTATCGACGGCCCAACATCTGGCTATCGCCCGACATGTATATCTTCGGCGGCATGCCCGGCGCACAAGACTACATGAATGCCGCGAATGGGTTCCTCGCCGAACGCTTCCTGTTCGGAACCGCCTATCCGCTGTTGCCGTTCAAGGATGGTGTCGAGGCGATGCTGCGCCTCGGCCTGAAAGAATCGGTGATGGATCGGGTGCTCTATAAGAATGCGGCGGAGCTGCTCGGAATCAGGCAATGACGGCGCGGCGCGTCATCGACTTCAGAGTCCGGCCGCCGGTCGCGGGCTTCGAAGCGGCGTCGATGTACACACAGCCCGACCGCACGGCCGGGATGGGCGCCGGGTTCGGTTTTCCGGTCCCTTCACCCGTGGTGCACAAGCCCTCTCCTGACGAGTTCGAGTCCGAGCTGCGCCAATCGGGTATCGAACTCGCGGTGATCCCCGGCCGCGTCGGCGCGCCCAAGGTCGGGCCGACCAGCAACGATGGGCTCGTGGCCTACGCACGGTCGCAGCCTGAACGCCTGTGCGTGTTTCCGGCGATCGATCCCGCGCGTTCGGACTGGCGCGCCGATGCCGAGCGGCTGCTTCGCGGCAACGATCGCGTCGTCAAAGGCTTCGCCCTCGAGCCTGGCCTGCTGACAAATCCGGTTTACGCGGACGACCCGCTTTGTCTTCCGGTCTACGAGTTTTGTGTCGAGCGCCGCCTGCCGCTCATTCTGTCCGCCGGCGGCAACATCGGGCCCGATTGCGGTCACACGCTGCCCGTCTACGTGGACCGCGTCGCACGCGATTTTCCGAAGCTCAAAATCGTCATCGCGCACGGCGGCTGGCCGTGGATCACGGCCATTCATCACGTGGCGTTCCGTCGCGGAAACGTTTACGTTTCGCCGGACATGTACGCGTTGATGCCCGGCAACGAAGCCTATATCACAGCGATGAACAGTTATCTGTCGGAGCGCTTCGTTTATGCCTCCTCATATCCGTTTGTTCCGCTCCGCGGGTATCTTGAATCTTTCCTGCGTGTTGTTGCGAACGATGTCGTGGCCGAGCGCGTGCTCTTCTCGAATGCGGCTGCCTTGATCGGCATCTCGTAGCAGCCATGCCTCACGCCGAAACTGAAAACGGCAATCTCTACTACGAGGTGATCGATCTCGTTGTGCCGTGGGAGACACGGCGCGAGACGATCATTTTCCACCACGGCATCGGCGCCAGCTCCGGCATCTGGACCGAATGGCTGCCGCAGCTCATCGAGCGTTACCGGATCGTGCGTTTCGATATGCGCGGCTACGGCCGCTCGCACGTCCCGCCGCGAGTCTTCAAATGGACGCTCGATTTGCTGGCTCAGGATGTTCTCGCAATCACAGATGCCGTCGGGGCAGAACGAGCACATCTCGTCGGCGAATCGATCGGCGGCACGATCGCGCTTTATTGCGCGATCAAGCATCCGGAACGCGTGGCTACGCTGACGATCAGCAATGGCGCTGATGTCGGAGCTCCGCTGCAGAAAGTGCAGGCGTGGCAGAAGCAGATCGACGAGCAGGGCATCAAGGCCTGGTCCGAACAGTTCATGCGCGACCGGTTCTATGACGGTGCGCTCGAAGAGACCAAGCGGGCGTGGTACGCGAATCAGCAGGAGGCGTGGACGCGCGACTCGATACTCAATGCGCTTGGAGTGCTCGTGGACACCGATCTGCAGTCACAGCTTCCGGCTGTGCGCTGTCCGGTGCTGCTCATGCACGGCGATACGAGCCCGTTCATTCCCGTCGATATCATGGTAGAGATGCACCACCGGCTTCCCGATTCCCGCCTGCAGGTTTTTGCCCACGCGCGTCACGGGCTGCCGTTCTCTCACGCGAGGCGGTGCGCAGAGACCCTGCATGAGTTCCTCGGGTCCGTGCGCAGTGAGCACGGCCCACCTGTGTAAGCCGCAACTGTCGATGCGTGCGCGACGGCCGAAATCGAACGCTCAGCATTAGCGAATCAATCGCGTCGCGATAGGCAAAAGCGGAGCAAAGGGGTCATTGCATTAACGTACGTTAATGTGACCCCTTTTCTACTTTGACCCCTTTTCTACTTTACAGCATGCCAGGCGCGCGTTACTCCACTGGCGCAGCCTTTTGCTTGCGCCTGCCCGAGAAACAACATAACTATTTGTTTTTATTGATATTTTATTGCGCCTTCGCGCCGGATGCCTTGACCACCTTGGCCCATTTCTGAA
>CAKKQX010000071.1 GCA_919902235.1 Burkholderiales bacterium
TCAGAAGTGACGTGATGCCGTAACCGGCTTTACCGCCGGATCCAGCTTCAACTCCAGCAAAGTATTGCCCTGCAGTTTTTTGCCGAGCGTTTTCAGGCATGCGTCGAAGTCTTTTTCCGTCGCCGCCTGCACATAGCGCCAGTCGTAGAGCTTCGCCAGCCCTGAAAAGTCGAGCACCGGCGGTTCTATGGTAAAAGAATCCAGCGCACCGCCGGCGAGCCGGTGCGCTGCTTCGTTCAACGTGGCGTAACGCCGGTTGGACAGCACCACCAGCAGCAGCCTGGTGCCGTGATGTCCCGCGCTCCACAACGCTTCGGAGGCGTAGAGCGCCGAGCCGTCGCCGATCACCGCCACCACCTGGCGTTCCCTGCGGCCGATGGCCGCGCCCACGGCAGCGGCAAGCCCCCAGCCGATGCCGCCGCTGCCGTTGATCAGGTACTCGCCCGCCTTGAGTTCCATCCACTGCCGTACGTCGGAAGTCGAGAGTCCCGATTCATCGACCCAGATCGCATCGCGGAAGCGATCGAGTAGCGCGTGGATCGCGCGCGAGGGATGCAGTTTTTTGTCGAGCTTCGCCGGCAGCGCGACGGCAGCGCGCACAGAGTTTGCGCCAGGAATTTTCTTTATCTTATTGATTTTATTTATAATTTGTTGCAACGCGCCGCGCGTATCGGCGACTTGCGCCAGTTCGAATTCGCCGTCAGCCGAAAGCACGGCGGCATCGTTGCCCAGCCACGCTTTTTTCTGTGGCAGCCTGGCTTCGCTGTAAAGCGTGGTGCGCAGGCCGCGGCCGCCGGCGAACAGCAGCGCGTCGTGCGGCGCAAAGCGTTCGGCGATCTGCCTGAGGCTGGGCGGCAGATAACCGGCATAGCACGGCGACAGGCTCGCGACCGGCAGCACGCCGGTGTAGGGTGCGGCATAAACCGGCGCGCCCAGTTTCATCGCGAGCTTTTCCAGTTCGGCGCCCGCATTGCTCCAATGCACGTCTTCCGCCGCGATCAGCGCAGGACTTTTCGCTGTGGAGAGAAAGCGCGCATAGCGCTGCGCATCCTCATCGGAAAGCGAGGACAGCGCGGGCGCGGTGACGGCCACGGGCGCAGCGTCGATCTCCTGTTCCAGCAGATCGGGCGGGCAGATCAGCGCCACCGGCGCATAGGGCGGGGTAAGGGCGACGCGCAGCGCGCGCTGCACGTTGGCCACGGCGTCGTAGCGCGTGTTGAGCGTGAACACGGCTTTGCATACTGAACCTGCCATTTTTTCCAGCGGCCCCCACAGGATGGGATTGGTATGCAGGAAGCGCCGGTCCTGGCCGCCGACCAGCACCAGCAGCGGCGTGCCGGCGATGCCCGCGGTATAGAGATTGCCCATGCCGTTGCCCAGGCCCGGCGCGACGTGCAGATTGACCACGCCCAGCGCGCGCGTCGCGCGCGCGTAGCCGTCGGCCATCGGCACGGCGGCGACTTCGGACAGCGCGACCACGTATTTCAGTTTTTTCCGCTTCTCGCACGCCCGCACCAGCGGAATCTCGGTGGTGCCGGGGTTGCCGAAGATGTGGGTGACACCGTTTTTTTCCAGCGTCTGGAGCAGAAATTCGGAGATTTTCATTTTTTCTTTTAGCTAGAGCAGAGCATGGAACCGCGTATCATCGGTGAAATGAAACCACTGCGTCATTTTATTCTACTTGCCGGCTGCCTGCCGATGCTGGCAACATTGGCGCCCGCCGTCGCCCAGGACAGGATGGTTCTGGGCGTTGAACTCGGGACGCGTTTTCTGGTTTCGGCGTGCAATCCCGGAGAAACTGCGTTTCCGTCCCGGCTTTGCTTCAATGGCGCCCTGAAAACCCGCAAGGCCTGGGGCGCGGACGAGTATTACGTATTCGTTCCGAACGCCGGCACGCCGCCTTATGTTCGCGGCGAGATCAGGGTTTCGGTGATCAACGGTATCGTGGAATCCGTGCAAATCGGAACATGGGGCATACAGGCCCAAGGCATCGCGCTCGAAGCGCTCACCAAAAAATACGGCGTGCCGACGCGTGCCCGGCAGGAAAAACAGAACACCTTGCGCTCGCGCTTCCCCACCCAGTTCGCGGAATGGGAACTCAAGGATTTCTCGGTAAAACTGGACGGCACCACCGGGTCGATAGACTGGGGCCGGATCGATTTCAGCACGCATCGCTACCGCAAGCTGATCGGCGATTACGAAAAACAGCCACCCGCAAAGCCCCCGAAATAGCGGGCGCTAAACCTTGCCGGCGGCGGGCGCAGCAGCAGCGATGACCGCAACTGCAGGCCCGGGCTGAGCAGCGGGATCATGATGCCGCCGGCGACGGCATTGTCGGCAGTGGCACCTCATGCCGGGGCCGTTCAGGGAGATTTCTTCAAGCCGATCTGCTGCATGATGCGCGCGAGATCGGCATCTTCGCGGGCAATCATCTGGCCGAATGGCGCGGCCGGCAGAAACGCGGGTCGCACGAACAGTTTTTTACTGGCGGCGATGAACTCGGGGCTTTCGGTGGTCGTCCGGATGGCTGCTTCAAGCAGGGCGATGATTGCCGGTGGAGTCCCCTGCGGTGTCGCGATGCCGCGCCATGCCTCCAGCGAAACGTTGAAGCCCTGTTCCTGCGCTGTAGGCACATCCGGCATGCCGGGATCGCGCTGCGAAGTCAGCACAGCCAGCACCCGGACCCGGCCTGACGATACGTGGGAAGCCAGCGCCCCCGGCAGTTGAACAACGGTGTCAACATGGCCGCCCAGCAGGTTGGGTACGACCTGTGCCGCGCCATAGGGCACGTGTATGACATCGACGCCTGTCGCTTTGAACATCGCTACCGCGGAAATATGGGTATGACTGCCTGTTCCTGAATTCGCAACGGTCATCTGACCCGGGTAAGCTTTCGCGTCGGCAATCAGGTCGGCAAGTTTTTTCCATTTCCCGTCTGCGCGAACAGCGAGCAAGGGAGGCTCGACCAGCGCGCGCGCGACCGGGTCAAACGCCTTGTAGTCGAATGCCAGTTGCCCGGAATGAAAGGTCGTGGAAATCGAATTGGAATTCCAGACCAGCGAGTAGCCATCGGGCTTTTGCGAAGCGACATGCTTGTAACCGATGGCGCCGCCCGCACCGGGTCGGTTGACCGTGATGACGTTGGCGCCGAGATTTTTGCTCATGCCCTGCGCGAGCAGGCGTGCCGTCACATCGGCGGAGGAGCCGGCCGGGAACAGCACGGTGATTTCAATGTTGCCCTTTTTGGGGTAGGGCGCGTCCTGCGCATGGCCGGGCGCGGCGGTGAATAACAATGCCGCGCCGCAAACCATAGTCTGAATTTTTCTGTAAGTTTTCATGACGGGACTCCTCTGGTATGGATGGTTCAGTCGCTCTTGATGATTTCTGCCACCTCGACTCTGCGGCCTTCGCGCGCCGACTTGATGCCGGCGCGGATCACGGCCAGCGACCTGCTGGCTTTCTCGCCGTCCATTTCGGGCTGGCCCTGTCCGCGCACCGCCGCGGCGAATTCTTCCAGCTCGTCGACGAAAGTGTCGATCTTGTCCACTTTCACCGGCTCGGCGCGATCGGAACCGCGCTGCAGGAATCGCAGGCCGTTGTGCAGGTCGTAATAGGCGCTGGCTTGCTTGCCGTAGATGTTCATCAGATAGTACTCGGAGGCCGAAGCATAACTTGCGTTGAGCGTGGACAGCGCACCGTTCTCGTGTTCCAGAACGAGGCTGGCCACATCCGGGTTGTCGCCGGGCAATACCAGTTGCGCGAAACGTCCGCTGACCGCTACTGCCGGTCCCATCAGGTATTCAAGCACGTCGGCGTAATGAATGCCGATTTGCAGCATGACGCCGCCGGGCATGCCCTCGGCGGTATAACGCCAGGAGTTGAGATCGATCTTGCCCAGCCGGTCGCGGCTGATATTGGCTTCGGCGTTGACCAGTTTGCCGAACACGCCGGCGTCGATCTGTTTGCGTATCCAGCGGAAATGCGCTTCGCGGCGGCGCTGGTAACCCAGGCCCAGCACCACCCCCGCCGTGCGGCAGACTGCGGCGATGGCGAAACCTTCGGACACCGAATTGGCGATGGGCTTGTCGAGGAACACGTGCTTGCCGGCCGCGGCCGCCGCGCGCGTGGTTTCCAGGTGCACGTTGTTGGGCGTGGTGTTGATGATGGCATCGATGGACTTGTCGTTGAGGATTTCCTCATAGGTGGCGGCCGGCTTGCAGTTGTATTTTGTGGCGAAGGCCTGGCGCTTGTCGTTTGAACGCGTGAAACAGGCGGTGATATTGATTTTGTCCGAGCGCTGGATGGCGTCGGCCAGCACGTCCGACCACCATCCCATGCCCAGGCAGGCGACGTTGATGGGCTTGAATGCCATTCTTGAATGTCCCCCGTGGAGTATTCGTGCCGACTGCGCGTCAGTTGCTGCGCAGCCGCGTGTTTATTTGGCGTCGATCTTGTATCCGGCGCCTATGGCTTCGACCGCTGCGCGTGCCGCATTGTCGTCGAATTCCCAGTTGCCGCCGGATACGCCGATGCCGCCTATGCATTCGCCGTCGACGATGATCGGATAGCCGCCTTCCATCGCGGTCCAGCGCTCCGGGCCGGCGGCGAGCGCCAGGCCAATGGCGTGGGTGGTGTCCAGCGCCTGTGCCTGCGCGCCCTTGGCGGTGGTGGGGCGCTTGTTGGAAGCGGCGCACACCGCCTTGGTGGTGGACGAGTGCACGGTGTGAAAACGTCCGCCATCCATGCGTTCGACCATGATCAGATGGCCGCCGGCATCGGCGATGGCCACGGCGATGGCGATGTTGTCTTTCTCGGCCATGTTGATCGCGGTTTGCATCATTTTTCTGGCGCCGGCGAGCGTCAGGCGCTTGGAATTTGCAACGTACATAGAACTCCTCCTGGGCATAAAAAACAGGCGGCCGCCGGCATTATTTTGGACTGCGTGTTTTGAACTGCGGGGCGGCCGGAATAAGCGTTTACAGATATAGCACAGGAGTCCACGATTTGTATAGAAACGGAGCTCCTAACGCATGACGAACGGATTTGGTACTTCGCTGGCGGTCGATATCCACACGCTTTTGGTTTGCAGGTATTCCTTGATCATCTCCTGTCCGCTTTCGCGGCCGATGCCCGAGCGCTTGTAGCCGCCGAAAGGCGAGAGGTAGGACACCGCGCGATAGGTGTTGACCCACACCGTGCCCGCCTGCAGGCGTTCGCTCATCATGAAGGCGCGGCGCATGTTCTGCGTCCACACCCCGGCGGCGAGCCCGAATACCACGTCGTTGCCGATCGCAATGGCTTCCTCCTCGTCGCGGAACGGGATCACCGACAGCACCGGGCCGAACACTTCTTCCTGCGCAATGCGCATGGCGTTGTGCACGCCGGTGAAGATGGTGGGCTCGACGAACCAGCCATCACCGCATTCGGGGCGTGTAGCCTGAGTGCCGCCGAGCGCTGGCTTCGCCCCTTCAGATTTCGCTATGTCTATGTATTTTAATATCTTTTCGAATTGCGGCCGGTTGGTCACCGGGCCCACCTGGGTGTCGAGACTCATGGGGTCGCCCATTTTCGCGGTGCGCGCGAAGGCAACCAGTTTTTCGACGAAGGCATCATGGATGCTGTCCTGCACCAGCAGGCGCGAACCGGCGATGCAGGTCTGGCCCGTCGCGGCGAAGATGCCGGAGATCACGCCTTTCACCGCGTTGTCGATGTGCGCGTCGTCGAACACGATGTTGGGCGACTTGCCGCCGAGTTCCATGCTGACGCGCTTGAGGCTGCGCGCCGCGGCCTGGTAGATTTTCTGGCCGGTGGCGTCCGAGCCGGTGAACGCGACTTTCGCCACCCGCGGATGCTCGACCAGCGGCGTGCCGACTTCGGTGCCGAATCCGGTGACGACGTTGACCACGCCCGGCGGAAAGCCCGCCTGCTCGATCAGCTTCATGAATTCGAGCGCCGAGGCCGAGGTGTATTCGGAAGGCTTGATCACCATGGTGTTGCCGGCGGCGAGCGCCGGCGCGAGTTTCCAGGCGAGCAGCAGCAGTGGGGAATTCCAGGGAATGATGGCCGCCACCACGCCCAGCGGTTCGTAGCGCGTGTAATTGAAGGTGTCGGGCTTGTCGCTGGGAATGACATGACCCTCGATCTTGTCGGCGAGCCCGCCGTAATAGTAATACCACTGCGCCATGTAGGCGGTCTGCGCGCTCATTTCGGCGTAGAGCTTGCCGTTGTCGCGCACTTCGATTTCGGCAAGCGCTTTCGATTTCTCGCTGATGAGATCGCCCAGCCTGCGCAGCAGCGCGCCGCGCTTTGTGGCATTGAGTTTTGGCCACTCGCCGGAAGTGAACGCCTGGTGCGCGGCCGCGACCGCGCGCTCGACGTCAGCGGCGTTGCCGCGCGGAATCAGCGCCCACGGCTTGCCGGTATAGGGATTGTCGCTTTCGAAATGCGTGCCGGATTCAGAGTCAGTCCATTCACCGCCGATGAACATCTGGTATTTCGTAAGTGTTTTAGCAATATTGTCCATGGTGGTTCCTTTTATCGCCCCTCTCCCCGCAGGCGGGGCGAGGGGTCGATTTAGCAGGAGTGTTTAGAGTGCCTAACAAAATAAGTTCCCCTCTCCACCGCTTGCGGGGGAGAGGGTAGGGTGAGGGGGAGCTTAAGCGTCATTTTGTTAGGTGCTCTTATTTTCTCCCCGCAAGCGGGGCGAGGGAGACCCGCGTTTATTCGAAAGCTTTCGCGCCAAGCAGGGCTTCGCGGAAGCGGTGCTTGATCGCGGTGCCGTCGCGCAGCGGCAGGACCATGGGCACGGGGTTGGTGGTGACCTTGATCGACGCGAACAGCGGTCCGGCGGCTTTGTGGATTTTCGGCAGCCAGGTCTTGAGTTGTTGCGCGGTATAAAGGGTTCCGGTCGCGGCAAATCCCGCCGCCTTGGCGATGCCCGCGAGATCGACGCCGCGTCCGGTGTGCGCCTGCTGCATGCCGGTTTCGCCGTAGTGCTGGTTGTCGAGCACGATGATGGCGAGATTCTTCGGTTTTTCCACCGCGATGGTGGCGAGACTGCCCAGTCCCATCAGCATTTCGCCGTCGCCGGTGATGACCAGCACGCGGCGCTTGGGCTGCGCCAGCGCAAGGCCGAGGCCGATCATCGCCGCGCCACCCATCGCGCCCCACAGGTAGAAATTGAGGTGGTGATCGCCGGTGGCATACGCGTCGTAAGTGGAAGAGCCCAGGCCAGTGACCAGCAGGGCGTCACCACGCTCTCTGAGGATGGTCGTCATTACGTCGCGGCGTTCGAGGGTAATTTTGGGTTTTTTGGTGACGGCCATTATTTGCTCCAGTTCTTGAAGCCGATCACGCGCTGGCTGATCAGCACGGCCACCGGGCGGTAGGAACTGAACGCCAGCCGTGCCGCGGCGGCGACCGTCTCGCCGATTTCGTCGGCGTGATCGACCGGCTGCACGATGACACCGGCGTTTTCCAGCGCCGCCGGCGTGCCCTGGCCCATGGGCGACTGCCACGGATTGAATTCGCCCCACTGGCCGCGCATGGTCACCAGCGTGAGCAGGGGAAGACGGCACTCCTGGATCATGCCCAGCATGTTGATGCAGTTGCCGACACCGCTCGACTGCATGAGCAGCACGCCGCGCTCGCCACCGAGCCAGGCGCCGGCGAGCATGGCGATGCCTTCCTCTTCGGTGGTGAGCGAAACGGCGCGCATGGATTTGTCGGCGCGGCAGAGGTTGATGAGCTTGCTGTGGCCGGCGTCGGGGACGTAGGCCACCTGGCGTATGCCGGTGTCCTTGAGGACCCTGAATATCTGGTCCGGCCAGATTGTGGAACTGGATTGCTGGTCAGTTTTCATCGGGTGAGCGTTGTTGTTCGGAAGGCGTCAATATTAGCGCTTTTGCCGGCGCACTCCAATGCGCGGCGGCGCATCGTTTATAATTCCTCCGTTCCAGTCACAAAAGCAAATTTCTCCAGATCATGCAAGGCCTTTCCGACAACAATACCCACGCCGAGCTGCGCGAAGGCGTGCGCGCCGTGTGCAACCAGTTCGACAGCGCCTACTGGCAGCAGATCGACGAGGCGCGCGGCTACCCCGAAGCCTTCGTCACCGCGCTGACCGAAGCCGGCTGGCTGTCGGCATTGATCCCCGAGGAATACGGCGGCTCCGGGCTGACGCTGACCGAGGCGTCGATCATCATGGAAGAGATCAATCGTTCCGGCGGCAATTCCGGCGCCTGCCACGGCCAGATGTACAACATGGGCACGCTGCTGCGCCATGGCTCGACGGAGCAGAAGAAAAAATACCTGCCGAAAATCGCCAGCGGCGAACTGCGCCTGCAGTCGATGGGCGTCACCGAACCCACTGCCGGTACCGACACCACCAGGATCAAGACCGTGGCGGTGAAAAAAGGCGACCGCTACGTGGTCAACGGCCAGAAAGTGTGGATCTCGCGCGTGCAGCATTCGGAGCTGATGATCCTGCTGGCGCGCACCACGCCGCTGGCCGAGGCCAAGAAAAAATCCGAGGGCATGTCGATCTTCATCGTCGACCTGCGCGATGCGCTGAAGAAGGGCATGACCGTCAAGCCGATCCGCAACATGGTCAACCACGAAACCAACGAGTTGTTCTTCGACAATCTGGAAATCCCCGCCGAGAACCTGATCGGCGAGGAAGGCAGGGGTTTCAAGTACATCCTCGACGGCCTTAATGCCGAACGCATCCTGATTGCCGCTGAATGCATCGGCGACGGCTACTGGTTTGTTGAACGCGCGACCAAATATGCGAAAGACCGCGTGGTGTTCGACCGGCCGATCGGCCAGAACCAGGGTGTGCAGTTTCCGATTGCCCGCAGCTACGTCAACGTGGAAGCGGCCAACCTCATGCGCTACAAGGCGGCGGCGCTGTTCGACGCGCACAAGCCGTGCGGCGCCGAAGCCAATATGGCGAAACTGCTGGCGGCGGACGCGTCGTGGGAAGCGGCCAATGTGTGCCTGCAGACCCACGGCGGATTCGGTTTCGCCGCCGAGTACGACATCGAGCGCAAGTTCCGCGAAACGCGGCTCTACCAGGTGGCGCCGATATCGACCAACCTCATCCTGTCGTATGTCGGCGAGCATGTGCTGGGCATGCCGCGGTCGTTCTAAAAATATAAATAAAAACAAATAGTTATAATTTTCTCCCAAGGTAATCCCCTCGCCGCAAAGCGGGGAGAGCGAAGTGAGGGGCCGGGCCAGGGTGAGGGGTATCACCAGCCTCAAAGCAGCCAGCGAGCGCGATTGAGTAAAAGTATAATAAAAACAAAATGTTACGTCGAATTTCGACAGAATCGCCCTACATCAATCTTAAAATAACCCGCCTCATTGATTTACGATAACGAATTATCGTAAAATAACAACGTTCCTTATTTTAGGTTCGACACGACATGCGCAGACCGCCCCCCGGCCGCTACGTCACAGTCACCACTGCCACCGAGCCTTTCCAGGCTTATGTGCCGGCGCCGCTGCCGCCGTTGCCGCCCATCGATTGGAGCCCCGCGCTGCGCCGCCGCTTCGACGATGCACTGGTTGCATTGGGCCGGGTGGATGCCATAAGCGCACAACTGCCCAACGCTGCACTGCTGCTCTACAGCTTCGTGCGCAAGGAAGCGGTGCTCTCGTCACAGATCGAAGGCACGCAATCCTCACTGGCCGACCTCATGCTGTACGAGATCGATGAACAGCCGGGCGTGCCGCTGGAAGATGCGCAGGAAGTGAGCCGCTGCGTGGCCGCGCTCGAACGCGGCCACGCAAAATTGCGCGGCGGTTTGCCACTTTGCCTGCGGCTGCTGTGCGACATGCATCAGGTGCTGCTCGATCATCCGCGCGGGCGCGGCAAGGCGCCGGGCGAGGTGCGGCGTTCACAGGTGTGGATCGGCGGCACGCGCCCGGGCAACGCGGCCTTCGTGCCACCGCCGGCCGAAGCGCTGCCGGACTGCCTCACGGCTTTCGAGCGTTTTCTGAACGACCAGCCCGAGGCCACGCCGCCGCTGCTCAAAGCGGCGCTCGCGCATGTGCAGTTCGAGACCATCCATCCTTTTCTCGACGGCAACGGCCGCATCGGGCGGCTGCTGATCGTGCTGCAACTGGTGGCCGACGGCGTGCTGCGCGAGCCGATGTTGTACCCCAGCCTCTATTTCAAGGCACACCGCGCGCGCTATTACGAGCTGCTCGACGGCGTGCGCGTGCATGGCGACTGGGAGGCGTGGCTGGAGTTTTTTGCCGAAGGCGTCGAGGCGAGCGCAGCGCAGGTGGTCACCACGGCCAATGCCTTGCTCGCGCTGGTCAATGCTGACAGCAAGCAGATCGCCAAACTGGGACGCGTGTCGAACTCCGTGCTGGCCGTGCACCAGGCCCTGCAGCGCCAGCCGATCGCGACGGCCGGGGCGCTGGCTGGTGCAACGAAACTTACGTCCGCTACCATCAACAAATCGTTGGCGCATCTGGAGAAACTCGGTATCGTGGGGCGGCTCAACGAGCGGCGGCGGGGAAGGGTATTCAGCTATCGGCGGTATGTGGAGTTGCTGAATACGGAATTGGAAACGGGATAGGAGGGCGAGGTGAGTCTCTATAACAACGACAAGCCAATTGAGGGAACAGAAGATTCCCCGGACTTGTTGAATCGCGAGGCTTTCGCCCAGCACCTTGCGGAAATTTTAGTTCTCAATCTGAAAGACGATTGTCTGACGGTTTCCTTGGAGGGGGAGTGGGGTTATGGCAAGACTTCTGTAATAAACCTCGTTAAAAGGCACTGCCAAAAAGGCCCAATTAAACCAATCATTGTTGAATATAACCCGTGGCTCGGTGGTAAGGCCGAGGCACTGATTCAGGATTTTCTTGTACAACTCTCTTCTCGGCTTCATGTCCCCGATCGGCCGAAGGAGGCGCTGAATGCAGCTAAGGAAGTGCTTTCGTATTCAAAACTATTCGGTGCAATGAAGTTTATTCCTGGCGCTGAGCCTTGGGCATCAACGGTTGAACAAGTATTTAATGTGGTAGGTGG
>CAKKQX010000072.1 GCA_919902235.1 Burkholderiales bacterium
GATGGCGCATCGATGACGGCAACCAGCAACTCCTGCCCGGCGAACAACTGCCGGCTGCGCACCAGGAAATTGCTCTTGCCCCAGCCTATATTGCCGGCCTCATCGATCTGCAGGCCGCCGTGGCCGCCCGCGAACAGGATCACTGCAGCTTTGGGTTGCGGCGGTGAGACCACGATAAAACGCTGCGTCACGCCCGGACGTGTGGGAATGTCCACGACGCGGGTGTCCTGGGCATGAACCGGCAGTGCGCAAAAAACGCTCATGCACCAGCAGGTGAAGGCGAAGATGCGCGGCATGTTCACATTTCAATGATTCAGCTGCAGTCTAGAAATTCTCGTTGTCGCGCAGGTAGCGCCATTTGCCCACGGGCAGGTCGCCCAGCTTCACCTGGCCGATGCGTATGCGTTTGAGCCCGAGGACATTCAGCCCGACCAGTTCGCACATGCGGCGGATCTGGCGTTTCTTGCCTTGCCGCAGCACGAAGCGCAGCTGGTCTTCGTTCTGCCAGTTCACCTTGGCGGGCTTGAGCGCTTCGCCGTCCAGGCTCAGACCATGATTGAGCCGTGCGAGATCTCTCTCCGGCAGCTTGCCCTGCACGCGCACCAGATATTCCTTCTCGATTTTGGTGTCCTCGCCGATCAGCTGCTTGGCGATGCGGCCGTCCTGCGTCAGCACCAGCAGGCCCTGAGAGTCGATGTCAAGGCGGCCGGCGGGGGCCAGCCCCCGCAGATGCGCCGGACTGTAGCGCTGTTGCGACGCATCGTCGCGGTAGTGCGTCTCATGGCCGATCAGCGTCACCGCCGGCTTATAGCCTTTCTCGGGCTGCGCCGAGACATAGCCGATCGGCTTGTTGAGCAGAATAGTGACGCGCGAGGACTGCTGCACCTGCGCCGCCTTATTGAGCGTGATGCGCTGGTTGGGATAGGCGCGGGTGCCGAGTTCGGTGACGCGCTCGCCGTCGACGAACACCCAGCCGCGCTCGATGTAGCTGTCCGCCTCACGCCGCGAGCAGATGCCCTGCTCGGACATGAGCTTGGACACGCGAACTTTTTCCATGATGCCGGGCACCTGCCATCGCCAGTAAATCGAATGGTGGATTTTATACGAAGCTGGACGGTTGCGAGGGGCGGCAGGGAAGAATGCAAGGACGGACGGATCGAGAGTGGATTATTTGAATTGAATGCCGACAACCAGGACGAATCCAATAATAGTCCCCAAGGTGTCTACGGCTCCGGGGGAAGTCCGGAAGTGTATACTTTGGCAGTGTGTAAGAAGAACATGCCGCGCACGGCGCGCGAATCCGGAGGGCTGGCACCGCGATGAATCGGCTGGTTGTGTTTACGCTCGATGACCAAGCTTACGCGCTGCGTCTGGCCACGGTGGAGCACGTCGCGCGCATGGTAAGCGTCACTCCGTTACCCAAGGCGCCGGAGATCGTGATGGGCATCGTCAACGTGCGGGGACGGATCGTCCCGGTGTTCGACATCCGCCGGCGTTTCCGCCTGCCGGCACGGGAGATCGCGGTATCCGATCAACTCGTCATCGCGCGCACGTCGCGGCGGGCGGCGGCGCTGGTGGCGGACGCGGTGGCCGGGGTCCGCGCGTACCCGGAGGAGGTGGTTGTCGAGGCGAAGAGCGTTCTGCCCGGCGTCGAATACGTCGAAGGCGTGGTGAAGCTCGCCGACGGACTCATCCTCATCCACGATCTGGACAAGTTCCTCTCGCTGGAGGAGGGGGAGTCCCTGGACCGTGCGTTGCCGGCGGCCTGAGGCCAGGGATATGCGGCCCGCGCTTTCCGATTCGCTGATGCCGCGCCTGAGCGAGTTTCTCGCGGCGCAGGTGGGCCTGCACTTTCCGCAAGAGCGCTGGGGCGACCTGGCCCGTGGGATCGCGGCGGCGGCGCGCGACCTCGGCATGCCGGATGCGGAGTCGTGCGCCCGCTGGCTGCCGTCCGCGCCCCTGACGCGAAAAGAGATCGAGATCCTCGCGAGCCACCTGACGGTCGGGGAGACCTACTTCTTCCGCCACCGGAAGACCTTCGAGATCCTCGAACAGCACGTCCTGCCGGAATTGCTCCGCGGGCGCGGCGTGGAGCGGCGCCTGCGCATCTGGAGCGCCGGCTGCTGCACTGGCGAGGAACTCTACTCGATCGCCATGCTGCTCGACAGGCTGATCCCCGATCGCGGAGGCTGGAACGTCACCCTCCTCGCCACCGACATCAATCCGCGGTTTCTGCGCAAGGCGGCCGAGGGTGTGTACGGCGAGTGGTCCTTCCGCGACGCACCCGGCTGGATCCGGCGGCATTTCGAAAGGAGCCGGGACGGGCGCTTCGAGCTGGAGCCGCGCATCCGCAAGCAGGTGACGCTTTCCTACCTTAACCTCGCCGACGACGCCTATCCATCGCTTGTGACCAACACCAACGCGATGGATGTGATTCTGTGCCGCAACGTGCTGATGTATTTCACCGCGGAGCGAGCGGAGAAGGTCGTCGAGAAGTTTCATCGATCGCTCGTCGACGGCGGGTGGCTCATCGTCAGTCCCGCGGAGATTTCGCACACTCTGTTTTCCTCGTTTGCCGCGGTCGATTTTCCGGGTATTGTCCTCTACCGCAAACTCGCGGGCGCGGCGCGGCAGGTCCTCGCGGCCGAGCCCCCGGCCCCGTTCTTTTTCCCGCCGCCGGACGAGGCGCCGCAGCGATTGGCGGAAACCTTGACAATCCATGAGGAACCGCCGGCCGAGGTACGGCTCTCCGTGCCCGTATCCTCCGAAGCGGGCGAAAGTGCCATACTGTGCCGCACCGCGCGTGACTGCGCCAACCAGGGCAGGCTCGCCGAGGCGCTCGAGTGGTGCGAGAAGGCGATCGCCGCTGAAAAGCTCGATCCGGCGCGCCACTATCTGCTCGCCGCCGTCCAGCAGGAGCGGGGCGAGGCCGAGGCTGCCGCCGAGGCGCTCAAGCGCGCGCTCTATCTGGATCCGGATTTCGCGCTCGCGCATTTCGCGCTGGGCAACCTTCGCCTGTCGCAAGACCGGCGCCGGGAGGCCGAGCGGCATATCGACAACACGCTCGCGCTGCTG
>CAKKQX010000073.1 GCA_919902235.1 Burkholderiales bacterium
TGGACGAGGCCTACAACGAATATCTGGCCGCCGAACACCGGGCCGATAGCCTGGCCTGGCTCAATAAGTACAGTAACTTATTGATTACAAAAACTTTTTCAAAGGCGTATGGATTGGCGGGCCTGCGCGTGGGCTATGCGCTGGGCGCGCCCGGGGTGGCCGATCTGATGAACCGCGTGCGCCAGCCGTTCAACGTCAACAGTATTTCGCTGGCGGCCGCCGCGGCGGCGCTCAAGGACACCGAGTTCGTGCACCAAAGCTTCGCGCTCAATCAGGCGGGCATGCGCCAGATCACGCAGGTATTCGAACGCATGGGCATAGACTACATCCCCTCGTTCGGCAATTTCGTAAGTTTCAAACTCAAGGATGCTGCCGGCGTGTATCAGATGCTGCTCAAAGCGGGGGTCATCGTGCGGCCGATCGCAAGCTACGGCATGCCGGATTATCTGCGCGTTTCAATCGGTCTTGAATCCGAGAATGCGCGATTCCTCGAGAGCCTCAGACAGGCGCTCGGATAAGATCAAGATTAATAGACAGGATTAACAGGATTGATTTCGGCATTTACAAGATTTCTCCGGCCGTTTGATTTAATCCTGTCAATCCTGAACAATCCTGCCCATCCTTTCTGCTTGTGATCCAATATGCCCGCCAAATTCAAAATCGGAAAACTGGTGGTGGTCGGCGTCGGGCTCATCGGCGGCTCGTTTGCGCTTGCGCTGAAGCGGGCGAAAGCCGTGAAGCGCGTGGTCGGCGTCGGGCGCACGCGCAAGAATCTGGCTGTGGCGCTCAGACTGGGGATCATCGATGAGGCGCACACTGATGCCGCGCGCGCGGTGGAGGGCGCCGATCTTGTTTTGCTCGGCACCCCGGTCGGCCAGATGCCGGAAATCATGGCGCGCATCGCGCCGTACCTGTCCGCGCACACCGTCATCAGCGACGGCGGCAGCACCAAGCAGGACGTGATCTTGTACGCGCGCCGGCTGCTGGGGGATCATTTCGCGCGGTTTGTTCCCGCGCATCCCATCGCCGGCACGGAAAAAAGCGGTGCGGCCGCGGCATTCCCGGAACTCTATCGCGGCAAGAACCTGATCATCACGCCGCAGCCTGAAACCTCGGCGCGCGCCGTGCGCATGGTGAGCGCCGCGTGGAAGCAGTGCGGCGCGCGCATCGTGCGGCTCAAGGCGCAGGAGCATGACGCGATTTTCGCCGCCGTCAGCCATCTGCCGCATGTGGTCGCGTTCGCGCTGGTGAACGCTTTGGCAAGGCGTCCGCATCCGCGCCGGCTGTTCGGCTTTTCCGGCGGCGGCCTGCGCGATACCGTGCGCATCGCCGGCAGCTCGCCCGAGATGTGGCGCGATATCTGCATTGCCAATCGCACGGGGCTGCTGGCGGCTCTCGATGACTATGAGGTTGAACTGGAGATGATGCGATCGGCCATAGAATCCGGCGACGGCGCGGCGCTTGAGCAGATGTTCGGGCGCGCGCGCGCCGCGCGCGAAAAGTGGCTGCTACGCGCGTCCGCCAGGTCCCGTGACTAGCGCCTGACCGCAACCCGGAGGCTGAAGTGGAATATCTCGACCTTGCGCCCATTCGGCGGGTCCGCGGCACGGTAAGCCTGCCCGGGTCGAAAAGCATCTCGAACCGCACGCTGTTGCTGGCCGCGCTGGCCGCTGGCGAAACGCGCATTCGTGATCTGCTGGAGTCCGACGATACCCGCCACATGCTGGAAGCGTTGCGCAGGCTGGGCGTGGCCTGTGAGGCGGAGGGCGCGCAAGCGGTTCGCATACGGGGAGCCGGCGGGGTGTTGCCGGTGAAACAGGCGGAGCTTTTTCTCGGCAACGCCGGCACCGCATTGCGGCCCCTGACCGCGGTGCTGGCCTTGTCGGGCGGCGACTACCGCCTGTCCGGCGTGCCGCGCATGCATGAACGGCCGATAGGTGATCTGGTGGACGCCTTGAAAAGCATGGGCGCCGATATTGATTATCTGGGCACGCCGGGATATCCGCCGCTGGCTATTCATCCGGCTAAAATCAGGACCGGCGGCGTGGTCAACATACGTGGCGACACATCGAGCCAGTTTCTCACCGCATTGCTGATGGCCCTGCCGCTGACCGGCGCCAAAACCACGATCAATATCGTTGGCGAACTGATTTCCAGGCCGTACGTTGAAATCACGCTCAATACGCTGCGCCGGTTCGGGGTGGAGGTGATGCGCGAGGGGTGGTCCGCGTTTACCATTCCGGCGGGATCGCGCTATGCCAGTCCGGGAGAAATCTACGTCGAAGGCGATGCATCGTCGGCATCCTACTTTCTGGCGGCCGGCGCAATCAGCGGTCTGAGCGGCGGCGGACCGGTACGGGTGGAAGGCGTGGGGCGCGCCAGCATCCAGGGCGATGTGCGTTTTACCGAAACACTCGAACGCATGGGCGCGAAAATCACCATGGGCGACAACTGGATAGAATCCGGCGCCGGAGAAGAAGCTGCGCGGCGCGGCAAGCTCAAGGCGATAACCGCCGATTTCAATCACATTCCCGATGCGGCAATGACGGTGGCAGTAGCGGCGTTGTTCGCCGACGGCCCCAGCACACTGCGCAATATCGGCAGCTGGCGGGTGAAGGAAACCGACCGCATCGCGGCAATGGCAACAGAGTTGCGCAAGCTGGGCGCGGCGGTTGAGGAAGGCGCGGATTATCTCAAGGTCACGCCGCCGGCCTCCGGGCTGACGCCGCATGCCACCATAGACACCTATGAGGACCATCGCGTGGCAATGTGTTTTTCGCTGGCGGCGCTGGGCGGCGTGGCGCTGCGCATCAACGACCCGCGCTGCGTGGCCAAGACTTTCCCGGAATACTTCGAAGTGCTGGCCGGCATAACGGTGGCGGCAGCGTGATCATCTCCGCAACGCGCGCAGCATGAGCGGCAGCCTGCCTCCTGTCATCGCGATTGATGGACCTTCGGCTTCGGGCAAGGGCACGGTTGCCAGGCTGGTCGCCTGTGCCCTTGGCTTTCACTATCTCGACAGCGGGGCACTCTACCGACTGGTTGGACTGGCGGTAATGGATGCCGGCATCAGTCTCGAAAACGAATCAAAAATATCATGGATGGCATTGAATTTAAATGTAAAATTTAATGAAGATACGATTGTTTTAAATGGGCGGGTGGTGACGGATGCGATACGCGACGAGACCATCAGCAACGCGGCATCGCGGGTTGCGGCCTTACCAGGGGTCAGGCGGGCGCTGCTCGAGCGTCAGCGGGCTTTACGCCAGCCCCCGGGTCTGGTCGCCGATGGCCGGGATATGGGATCGGTGGTTTTTCCTGATGCCACGCTCAAAATTTTTCTCACGGCAAGCGCCGAAGCGCGCGCCGGGCGCAGATATAAGCAGTTGATGGAAAAAGGAATGAGTGCTAATATGGACGCCCTTTTGCAGGATATTTCCGGCCGTGACGCGCGCGATAGCGCAAGAGCTGCGGCCCCGCTGCAAAAGTGCGCTGATGCCATTCAGATTGACACTACCGGATTGACGGTGGAAGCAGTAGTGGAACAGGTGCTGACGCGCTACAAGCAGGTTTTACGGGCGCCATGAACCAACCCGGTTCATGGTTTTTTTAACCAGCCCCGTCGCCATGACGGGTATTCTAAGACACTGAATCTGAATGATGAAAACTTCTTCCCCGGTATCCGGGACCGCTGAGAATTTCGCCCCACCCGAGAATTTCGCCGCACTTTTTGAAGAGAGTCTGTCCCGCAAGGAAATGCGGATTGGAGAAGTGATTACCGCCGAGGTAATCCGCGTCGACGATAATTTTGTAGTGGTTAACGCCGGGCTTAAATCGGAAAGCTATATTGCGGTAGACGAATTTCATAATGACCGCGGCGAAATCGAAGCCAAACCCGGCGATTTCGTCAGCGTGGCGATCGAGGCTCTTGAAGACGGTCACGGCGAAACCCGGTTGTCGCGCGACAAGGCCAAGCGGCTGGCCGCCTGGCTCAATCTCGAGGAAGCGCTCGAGAAGGGTACCGTCGTGCAGGGCATGATCAACGGCAAGGTGAAGGGCGGTCTGACAGTGATGGTGAACGGCATTCGCGCCTTCCTGCCGGGGTCGCTGGTCGACACGCGGCCGGTCAAGGACACGACGCCGTACGAAAACAAGCAGATGGATTTCAAGGTCATCAAGCTTGACCGCAAACGCAATAACGTCGTCGTTTCGCGGCGCGCGGTACTTGAAGCTACCCAGGGCGCGGAACGTGAAGCGCTGCTCTCCAATCTGCAAGAGGGCACGGTGGTCAAGGGTATCGTCAAGAACCTCACCGATTACGGCGCGTTCGTGGACCTGGGCGGCATCGACGGGCTGCTGCACGTCGGCGACATCTCCTGGGGCCGCATCTCGCACCCGTCCGAAGTCCTGGCCGTCGGCCAGCAGCTCGATATCCTGGTCCT
>CAKKQX010000074.1 GCA_919902235.1 Burkholderiales bacterium
CCGGCGCAGTGCGCACGAACGCGATGTCGTGACGCTGACGCTGCTGCAGGTCATTATCGCCGGCATCATCGGCGCCGTGTTTTTCGTGCTGAGTCTGGTCGCATTAGTGCGATTTATAACTAACTAATTGATTTATATATATTTTTAGGATTTAGGGAGACAGCACCATGTTGAGTCAATCGGCTCGTTACTTTGTTCCGGACCCGTCGCGCTGGCCCATCTTCGGCTCGATCGCGCTGCTAAGCATGGCGTTCGGTGCCACGACGTCTTTCAACGGCGTGTCGTGGGGCAAATATCTGCTGATCGCGGGCCTGCTGGTTTTGGTTTACATGATAGTCGGCTGGTTCAGCGTGGTCGCGCATGAGTCCGAAGGCGGCAAGTACAACAAACAGGTCGATACCTCGTTCCGCTGGGGCATGGGCTGGTTCATTTTTTCGGAAGTGATGTTTTTCGCCGCGTTCTTCGGCGCGCTGTTCTACATGCGCGTGTTGTCGGTGCCTTGGCTCGGCGATCTCGAGCACAAGCTGCTGTGGCCTGAATTCGCGGCGTCCTGGCCGGTGGCGGGACCGGGCATCAAGGAGCAGTTCTCGCCGATGGGCGCCTGGGGCATTCCGGCGCTGAACACGCTGCTGTTGTTGTCTTCGGGTGTCACTGTCACCTGGGCGCACTGGGGCCTGCTCAGGAACAACCGCCCGCAGCTGATCTGGGGGCTGGTCATGACCATCGCTCTCGGCATGACTTTCCTCGGCTTCCAGATTTATGAATATGTGCACGCCTACAGCGAACTCAACCTCAAGCTGACGATGGGCGCGTACGGCGCGACCTTCTTCATGCTCACCGGATTTCATGGATTTCACGTCACGGTCGGCACCATCATGCTGTGGGTGATACTTTTCCGCAGCGTTGCCGGTCATTTCAAGGCCGAGCATCACTTCGGGTTCGAGGGCGTGGCCTGGTACTGGCACTTCGTCGACGTGGTGTGGCTGATCCTGTTCGTATTTGTTTACTGGGTGTAAGCCGTAAACCGGTGCTTACAACAAAATCCAGCAGGCGCAACTGACAACAAGGAGGAGGCCCCCGTTGTTTCGAGGGGAGTGCGCCGCACCAGGAGTGCGGCGTTTTTTTTACTGCGGCAGTTTCAGAGTTTCGTGGTGATGATGCCGAAATGGAAGCCGAGCATGAGCAGGGCAAACAGGGCGATGGAGAGCACGACGCGCACCGTCAGCGCTTTGACCATGCGTTCGGAATGTCCCTTGTCCCTGATCAGGAAATACAGCGCAGAGAACAGGCTGCCCAGGATGAAGACGACGAACAGCAGGACGATGATTTTCATAGGCGGGAATACCGTAGCCAGGCCAGTGTATCCGATGCGCGGTGCAGCCGCCAGCCATGGCGCTTAGGCTGCGCTTCAGGCCGGGTTTGTGGCCCACCCTTGCCGCGGCGGGCGGCATCGCGCTGACGCTGGCGCTTGGCAACTGGCAGCTGGGGCGCGGGCAGGAAAAAAGCAATCTCAAGGCGCAGTTTGAGCAAAGTGCCCAAAGCGCGATGATTCATGTATCGGCGGCGGCGCTTGAGGCGCGGGATGTAGAACTGCGGCGGGTCGAAGCACGCGGCACGTTTGAGCCGAAATACGCGGTGTTTATCGACAATCGCGTGCTGCGCGGCGTGGTCGGCTATCACGTGGTAATGCCACTCAAGTTGGATGATGGCAGCCGTTACGTGTTGGTGAACCGCGGCTGGGTGGCGGGAACCCGCGACCGCAGCCTGCTGCCTGACGTGAAGACGCCGGCCGCTCCGGTCACGATTAACGGCCTGGCGGTGGTGCCGGGCAGGCGTTTTCTCGAACTGTCGGACCAGACCACGGAAGGCAGCGTGTGGCAAAACCTGACGCTGGAACGCTACCGCCAGGCGATGCCGATCGCGATACAGCCGTTCCTGATCAGACAGGACCAGGGCAGCGCGCTCGCTGACGGACTGGTGCGGGAATGGGAAGCGCCCGATTACGGGGTCGACAAGCATTACGGTTACGCCTTTCAATGGTTTGCGCTGGCCGCGCTGATACTGGTGATTTACCTGGTAACGAATGTCAAACGAAAAACCTGAAAAAAGCCTGTTTGCCCTGTGGCTGCTGATTGCCTTGTGCGTCGCGCCGGTGGCGGCAGCCTATGTCGCGTTCTATCTGTGGCAGCCGTCCGGGCACGTCAATTACGGCGATTTGCTCGAGCTGCGGCCCTTGCCGCCTGCCAGGCTGAATTTGGCAGATGGCACTCCCCTGGATTGGGCACGGCTCAAGGGCAGGTGGGTGTTCGCGATGGCTGACTCCGGAAATTGCGCTGCGTATTGCCGGCAGAAGCTGCTTTACATGCGGCAGGTGCGACTGACGCAGGGCAAGGAACTCGAACGCATCGAGCGCGCATGGCTGATTACCGATGACGCGACTCCGGCGACGGCGATACTCGCCGAATACCAGGGCACGTTGCCGATCCGGGCTGCCGGCAGTGAATTGTTGAAGCTGTTTCCGGCGCCGCACACAGCGGCCGATCATATTTACCTGATCGATCCTCTGGGTAACCTGATGATGCGCTATCCGCGGGATGCCGATCCGCGCCGCATGGTCAAGGATCTCGCACGGCTGCTCAAGCATTCGAAGGTGAGATGATGTTCAGAAAACTGGTGCTGGCAGCTTTGTGTCTGACATTTTTCGTGGTGGTGGTCGGCGCTTATGTGCGCCTGCACGACGCCGGTCTGGGTTGTCCCGACTGGCCCGGCTGTTATGGTCACCTGGTCGGCGTGCCGGATCAGGCGCATGAACTGGCAAAAGCGCAGCAGTCCTTCGGCCAGCAGGTCGACATCAGCCGCGCCTGGAAGGAAATGTTTCACCGCTATATCGCGGGCATCCTCGGCCTGCTGCTGGCGGCGATCGCGGTGATCGCATGGCTCAGGCGCGCAGCGCTGCGGCAGTCGCCGTTTCTTGCCTGGTCGCTGGTGGTGCTGGTGCTGTTGCAGGCTGCGCTCGGCATGTGGACGGTGACCATGCTGTTGAAGCCGGTAATCGTGACGCTGCATCTGCTGGGCGGCATGGCCACGCTCGGTTTGCTGGCGTGGCTCGCGCTGCGGCAGCTGCACTTGCGCGGTTCCAGCGCCGCGACGGCGCTGCGGCTGCGGCCGTGGGCCGCGCTCGGCCTGATTATCGTTATCGTCCAAATCGCGCTCGGCGGCTGGGTTTCCACCAACTATGCCGCGCTGGCGTGCACCGATTTCCCGACCTGCCACGGCGAGTGGCTGCCGCAGATGGATTTTCCGCACGCTTTCCAGTTCGTGCGCGAACTCGGCATGACCGCGGCCGGCATGCCGCTTTCCCAGGACGCCCTGACCGCGATTCACTGGACGCATCGCGTGGGCGCGCTGGTGACCCTGCTGTATGTCGGCGGCCTCGCCTTCGCCGCGTTGCGCGTGCCCGGTCTGGCCGCGCACGGCGGCGCGCTGCTGGCCGTACTGCTGCTGCAAATCGGCCTCGGGGTGACGAGCGTGGTGATGCATCTGCCGCTGGCGCTGGCGGCGGCGCATAACGCCGGCGCCGCGCTTTTGCTGATTGCCATGGTGGTGCTAAACTTCGCGCTTTCCTTGCGGCCCGCAAACTAGATGTCTTCCAGTCTCGCCAGCCCGCCCGTATCCTCGCGCCTGTATCAGTTCTACCAGCTGACCAAGCCGCGCGTCGTGTCGCTCATCGTGTTTACTGCGGTGATCGGCATGTTCCTGGCCTTGCCCGGCATGGTGCCGCTGCAGCCCCTGCTCGCGGGCACGCTCGGCATTGCGCTGGTGGCGGGCGCGGCGGCGGCGATGAATTGCCTGGTCGAGCAGAAAATAGACGCGCTGATGGCGCGCACGCGGGCACGCCCGCTGCCGCGCGGCCAGATCACCTCGCTGCAAACGCTGGTCTTTGCCGGTGCCGTGGGCGGCGTCGGGCTCGCCCTGCTTTATCACTGGGTCAACGCGCTCACCATGTGGCTGACGCTGGCCACCTTTGTCGGCTACGCGGTCGTTTATACCATGATCCTCAAGCCGCTGACGCCGCAGAACATCGTGATCGGCGGTGCTTCCGGCGCCATGCCGCCGGTGCTGGGCTGGGCGGCGGTCACCGGGGAAGTGACGGCCGACGCGCTGGTGCTGTTCCTGATCATTTTTGCGTGGACGCCGCCGCACTTCTGGGCGCTCGCGCTTTATCGCAAGCACGAGTACGCGAAAGCAGGCGTGCCCATGCTGCCGGTGACCCACGGCGACAAATTCACCCGCCTGCATGTGCTGCTGTACACCGTGATCCTGGTGGCGTGCACCATGCTGCCGTTTGCGACGCGCATGAGTGGTGTCATCTACCTCGTCGCGGCAAGCCTGCTCGGGATGGTGTTTTTGTACTATGCGGTGAGAATTTACGTTGACTACAGCGACCGGCTCGCGCAACAGACCTTCCGCTATTCGATAGGCTATCTCACCGCGCTGTTCGCCGCCCTGCTGATCGACCACTATTTTCCGATTCCGCTGTAATGCGTCCGCTGCCGGTGCGCTCCGCATGAAAAGATTCAGATTCATCGTCACCGGGCTTTTACTCGCCGGCTTTGCACTCGCGGGCTGCGACAAACCCGACGCCGGACCCAAGTTCAGGCTCACCGACGTCACCGGCGCGAATTTCGGCAAGGAGCTCGCGCTCACCGATCACAACGGCAAACCGCGCACGCTTGCCGATTTCAGGGGCAAGGTGGTGACGGTGTTTTTCGGCTTCACTCACTGCCCCGATGTTTGTCCGACCACGCTGGCCGAGATGGCGCTGGTGGCGAAAGAACTCGGCCGCGACGCGGATAAGCTGCAGGTATTGTTCGTGACGGTCGATCCCGAACGCGACACGCGGGAATTGCTCAGTCGGTACGTGCCGTCGTTCAATCCTTCTTTTCTCGGCCTCTACGGCAATGCCGGGGAAACCGCGCGTGCGGCAAAGGAATTCAAAATTTTCTTCCACAAGCAACCGTCGTCAGGTGGCGGTTACAGCGTCGACCATTCCGCCGGCACCTACATCCTCGACCGGCAGGGCAGATTGCGGCTGTTCGCCCAGTACGGGCAGGGCGCTGCCGCGCTGCTGCACGATATACGCGCGCTGTTGCAGGAGTCTTGAGCAGACGCCGCGGCTGTCTGCCGGTGCCGGGCCTGCCGGAATAAAAAGCCCCGGCGACTGCCGGGGCCCGGTTGAATATCTGTGAAAACGCGTTTATGCCGCCGCGGCGATCTGCGTTTTCATTTTCTGCATCGCCTTGCTCTCGATCTGGCGGATGCGCTCGGCGGACACGCCGAACTCCGCAGCCAGTTCGTGCAGCGTTGCGGATTGTTTCTCGTTGAGCCAGCGCGCTTCTATGATGCGGCGGCTGCGCGCATCGAGGCTGCCCAGAGCTTGTTCGAGGCCGGCGCCGAGCAGGCTGGCAGTTTGTTCACGTTCGAGCAGGCGACCGGGTTCGGCGTCTTCCGCCGCGAGATAACTGATCGGCGCAAAGGTATCCTCGTCGTCATCACCCAGCGGCTCAAGGGCGATGTCGCGGCCGCCCAGGCGGGTTTCCATCTCGACCACTTCCCCGGTCTTGACGCCCAGCTGTTCGGCGACGGCTTTTACGTCCTCGCTGCCCATGGTGTTCAGGTTTTGCTTGAGGCTGCGCAGGTTGAAGAACAGCTTGCGCTGCGCCTTGGTGGTCGCAATCTTGACAATGCGCCAGTTGCGCAGGATGAATTCATGCATTTCGGCGCGGATCCAGTGCACGGCGAACGACACCAGGCGCACGCCGCGGTCGGGATCGAAGCGCTTGACCGCCTTCATGAGGCCGATGTTGCCTTCCTGTATCAGGTCGGCCTGCGGCAGCCCGTAGCCCATGTAGCCGCGCGCGATCGATACCACCACGCGCAGATGCGACAGTACAAGGTGGCGGGCGGCTTCCAGGTCGTCCTGCTGGCGGAAGCGGCGCGCGTACTCCGTCTCCTGCTCCTGGCTGAGCAGCGGAAAGCTGTTAACGGTCTGGATGTAGCTGTCCAAGCTACCGCTAACGGATGGAATCGGCAAAGTATAAGCAGTCATCACTTTATCCTTTCGACACCAATAATTTTAGCACTCTGGTGATGAGAGTGCCAGCGGCTTCAATAGTTCCCTTTTGGCACCGGGGACAGGCCCAAGGAAAAATAATAAATTATTTAAAAACAATATATTACGAAATTATGACTCAGCGTCGATCAGCGTCAGACAAATGTCTGCCCACCGACATCCAGGCGCCAAACCAGCCCAGCACTGCTGAAAACAGCAACAGGCCCAGACTGTCCGCCGGATTCAGGTGATGCAGCTGGAAAGTCGTGCCGTAAAGCTGCGACAGGTCGGCAAGACCATTGTTGAGCAGGTAAATGCCGGCCCAGATCAGGGCCCAGGCTGCAAATCCGCCGGCCAGACCCTGCAGGGCGCCGAAATAGAGGAAAGGCCGCCGAATGAAGGCATCGGTCGCGCCGATCAGCTTGGCGACTTCGATTTCCTCGCGCCGGGTGAGAATTTGCAGCCGGATGGTGTTGAAGGTGATGGCTACCAGCGCAAATGCCAGCAGCGTGGTCAGCATGAGCACCGCAAGCTGCCCGAGTTTCAACACCGCTTCCAGCCGCTTGGCCCACGCCGCATCGAGTTGCACATGCGCCACCTTGGGCCAGTTGTTGATTTCCTCGCGCAATTTCTCGAGGGATTGCGCCGTGCTGTCCCGCGCATCGACGACGAAGGCATCCGGCAGCGGATTCTGCGCCAGGCCCGACATGACATCGCCGAGCCCGCTGCCGGCCTTCATGTCGGCGAGCGCTTGTTCACGCGGAACGTATTTGAATTTGTGCACTTGCGCATGCTGCTTGAGGCGGCCTTCGATCTGCGCGATGTCGGCGCGGCTCGCATCAAGAGCGAGGAACAGGCTTAGCTGGGGGGCAGCTGCCAGTCCCTGCGACAAACTTTGCAGATTGACGAGTCCCACGTAAAAACCCGCCGGCAGCGCGAGCGCGACGCCAATGACGCCGATGTTAAACAGGCTGGCAACCGGTGAGCGGAAAAATTTGCCCAGAGTCATGCCCAGGGTGCGCGCATGCTGGGACAGCCATATCCTCATGTCGCTGCCGCCTCTTCCGGCGTCGTCATGAGACCGCCTTGGCGGAGGGTGATGACGCGCGGCCGGAGCCGCGCCGCCAGGTTCTCATCGTGGGTGGCGATGACAACCGTGACGCCGACCTGGTTGAACGACTGGAACAGCGAGCCGAGTTCGCCGGCATAGGCGGCGTCGAGATTGGCGGTCGGCTCATCGGCAAGCAGAATGGCCGGACGGTGCACGATGGCGCGTGCGATGCACAGGCGTTGCTGCTCGCCGCCGGAGAGCGTGACCGGGCGGGCTTTTTCCTTGTCCAGCAGCCCGACCTTGTCGAGCGCGGCGCGCACGCGCCGCGCCGCCTCGCCACGCCGGAAGCCGCGGATATTGAGCGGCAGCAGCACGTTGTCGAACACCGTGCGGTCGAACAGCAGTTTATGGTCCTGGAAAACGAGCCCGAAGTTGCGGCGTAGAAAAGGGATGGCGCGCGGCCGCAGCGCGCCCACGTTCTGACCATTCACCACCACGCTGCCGCTGGTCGGCCGCTCGATCGCCGTCAACAGCTTCAGCAGCGTGCTTTTGCCGGCGCCCGAATGGCCGGTGATGAACACCATCTCACCGGCGCCGATATTCAGGGAAATGTTGCGCAGCGCCTCGTAACCGCCGGGGTAGCGCTTATAGACCTGGCTGAAAGAGATCATCTGGGGGAAGAAAGGGGAGAGGGGAGAGGAGAAAGGCGGCAAACAGTGCTTATACGCCTCTCGCCTCTCACCTTTCGCCTCTCCTAGTTTTCGCCAAGGAGTGCATCGACGAATTCGCGGGCATTGAACGGCTGCAGATCATCCAAACCTTCGCCGACACCGATAAAGCGCAGCGGAATCGGTTTGTGTTGCGCGCTGCCGGCGCGCGCGTGCGCGATCGCGACGATGACGCCGCCCCTGGCGGTGCCGTCGAGCTTGGTCAGCACCAGGCCGGTGACGCCCAGTGCCTCGTCGAACGCCCTGACCTGGGCCAGCGCATTCTGGCCGGTGTTGGCATCGAGCACCAGCAGAACCTCGTGCGGCGCGCCGGGCAGCGCCTTGCCGATGACGCGCTTTACTTTTCTGATTTCTTCCATCAGGTTCAGCTGGGTCGGCAACCGGCCGGCGGTGTCGGCAAGCACGATATCGATGCCGCGCGCCTGGGCGGCGTTGACGGCATCGAAAATCACCGCTGCGGCATCGCCAGACTGCTGGGAGATCACCGCCACGTTGTTGCGTTCGCCCCACACCATGAGCTGCTCGCGCGCCGCGGCGCGGAAGGTGTCGCCCGCGGCGAGCAGCACTTTTTTCCCCTGCCGCTGATAAAAATTGGCGAGTTTGCCGATGGAGGTGGTCTTGCCGGCGCCGTTGACGCCGGCCAGCATGATCACGAACGGTTTGCCGGTATCGACATTGAGCGGCAGCGCCACCGGTTCCAGCAGTTGCAGCAGGGCCGCTTCCAGCGCCAGCCTGAGCTGTGCCGCCTCCGCGTAACGCTCGCGTCGCGCGCGCTCCCGCAATACCGCAATGAGGTGGCCGGTCGCGGCAACCCCGACATCGGCGGCGAGCAGCACTGTTTCGAGTTCCTCGTAGAACGCTTCATCGAGCTTGCGCCCGGCGCCGAACAGGCCGGCAAGCCGCCGCCCGAACTGCTGCCGTGTCTTGGCCAGACCTTGCCTGAGGCGGCTGAGCCAACTGCCGGGGGTGCCGTCGTCGTTGCGGGATTTGAGGAAACTAAGCATGCTTTGCGCAGTCTGAAGGCTGGTATACCGGTAGTGAATGTCACAAGAAAGGCCGTCAGCGCAATATAACGCAGTCAATAGATGACAGTATTTGCGTGATCGGCCTGCCGAATTGGTTACAATTCTAGCCCGAAACGCACCAAATCCGAAGCAGGGGAAGTATGACCATCACAAATCGCATTCAGCTTTTTGCGACCTTCATTGCGTTGATGATGAACGCAGCCGGCGCCATCGCCCAAACCAACGTCGTCGAACATGCGTTGCCCAACGGCATGCGGGTGATCGTCAAACCCGACCATCGGGCGCCGGTGGTGGTATCCATGCTTTGGTACAAGGTCGGCAGCGTAGATGAGTTCAACGGCACCACCGGGATTGCCCACGTGCTGGAACACATGATGTTCAAGGGCACGAAAACCTTGCCGGGCGGGGAATTCTCGAGACTGATCGCCGCCGCCGGCGGCCGCGAAAATGCGTTCACCAGCCAGGATTACACCGGCTATTTTCAGACGCTGCACAAATCGCAACTGCCGCTTGCGCTCAGGCTTGAGGCCGACCGCATGACCAATCTCGTGCTGTTGCCGGAAGAGTTCGCGAAAGAAATCAAGGTGGTGATGGAGGAGCGGCGGCTGCGCACCGACGACCGTCCGCGCGCCATGGTTTACGAGCAGCTGATGGCCACCGCGCTGAGAGCGCATCCCTACCGCAATCCCATCATCGGCTGGATGAACGATATTGAAAACCTGCGGGTCGAGGATGCGCGCGTTTTTTATGAGCGCTGGTATGCGCCCAACAACGTGATTCTGGTGGTGGTGGGCGACGTCAAGCCGCAGGAGGTGTTCGACCTGGCGCAACGGCATTTCGGCGGCATCAAGCCGCGGCCGCTGCCCGTGCGCAAGCCGCAGGAAGAACCCGAACAGCTGGGGATCAAGCGCCTGACGGTAAAGGCGCCGGCCGAACTGCCGTATGTGCTGATGGCGTATCGGGTGCCGGTGCTGCGCGATCCGGAAAAAGACTGGGAGCCGTATGCCCTGGAAATGCTGGCGGGCGTGCTCGATGGCAACGAGGCGGCGCGGCTCAACAGCACGCTGGTGCGCGGCGAGCGGCTGGCCGATGCGGCGGACGCCAGCTATGACGGCATCGCGCGCGGTCCGGGCATGTTTTACCTGAGCGCCGTGCCGACGCCCGGCAAGACGTCTGCCGAGGTCGAGCAGGGTTTGCGCCGCGAGCTCGCCAGGATCGCCAGTGATGGCGTCACCGCGGAAGAACTGAAGCGCATCCGCGCCCAGATCGTCGCCAGCCAGGTGTATCAGCGCGATTCGATGTTTTTTCAGGCCCGGCAAATCGGCTCGACCGAAGCCGCCGGGCTGCCGCACAGGACGATCGATGTCATGCTCGAAAAGCTCAAGCAGGTCACGCCGCAGCAGGTGCAGGAAGTAGCGAAAAAATATTTCAGCGACGATGCGCTGACCGTCGCGTATCTTGATCCGCAGCCGGTCTCCGGCAAGCGGCCGGCTGCGCCCTCATCCGGGGTTCGCCATGCGCAATAAGCGATTTTTCGTCCCGGGAACTGCCGCTGCGGCGTTGCTGTTCCTGTCACTCCACGCGCACGCCATCCTGCCGATACAGCACTGGCAGACCAGCAGCGGCGCGCAAGTCTATTTTGTCGAGAATCGCGATCTGCCCATGCTCGATCTGAGCATAGAGTTCCCGGCCGGGGCGGCTTTTGACAGCAGGGACAAATCCGGCGCCGCCAGCATGGCCAATCAGATGCTGCGGTTGGGTGCTGAAGGCATGAACGAGGACGAGATTGCGCGCGGGATGGCGGATATCGGCGCGGTGCTGTCGCCGCGCTTCGATTCCGACCGCGCCGGACTGGCGCTGCGCACCCTGACCAGCAGCGCGGAGCGCAAACAGGCACTCGATATTTTTTCACGCGTGCTGCAGCGTCCGGAATTTCCCGCTGCGGTCATTGAGCGGGAAAAAGGCCGGCGGATTGCCGCGCTCAAGGAAGCGGACACCAAGCCCGATAGCATCGCGACGCGAACCTTCTACCGGTTGATTTATCGCGATCATCCCTATGCCATGCGCGCCGCCGGCGAGATCGAAACGGTGGGCCGGCTCACGCGCCAGGATCTGGTCGATTTCTACCGGCGCCATTATGTCGCGCAGCGCGCGGTGGTGGCGCTGATCGGCGATTTGTCGCGCGCCGAGGCGGCGGCGATCGCCGAGGAAATCACTGCGCAGTTGCCGCAGCCGGACGGCGCCGCGCCGGCGCTGCCGCCGGTAGCGGGGCTCGCAGCCGGCAGTACGCACACCGTCGCCCACCCGGCATCGCAAAGCCACATTTTCATCGGCGCGCCCGGCATACGCCGCGACGATCCGGATTACTATACGCTGTTTGTCGGCAACTACGTACTGGGCGGCGGCGGTTTTGTGTCGCGCATTACCGAAGAGGTGCGCCAGAAACGCGGCCTTGCCTATTCGGCTTACAGCTATTTTTCCCCGCTCAGGCAGCAGGGCCCGTTCCTGATCGGCATGCAAACCCAGCGCGACCAGGCGCAGGAAGCGCTGTCGGTCGTTGATAAAACGCTGCGCGATTTTGTGGCCGGCGGCCCGACCGCGCAGGAACTCACCGCGGCCAAACAGAACATCATCGGCGGTTTTCCGCTGCGCATCGACAGCAACCGCAAGTTGCACGAATACCTGGGCGTGATCGGCTTCTATCGACTGCCGCTGACCTATCTCGGGGATTTTGTCAAAAACGTCGAGCGCGTCACCGCCGCAGACATCAAAAACGCTTTCGCGCGGCACATCGATCCCGACAAACTGGTGACCGTGGTCGTCGGCGCCGCCGAAGACAAGGTTGCGCCCTGACGGGACTGAAAACGTCACGACCGTCGCCCTTGCCATGAAATCCAATCGCGTGCGCATCATCGGCGGCGGGTGGCGCAGCAGGCTGATTGCGTTTCCCGGGCGTCAGGATCTGCGTCCCACGCCGGATCGCGTGCGGGAAACCCTGTTCAACTGGCTGGGTCAGGATCTGACCGCGAAATCCTGTCTTGACCTGTTTGCCGGCAGCGGCGCACTGGGCTTCGAGGCGGCCTCGCGCGGCGCCCGGCGCGTGACCATGGTTGAGCACGACGGCGTGGCTTTCAAGGCGCTGCAGTCGAATTGTGCCCGGCTCGGTGCGGGTACGGTGGAACTGCACAGAGCGGATGCGCTAGAATTCCTTCACGGCAATCGCGACTGCTACGATATTATTTTTCTCGATCCGCCGTTCAAGGCCGACTACTGGCCGCGACTGCTGCTTTTGCTGCCGCAGCACATGGCGCCCGGCGCAGTGGTTTATTGTGAAAGCGCGGCGCAGCCCGTGTTGCCTGCCGGATGGGAAGTGTGGAAAAAGGGACGCGCAGGGCAGGTGATATTTCAACTTCTGAAACGGACCGAAAATGAAAAACACGGCGGTTTATCCGGGGACGTTTGATCCGATGACGCTGGGCCACGAAGATCTGGTGCGGCGTGCAGCCCGGATCTTCGATACCGTGATAGTGGCGGTTGCCGACAGCCGGGCGAAAAAGCCGTTCTTCATCCTGGAAGAGCGCGTTGCGATGGCGCGCCATGTGCTCAAGGACATATCCAATGTGCAGGTCACGGGTTTTTCCGGACTGCTGATGCAATTCGCCCGGCAGCACAAGGCCAGGGTAGTGATCCGCGGCCTGCGCGCGGTATCCGACTTTGAATACGAGTTCCAGCTTGCGGGCATGAACCGCGACCTCTACCCGGATGTCGAGACCATGTTCCTGACACCGGGCGAGCAGTACATGTTCGTATCCGCGACCATCGTGCGCGAAATCTCCATTTTCGGCGGCGACGTCAGCAAGTTCGTGCATCCCCATATCGCAAAGCAGCTTGCGGCCAAGATCAAACAGTTGGGGGGTAAGTGAGAGTGTTGTTATGGCTTTGATCATCACCGACGAATGCATCAACTGCGATGTGTGCGAGCCGGAGTGCCCGAACGAGGCGATCTCGCAGGGCGAGGAAATCTACGTCATCGATCCGCACAAGTGCACCGAATGCGTCGGGCATTTCGACGAACCGCAGTGCGTGAAAGTCTGTCCGGTGGATTGCATTCCGCTCGATCCCGATGTCGTGGAAACGAAGGAGCAGCTCCACGAGAAATATCTGCGCCTGATGGCAGAAAAAACGTTAGACGTGAGCAGTAAGCAGTAAAGTGTAAAGTTTGGAACAGCCCCTCGACGCAACTGGGCGGAGATCGATGCTCTGTTTGCAAAGGCGAACAGGTGAGAAGCGATTCCGCCACCTTTTCAGTTGCCAGCACGGGCAGGCCGCGCTAGTATCTGAGCCCAATAGTCCAGAGCAACGACGACATTGAAAGTCATTTTAAAACAGGATGTTAGGGAAATTCCTGCCTACACTATAGCCGAGGCAGCGGGCTACCTGCGGCTGCCGAAATCAACCCTGCGTGCCTGGATGCTCGGCCAGCAGCGCTTTCGTTCGGTCATCGATATCGCAGACCGCCAGGAGAAGCGGCTGTCGTTCATCAATCTGGTGGAAGTTTTCGTGCTGGCAGGTATCCGCCGTGAGCACAGTATCCCGCTGCCCAAAGTGCGCAAAGCCATGGAATACCTGCGCCGCACGTTCAAGACCCGGCGCCCGCTTGCCGAAGAACAGTTCGAGACCGACGGCGTCGAACTGTTCGTGGAAAAATTCGGTGCGCTGATCGGCGCCACGCAGGACGGCCAACTGCAGATGCGCGAAATCATCCGCGACCGGCTCAAGCACGTGCTGCGCGATCCGAAAGGCGTTCCTGAGAAGATCGTGCTTTTCCCCGCGCGGGGGATATCAGTCAAGGGAGATGTCGTAATCGATCCGCGCCTCTCATTCGGACGCCCTGTGCTGGACGGTTACGGCCTGCGTACGGCCATTCTTGCCGAGCGTTTCTACGCGGGAGAAACGCTGGAAGATCTGGCCAAGGACTATGGCGTCCCGTCGGAAGCCATCCAGAACGCGCTCCGCTGCGAACCCCGCGCGGCGTGACGCTGGGCGGTTTGCCGCGCTCACTTTCTTCCTCGATTACCAGATCGGCCGCTACGTTGTTGCGGATGCGCTACGCGCCGCAGGCGCTCGCGTAGAGGTCCACATCGATCATTTTCCGCAAGCCGCACCCGACATAGAGTGGATACCCGAAGTCGGGCGGCGGGAATGGGTGCTGATCACAAAGGACCAGAACATCCGCCGCAACCCGCTTGAGCGCAGCGCTTATGAATCCGCCAGGCTGCGCGGCTTTGTCGTCACCGGCAAGGATATGGGCGGGGAAGAACTTGCCGGCCTGCTCGTGCGCTGTTTGCCCGGCATGATGCGCCGTGCATCAGGACGAGTGGGCCCGCTGCTCTTTACGATCTCGCGCGGCGGGATTTTCACGAAACTGCTGTAGGTTGGCGATCCCTCGCCGGCAAACACGAATCACTCAATCACTTCCTCATCCAAGCAAAAAGAAGGCAAGTCCACCCGGGATTAGCCGATGGATATTAGCCTGAGGGGGGACGCAAATCAGGTGGGCGGTTTGAAGTGCTTGCTAAGCGCAATTCCTTGACGTTGGTACGATGAGTTTACACCGCTGCCATAGAGTCGATTCGGTTGCGCGGTGAGACGTTCATAAGTTAGACGGCCAACCACTTGGCCGTGTTCAATCACGAACGGGACTTCGTAGGAACGGACTTCGAGGACGGCCCTCGACCCTTCGCCCCCTGCATCCGGATGGCCAAAACCAGGGTCGAAGAAACCCGCATAGTGAACCCGGAACTCCCCGACCAGCGTGTCGTAAGCGATCATTTCGGCCGCGTACGTCGGCGGCACCTTTACGGCTTCCCGCGATGCCAGGATATAGAAGTCCGCGGGGTCCAATATCAGCCCGCCGCGGCGCGGCGCGTGGACCGGTTCCCAATATTCCTCCACGTCGTAATGTCGAATCTTGTCGATGTCTATCAGCGCGGAGTAACTCCTGGCTTTGTAGCCGATGAGGCGCCCGGATTCATTTCCTTGCACGTCGACCGACACCGGGACGCCGTTGCGGATTTCGTCTTCACTGATCGTTGAGCCTACGACTTTGTGCTCTTCCTGCAAGCGTCTCATGGCCTCGTCCGTGCTGTGCGGATTACCACGACGTATTCTGATCTGGCTCAGTCTGGATCCTTTGCGCACCAATATGCTGAAGGTGCGCGGCGACACCTCGGCATAGAGCGGGCCCTTGTACTGCTCGCGGACGCGGTCGAATTCCGTGCCGTTGTCGGTAATCAGCCTGGTAAATATGTCAAGGCGGCCCGTGGAACTCTTGGGATTGCCCGTCGCGGACGTGCGGTGGCGCAGAGATAAGCGTTCAAGTAATGGAACGATGTAGACACAACCGCGCTCCAGCACCCCGCCGTTGCTGATGTCCATTTTGTGCATCGCGAGGTCTTCGAGCCTTTGTTCAACCGTTGTATCTTTCCCCGGCAGGAAACTGGCTCGAACCCGATAAGCAACAGACCCCAAACGAAGATCAAGGCTCGCCGGCTGAAACTGGTCGTCCTGGATCGGCTCGACAGCGTAAATCTCCCTGGTAACCCTAACCAGACGTTCGAGTTCCTGCGATGGCAATATTCCGGTCGAATACGCCGTTCCTTCCGAATCTTCCCCGAATTCGTCGAGGACGCCTTGCCGCGGCAGGGCGTTACTTTTCTGTGTTGCCTGCTCCGCCAAATCGTCTGAGGCGTTCTCGAATATCAAGTTCGTAGTATTTGGCATAGCACTCCAAGCTGCAAAAACCACCCTTTTTCTTTTCGCCGGTCCCGATTCGCGCAGTTTCGGGAAATGACTTCCCGCAGTAGGGACAAACTCCTCGCTCCCAGCAGTCGAGCAAATAAGTTTCTTCAGTTATAGCCAAACTCCACGCTCCGCCGGGGGCTACAGAGCAGGGTTATTCCGCTTGCTCCCTATACTCCGTCTAAGATACGACCGCGCGATAATCAGCATGCGTGATCATGCGTCGACGGATTGTCCCGGTCAAGTGGAAGAAATAGCGACGTAGCCAACTTGCAGATAAAAGAACCGCAGGGGCCACGTTTTACTGCACGCATGCCCCCGACTAACGGTGCGCTCCCGGCATCAGATAGCCAGCTGCTCAGGATCGATCTGGAAAGCGTGGGTGATTTTCTCTCGAATGGATTTGCTTACGTTATTTTTAGGCGCTTCCGCCCAACGCTCCACCAAAAAATGCCCTGCATGGCTTATTTCTGGCAGCGCGGACAGTAGAACGTCGAGCGCTGTCCCTGCCGGATTTCCCTGATTTTCGTGCCGCAGCGCTGGCACGGTTTTTCGGCCCGGTCATAGACCATGAACTGGCTCTGGAAATTTCCCGCCAGGCCGTCGCTGCCGACATAGTCGCGCAGGCTGCTGCCGCCGGCGACGATCGCGTCGTCCAGCGTCGCGCGGATCTGCTCTGCCAGCAGCGCGCAGCGCGTTGCACCGATGCGCCGCGCCTGCGCCAGCGGATTGATGCCGCTGCGGAACAGCGCTTCATTGGCGTAGATGTTGCCGACGCCGGCAACTATGTGACTATCCATGATCACCAGCTTGATCGCAGCGCTGCGGTGGCGCGTGATGCGATACAGCCAGGCGCCGTCGAATTGCGGAGAAAAGGGCTCGGGTCCGATGGCGGCGAGCAGCTTGTGGCGGAGCGGATCGCCTTTGTGCCACAGCACCAATCCGAAACGGCGCGGATCGCGCAGGCGCACCACCGTGCCGTTCTCCAGCACCAGATCGAAATGATCGTGCTTCCCGGCGGGCGTGGCGCGGTCGACCACCCACAGCCGGCCCGACATGCCGAGATGCAGGATCAGCGTACCGGTGCCGCAGTCGAGCAGCAGATATTTTCCGCGCCGGGTCAGGCTGCGGATAGTGGCGCCGGCCAGCAGTTGCGGCAGCCCTCGCGACACCGGCAGGCGCATGGCGCGGTTGCGTACCACAGCGGTTCTTATGCGCTGATCGACCAGCAGCGGCGCCAATCCGCGGCGGGTGGTTTCCACCTCAGGCAGTTCTGGCATAAATATTGTTTAAAAACAATTAGTTATAGCAAGTAACAAAATGACGCTTTCGCACCCCCCTCACCCTACCCTTGTATGCTTTGTATGCTGCAAAAGTAGGTGTAAGAGAAGGCGTTGCAAGA
>CAKKQX010000075.1 GCA_919902235.1 Burkholderiales bacterium
CCCGCCCTATCTCAGCGGGTTCAGGCAGACACAGGCCCATGTCGCGGATGTGCAAGCAGTGATCGCCTGGCTCAGAGCGCATGCCGGGCTACCGGTATGGCTGGTCGGCACCAGCCGCGGCACCCAATCGGCGGCTTACGCCGCAATCGCGCTGGCCGGCAAAGACGCTCCGGACGGGCTGGTGCTGACCGCCACCGTTCTCACCGAACGTCGCGGCCGTCCCGTACCCGACATGCAGCTGGAAACGCTGAAGCTGCCGGTGCTGGTGGTGCACCACGAGCAGGATGGCTGCCGGCTGTGCCTGTTCAGCGACATGCCGCGGCTGATGCAAAAACTGACGTCGCTGCCGCGCAAACAACTGCTGTCGTTCACCGGCGGCAACGATGTGGGTGATCCCTGCGAAGCGCAGGCCTACCACGGTTTCAACGGGCTGGAAGCGAAAGTCGTGGACCAGATCGGCCAATGGATACTCGCCAAATAGCGGGCCGCGTCTGTGTCGCGATCGCGGCACTCGGTGCGGTCAACGACCTGCAAAATTCCAGTTTACGCTGCGCCACCAGCAGCACAGCCTGCCTACAGGAGAAAATATAATAGTCTTTACAATCATGTAATTATTCTTTACATTTCAAGTTATGCGATGGGTGCTTACATTAATTGCGCTGGGGTTTGCGACCACACCCGGAGTGCAGGCGCGGGCGGACGACAGTGCTAAGCCGCCGTTCTCAGTGGCGACAAACACCACTTTTGCCGACCACTACCTGGCGCGTGCCCGCAATCTGGTGCTGCACGCCATGGGTTTTCTGGGCGTGGATTACAAATACGGCGGCAACTCGCCCGAATCCGGCTTTGATTGCAGCGGGCTGGTGAACTATGTGTTCAGCCAGGCGCTGGGCCTGGTGCTGCCGCGCGATACCCAGTCCATCAGCCATAGCGGCGAGCAAATCACCCGCGACGAACTGCAGCCCGGCGATCTGGTGTTTTTCAATACCCTGCGCCGGCCGTTTTCCCATGTCGGCATTTATCTGGGAGAACAGCGTTTCATTCACTCGCCTAGCAGTGGCGGTCAGGTCGAAATTGTCAGCATGGCAGACCGCTATTGGCAGCAACGCTACAACGGCGCGCGCCGCATCCGCATGTAAATTCCGCTGTTCATCACGTTCCCCGCCTTATCCTTTCAGCGGGTTTTTCAATCCCAATATAGCTATTTCCAAGCTCAGCAATGCGCATCGGGCCCACCCTGCGGCGTAAGATAATGCTGCCCAGTACGGCATTGCTGTGTGCCCCACCCACCCTCCTAAATGATGCGGACTTTGCTTTGTTCACTTATGTTCACTAGTCCGGAGCAACAAGAATAGTTCTCATTTATATTGTTTTTGCGAATGATTCTTGTTAACATATGCGAACTTCGATTACTTTTTAATCGTTATCTGAGGGATTTATGTCATGCAACATATTGTTTTATATAGATATTTAATTATTGCATCAACTTTGCTCGCCGGGGCCAGCAGCCACACCGCAAGCGCCCAGGACAAGGCGCTCAATCTCTACTCCTCGCGCCACTACCAGACCGACGAAGCGCTCTACGCCAACTTCACCAAGCACACCGGAATCAAGCTCAACCGCATCGAAGCCGGTGAAGACCCGTTGATCGAGCGCCTCAAGAATGAAGCTGCTGCCAGCCCCGCCGATGTGCTGGTCACGGTTGATGCCGGCCGCCTGTGGCGCGCCGAGCAGCTGGGCTTGTTTGCACCCGTCGCCTCCAAAGTCCTGGAAAGCCGGCTGCCCGCCAATATGCGCGTGCCCAACAATCAGTGGTTCGGCTTTTCCGCGCGCGCGCGCGTCATCGTTTACAACAAGGCGATGGTGAATGCCGCCGACGTGCAGAACTACGAAGACCTCGCCAACCCGAAACTCAAGGGCAAGGTATGCACGCGTTCCGGCAGCCACGTCTACAACCTGTCGCTGATGAGCGCGCTGATCGAGCATTGGGGCGAAAAGCAGGCCGAGGAATGGGCGCGCGGCGTCGTCGCCAACATGGCGCGCGCTCCCAAAGGCGGCGACACCGACCAGATCCGCGCGGTCGCGGCCGGCGAATGCGGCGTGGCCATCAGCAACAGCTATTATTACGTGCGCCTGATGAAGTCGGACAAAGCGCAGGACCGGCAGGTCGCCGAGAAAGCCGGGCTGATCTGGCCCAACCAGAAGAGCTTCGGCACGCACATGAATATTTCAGGCGCCGCCGTGCTCAAGCACGCGCCAAACAAGGCAGCGGCCGTCAAGTTCCTGGAGTATCTGGCGAGCGATGAAGCTCAGTCCTACTTTGCAGAGGGCAACGACGAATGGCCGGTGGTGAAAAGCGCCCCGCTCAACAACAAGGCACTCGCTTCTCTCGGTAATTTCAAGATGGACACGCTTAACATCGGCGCCCTGGGCAAGAACCAGCCTGGCGCCCAGAAGATTTTCGATCGCGTCGGGTATAAATAAACCCGGCGCTACCCGCTCCATCCACCCCGCGTAGCCGCAGGCACGCGGGTTTTTTATTTTTGTTTATTCATTTGCCATCCCCCGGCCCCTGCCTGAGCATCAAGCGCGAGAGCACAATGAGCGGCAGCAGGCCAACAACAACGATAGTCAACGCTGCGGTCGAAGCTTCCGCCAGCCGCTCATCGGAAGCGAGATTATAGGCCTGCACCGCCAGCGTATCGAAATTGAATGGCCGCATCACGAAAGTCGCGGGTAGTTCCTTCATCACATCGACGAACACCAGCAGCGCCGCAGTCAGCGCGCTGCGCCATAGTATGGGCGCGTGCACGCGCGCCAGCGTCGCCGCCGGCCCCAATCCGAGCGAACGCGCGGCGTAATCCATGCTCGGCGTGACCTTGGTCAGTCCGGCTTCCGTGGTCTGCAGCGCAACAGCGAAAAACCGCACCAGATAGGCATAGACCAGCGCTGCCACACCGCCGGTAAAAATCAGCCCCGGCGTAACCCCGGTTGCGGCCTGTATCCAGCCTGCAAGCACATGATCAAGGCGGGTCACCGGAATCAGCACGCCGACCGCAATCACCGCCCCCGGCACGGCATAGCCCAGGCCCGCGATGCGGCTGGCAATGCGCACCGTGCGGCTTGCCGTTGTGCGCCCGGCATAAGCCACGAGCAGCGCCAGCATCACCGCCAGTGTCGCAGTAGCGGCGGCGAGCGTTACGGTGTTGAAAGTCAGTTCCACATAATGTGCGCCGAACTGCGCGTCGCCGGAAGTCAGCGCCATGTGCAGCAGGATGCCTGCTGGCAGTAAAAACCCGAGGACCAGCGGCGCCGCACAAAACACCACCGCCGCGAACGCCCGCAACCCGCGCAGGCGGTAAACATTGCGCAATCGCTTGCGATGTGAAGTGTTGTGAAACCCGGCGCGCGCGCGGGTCAGCCGCTCCAGCAGCATCACCAGAAATACGAAGCCGAGCAGCATTGCCGACAACTGCGCTGCGGCAACGTGATCACCCATCGAGAACCATGCGCGGAAGATGCCGGTAGTGAAGGTCGGCACGCCAAAATAAGCCACGGTGCCAAAATCAGCCAGCGTTTCCATCAGCGCCAGCGCAGTGCCGGCGACAATGCCGGGACGCGCCAGCGGCAAGGCCACTTTGAGGAAAGTCCCCCACGGTCCGTAACCCGAGACGCGCGCCATCTCCAGCATGCTGTCCGATTGTTCGAGGAACGCCGCGCGCGCGAGCAAATAGACATAGGGATAGAGCACCAGCGCCAGCATCACCACCGCGCCGCCCAGCGAGCGCACGTCGGGAAACCAGTAATCGCGCGCTCCCCACTGCATGAACTCGCGCAGCCAGCTTTGCACCGGTCCGGCGAACTGCAATAGATCAGTATAAGCGTAAGCCATCACGTATGCCGGCACCGCCATCGGCAGCAGCAGCGCCCACTCGAACAACCGGCGTCCGGGAAAGCGGCACATGGTGGTCAGCCAGGCGGTGCACACCCCGCCCACGATCACCCCGAACGCCACGCCGGCCATCAGCACCAGCGAGTTCCACACGTACTCCGGCAGCACGGTCGCGGCGAGATGGCTCCATGTGCCCTGGCTGGGCAGGAATATATTGATCAGCACCACCGCCACCGGCAGCGCAATCAGCACCGCCAGCGCTACTGCGGTTATGCTCAGCCAGCCCGGCCGCTTGAGCAGCAACGAGGGACCGCCGGCAGTCAGGGGCAAGCTGGGTGTGGCTGGATTCATGGGCGATGAGGTGCGCAACAAACGCGCAGTTCAGGCAGGAGCATTTTTCTTTGTAAGTTGCGGATTGAGCACCAGAATTTCATTGTAACAAGAATCATTTTCATCTGCAAAAAGGTATAATTGCAGCCATGATTGCAAGTGCCCCGAACCCATTGCCGCACGGCCAGGATGCGCCGTTGCGCGCCTTACGCTGAGTCCGCCCATGTCCTGCCTGCTGGAACTGCGCGAAGTCAGCCATGCTTACGACAGCCGGCAAGTGCTGGACAAGCTCAGCTTCGGCGTAGAAAAAGGCATGATCGCCTGCCTGCTTGGCGCCAGCGGCTGCGGCAAGACCACAGTACTCAGATGCATTGCAGGATTCGAGCCGGTCAGCGCAGGCGAAGTGCTGCTCAACAGCCAGGTGATAAGCCGCAAAGGCTATACGGTCGCCGCAGAAAAGCGGCGCATCGGCATGGTATTCCAGGACTACGCGCTGTTCCCGCACCTGACGGTTGCGCGCAATATCGCCTTTGGCCTGCACCAGTCCACCACCGGCGAGCGCGACATCCGCGTCGCCGAAATGCTGGAAATTGTCGGCCTCGAACCGGTCGGCAATCATTATCCCCACGAGCTCTCCGGCGGACAGCAGCAGCGCGTCGCGCTTGCGCGCGCGCTCGCGCCACGCCCCGACCTGCTGCTGCTCGACGAACCGTTCTCGAACCTGGATGTTGAAATGCGCGAACGCCTGAGCATAGAAGTGCGCGACATTCTCAAGCAGCAGAATTCAACAGCGATTCTGGTCACGCACGATCAGCATGAGGCATTCAATATCGCCGATGAGATCGGCCTGATGGCCGACGGACGCATCGCGCAATGGGACCCGCCCTACAAGCTGTATCACGAGCCGGTGAACCGCTTTGTCGCGGACTTTATCGGGCAGGGCACGTTTCTGCCCGGCACGGTGGTGGACGCGAACCGCATCAAACTGGAACTGGGCACGCTGCAGGGGCAGCTCGCGGGCGGCATGCCGCGCGGCACCGTGGTCGACGTGCTGCTGCGGCCGGACGACATTTTGCATGACGACTCCAGTCCACTGCAAGCGCAGGTTCTGCACAAGGCGTTTCGCGGCGCCGAGTTCCTCTACACCTTGCTGCTGCCCGGCGGCGGACGCGTGATGTCGCTGGTACCCAGTCACCACGATCACGCGATCGGCGAAAAAATCGGCATCCGGCTCGAAGTCAACCATCTGGTCGCCTTCCCGCACAATAGCGGCACTTGAAACTGCGAGTTGCCGCTCAGGGAGTAGGCGCAGACGGGGATGCAGGCGCGTGCAGCCTCACCGCCGCCCGCAACTCGCGCGCAAGTTCGTTCACCGCCATCGCATAATTGATGCTGCGGTTGTAACGCGTGATGACATAGAAGTTCTGCAATCCCAGCCAATAACTCGGGCCGCTTTCCATTTCCACCGCAAACAACGCGGCGTCGGCGTCATCGCTCACCGGCTGCAGCGGCACGACACCGCGGCGCCTGAGTTCCGCGACCTTGATTCCGGGCTTGATACCCGCGGCGAGCATGGTATCGATCAGGCTGTCGCCAACCTCAACCGGCACCGCGACCGGCTGTCCCGTCTGCCAACCGAAAAACCGGTAATAATTCGCTACGCTGCCGATGGCATCCGCCTCGCCCCATAAATTGCGCGTGCCGTCGCCATCGAAATCAACTGCGTATTTGCGGTAGCTGCTCGGCAGGAACTGCGGCACGCCCATCGCGCCGGCATAGGAGCCTTTGACGTTGAGCACATCCATGCCGGCTTCGCGCGCAAGCAGCAGATATTCCTCGAGCTCGCCCCTGAACAGTTCGGCGCGCGGCGGATACTCGAACGCCAGCATGGTCAGCGCCTCCAGCACCCTGAACGTACCGGTGATGCGGCCATACAGGGTTTCTATGCCTATGGTCGCGACGATGATTTCCTCAGGCACGCCGAACTCGCGGCTGGCGCGCGCCAGCAGTGCGGCGTGCTGCTCCCAGAAACGCACGCCGCCGCCGATGCGCGCGGCATCTACGTTACGGTTGCGGAATTCATGCCACGGCCGCGCTGTTCCCGGCGTGGATATTGCGCGCAAAATCGCCGGCCGCGGCTGTAGCCGACCGAATACACGCTGCAATTCCCCGCGCACGAAACGGTGCTTGTCCACCATTTCGTCGATGAAGGCATTGATATCCGGCCGCAGCGGTTTTGGCGCCTGGGCCGATGCCGGCTGCGCATCCCACAACAGCAGTAGCGCTGCGAGGAGTGCAGCAGGGAATATTGATGTTTGCAGGACTGCTGTAGTACGCCGGCCCGTGGTTCTGGCCGTAAAAATATTATTATTGTTTAATTTCAACAAGTTATAAAATTCCCTCTGCTTGACACTTCACGCAAGGCCCTCGCGGATAAGCATTATTTGCGCGCGCCCTGCACCCGGCGCACCGGCAACATCGCACCGTCTTCGCCACCCAATCCTGCACGCGACGCGTCGTCGTAGCACTCGAGCGCGCGCGCCGCCACCGGCAGCGTCACGCCGAGCGCACCCGCTTCCTCAAGCATGGTCCGCAGATCCTTGCGTATGGAGTCCACATCGAAGGTAACGCTGCCGGTTTCCCTACCGCCGAGCGCCGCGGCAATCATGCTGCCGCGCACCTTGAGCACATTCGGTCCGCCGGAGGTATCGGCAAAGATATCCATCAATCGCGCCGGTTCGACATCGAGCGACTTGCACAACAACAACGCCTCGCTGAATGCCTGCCAGAACACCAGCAGCGGCAGATTGATCGCCAGCTTCAGGCTGACGCCCGCGCCAACAGGACCGACATGCTCCACTCTGCGGCAGAGCTGATCAAGGACGGGCTGCGCCCGCGCCACATCGGCCGCCGCGCCGCCGACAAAACCGAGCAGCTTGCCATCGCGGGCCGGGCCGATAGTACCCCCCACCGGACAATCGATCATCGCCGCGCCTTGCTTCACGACTTCCGCCGCGAGCGCTCGCTGGCTTTCGGGGCGCACGGTGCTCATCTCTACGAACAGCTTTCCTGCAACATTACCGGCGAGCAACCCGTCGCGGCCAAGATAGGCCGCGCGCACAGCCGCCGCATCGGTCAGGATGGTGAGCACGAGTTCGGATTCGTTGACGAGACTTGCCGGCGTTGCAGCAACTTTGGCGCCCGCCGCAGCCAGCGCTGTGGTTTTTTCCACGGTGCGGTTCCACACCCCCACTTCATGCCCGAGTCCGAGCAGGCGGCCGGCCATGGCCGCGCCCATGCGGCCTGTGCCGGCCAATCCGATTTTCATGCGCAAATCCTTTCTTTGTCGCAACGCAGCGCCGCTGTACGAAATGACAGAACTATCGCAAATATAGCAGCCGCGCCCTAAACACGGCCATCTGCGGAAAGCGTGAATTTTTCACCAAATCCCCCCGGCACATTTGTAATACAATGTCGTAATGACGTAGTCAATCGTAGTCAATAAAAGGTCCCGGTGGCCAAGGGTAGTCTGGTTTTATGCAACCGGTTGAAGCCGGGATCAGATTGACCATAGCCGCTGCCAAACCGAGAGTTGATGCGTATGGGAAAAGCTGCTGCAAAAAGTATTAAGAACCAGGCCGTTTTTCACCGAAACGACTTCGCCCTGTTGTGCTTTAATTCCTGACCACTTGCGAATCCCCAAACACTTGAACCGATCATACTAATGCATCCCAAACTTGCCCCTTTCTTCCAGGGTCGCGAACAGTTTTATCCCAAAACCCTGGAAACCGGATACCCCAGAGTATTCAACGAAATCATCAACAAATGGGGCAGTCCCGATATGGAGGATTACCTTGGGGACTTGATGGTCGACAAGAGAGGCGGACGCCAGGGTTTCCCGCCGGATGTCATGAACGACATTCTGACGCTGTCCAGAATCCACGATCATGTGCAAAGCCTGAAAATGGCGGACGCCAAGAAAAAAGAGGACATCTGGGGCCACGAACCGATCAAGAAAGCGCTGGCAGCGGAACAAATCGATTACTCGAAAGAAGGCTTCTTCCGTGCCGCCGAACTGGGTAATGAGCGTGCCATCGCGCTTTTTCTCAAAACCGGCATTGACCTGGAAACCAAAAACCCGGGTGGCTGGACGCCGCTCATCATGGCCTCTGCCGGCGGCAAGTTGAAAGCCGTCGTCGAACTGATCAATGCCGGTGCCAATGTGAATGCAAGCGACCCTCAGGGCCTTACTCCTCTGCACTGGGCCGCTTTCAAGGGTTTCCCCAAACTCACCGAACTGCTGGTGGATAAAGGGGCCGACGTAAACGCCAAGAGCAACCTGGAATTGACGCCGCTGTCGCAAGCCGTCACGTCGGGCCATGCCGAAATCGTCGGCATATTGTTGAACATGCGGGCGAACGTCAACGCAGCCGACAGCGACGGTCTGACGCCCCTGCACAAGGCGGTCGCCGACGGCAATCTTGAGATAGTTAAACTGCTGGTTGCGGCAGGGGCAGACCGCGAAGCCAAATCAGCCCGTGGTCAGACGCCGGTCACCATCGCCAAGCAAAGAAACAAACCCAACATCATTGCGGCACTGTCTGCCTGATTCTGCAGATCGCCGACTGACGCCGGCCGCCCGAGTGCCCTGCTTGTTTTTACACAGCTACGGCAAATTTGCCATCCCCAGCACGGGGGGATGCCCGACAGACTACCGATACTTAATGCTTATTCACAACGCATCATAACCACTTCGATACGCCATCGGTGTCGGGCTCGGGCCCGACCAGCCGGTCTCTCAGATCCTGAATATTCATCAGGATGCTGAGGGAAAATCCCTTGCGCCCGCCGCGCACATCATTTAGCAGCGTATCCAGGTATTTTTTCAGTTCGACGCGATCGTCACGCAACTCCACTACGGCATTCACGATCCGCGGATAGCTCTCGACCAGCGCTTTCGGGTAATCGCTGCCCTCAAGTGTGCGTAAGAAGTCCGCGGCTTCCGCCGATAGTTTGGTATCGTCCGGCATGGTTTCTCCTATTTCTGTTCCGCCACATTCGCTCCAAATGAAGAAGTTTAGACCAATGATTCGCGCCTATCAATGAAACCTGGGCAGGCCTCCGTGAAGCCGCGGCCAGGCCGCAAAGCGTGACGACAATAAAGCCATCACATTTCGGCGATGTCGTAGCCGAGCGCCGCTGCGCACCGCTGGAGCAAGGGCTGAGTCGCCTGCCTGTGGGCGCGTGACGAATAATCAAAGATGAGCGGTTCTCCCGGAATGATGGCGGTGCTGAGCAGCGCTGTCTCGGAGCCCGGATTGTCTCCAAAGTAGACATAGACTGCGCCTCTTTGCACCTTTTGCAGCCGATCGAGATAGTCGTCGTCAACGGGTATTATTCCGGTCTGCTTTATTTTCCAAAGTTGCCGGATGATCTTGCGTACATGGCGGCGGCCATCCTCCTCATCGGCCTCGACATAGGGAAATTCGGATTCGAGCCGCCTCAACACCACCTGCGGACTAAGGTAAAGCTGGCCATGCGGGACATATAGACGATGTACCATTCCCATCACCTAAGAAATCACGATCGCGAAGCAAGGTCGGGACAGTCAAGGCGATCGCCCGCTGTTACCCGGATAAAGCCAGTCAGCTCTGGCATGACGCGCTGGATTAACTTCAACCCGAATCGATATTTCCAGAAACCGTTCGCCTGGATGGCGACGAGCGAAAAGCTTACGTGGAGCACCAGCTGATTATGCTCAAATCCACTACCGCCAGTTGGGCAGCCCGGAGGCTGGCCATCAAGTGCATGCAGGCTATGCGCGCTATTTTTGTATTATATATGCCCGCTGGCATTAGTAATGCAACCAATCAGCATTGGTTTTTGGCGGAGAGGGTGGGATTCGAACCCACGATACGCTTGCGCGTATTCCGGTTTTCGAGACCGGCCCGTTCAACCACTCTGGCACCTCTCCGGACGCGCGCATTTTAGCAGAAAGCCATCCAGGCCGCGACCCGGAGGAAGCACTTTACGCTGCGCGTTCGATGACTTTTGCGCCGCCCATATAGGGCTGCAGCGCGGCGGGAATATCCACCCCGCCGTCGCTGCGCTGATAATTTTCGAGGATGGCGACCAGCGTTCGCCCGACCGCCAGGCCGGAGCCGTTGAGCGTATGCACCAATTCGGGCCTGTTCTTGTCGTTGCGGAAGCGCGCTTGCATGCGGCGTGCCTGGAACGCCTCGAAATTGCTGCAAGAGGAAATTTCGCGGTAAGTATTCTGCGCCGGCAGCCACACTTCGATATCGTAGGTTTTCGCCGCCGAGAATCCCATGTCGCCGGTACACAGCGTCATCACACGGTACGGCAGATCGAGCTTCTTCAGTATCGTCTCGGCGTGCCCTGTCAGTTCATCCAGCAGTTCATACGACTTCGAAGGATGAGCGATCTGCACCAGTTCCACCTTGTCGAACTGATGCTGGCGTATCATGCCGCGCGTGTCCTTGCCATAGGAACCCGCTTCGCGCCGGAAACATGGAGTGTGGCAGACCAACTTCATCGGCAATTGTGCTCCAGCCAGTATTTCGCCGCGCACGATGTTGGTTACCGGGACTTCGGCGGTCGGGATCAGATACAGCCCGTCCTCTGTCACCGCGAATTGATCGTCTTCAAATTTCGGAAACTGCCCGGTACCGCGCATGGATTCGGCATTGACCAGGTACGGCGCATAGACTTCGGTATAGCCATGCTCCTGCGTATGCACATCAAGCATGAACTGCGCCAGCGCGCGGTGTAGACGCGCGAGACTGCCCTTCATCAGCACGAAACGCGCGCGCGCGATCTTGGTTGCCGTCTCGAAATCGAGCAGCCCCAGGCCTTCACCGATATCAACATGATCTTTCGCCGCGAAATCGAATTGCCGCGGCTCGCCTACGCGCCGTTCTTCCTGATTGGCGTCGGCGTCTTTGCCAGCAGGCACACTGGCATGCGGCACGTTGGGCACTTGCATCAGGAAATCGTTGAGCCGCTGCTGCACGTCTTCGAGTCCGGCTTCCAGCGCCTTGAGCCGGTCGGCCTGGGCATTGACCTCGGTCATCAGCGCCGTCGCATCTTCTTTTTTCGCTTTGAGCTGGCCGATCTGTTTCGACAGCGCATTGCGCTTCGCCTGCAATTCCTGGGTCTCGGTCTGTATCGCCTTGCGTTGCGACTCCAACGCCTGGAATTCATCAACAGGCAAAACACAACCGCGGTCGGCACGCCTCTTCGACACGCCCTCCATATCGCTGCGCAATAACTGTATATCCAGCATGATTCTTCAACCCGCTTTGATTATTGTTTGAGTCCGGACCGCCCGCAGTTCCGCCGCCGGGCCTCCAGACGGCAAAGCCGCGCGAATAAAGTCGTGTATTATCGCGGAGTTTGGCAGTTGCGGCCAGCCTGCCTGCACGACAGCCGATCGGCGCTGAGGAGACCATGAATAATCATGCGATAACGCCTGCCGTAAAGCGATCATGACAAGCTTTGCCGCGCCGCTGCGTTCCCCCACCATACCGGGACCCGATCCCGATACCAGTGCGCCAAAATTCAAATTGCCGCCGGGCGCGTGCGATTGCCACGCTCACGTGTTCGGTCCGCAGCAGCGTTTTCCCTATGCGCCGAATGCGGGATACATTGCGCCCGATGCGTTGCCCGCCGATTATGTGCGCATGCTCAGGACTCTGGGCTGCGAGCGCGCGGTGCTGGTGCAGCCCAGCGTGTACGCGACCGACAATTCGGCGATGCTGGAAGCCATGTGCTCCGGCGTTTTTGCGTTTCGCGGCGTGGCTGTGGTGAATGAGGATATCAACGATCGCGAATTGGAACACATGCACCGTGCCGGCGTGCGCGGCGTGCGCATCAACCTTGCCTCGGCCACGCCCGGTCTGACGCTGGAACAGGCGCCGCGCCTTGCGCCACGCCTCAAGGCACTGGGCTGGCATCTGCAGTTTTTCATGGATCTCAAAATGCTGCCTGACGCCGCGGCGCTGCTGAGCAAGCTCGATATCGACATCGTGATCGATCATTTCGGGCGCGTGCGCGCAGACGACGGACTGACTGCACCGCCTTTTCAGATCCTGCTCGCGCTGCTCAGCCAGGATAACTGCTGGGCCAAGCTGATCGGGCCTTACTTTCTGTCCGACCGGAAACCGCGTTTCCCCGACGTGACGCCTTTCGCCCGCGCTGTGGTCGCCGCGGCGCCCGAGCGTGTGGTATGGGGCACCGACTGGCCGCATCCGAGTTCCCACGGCATGATGCCCAACGACGGCGACCTTGCCGATATGCTGCTCGATTGGATTCCGGATGAAGCGCAGCGCCGGAAAGTGCTGGTCAGCAATCCGGCGCGGCTTTATGATTTCTAGAGGTGAGTGGTGAGCGGTGAGCGGTGA
>CAKKQX010000076.1 GCA_919902235.1 Burkholderiales bacterium
CGGTGAACTCGATAGGCGCAGCCGATAATTTGTTCGGTGAGCGCTTTATGACTTAGAGCGCCTAACATAATGAAACGCGAGTTGCGCTGTCACGATTTTGGCTCAGGGCGAGGAGCGGCCCGCAGCGCATATCGGGGCGGCTGCGACGCGTTAGCCGCAGGCCCGTTTGCGGGAGCAGCCGCGCAAGCCCCGTTGTGGCGCTGCCACCCGCCGCCCTGCGCCCCGTCCCGCACCGCGCTGCGCGAGACCGTGGTCGGGGCGCATGCGCAAGGGACGGGACGACGCCATGAGCCAAAACTCGTGCCAGCCCCAACGGAAGGTGTTGATATCTTGAGGCATTGCCCGTGGGGTTGCAGCCAGGATCGACACTGCCATCGTTGCCCGGCTGGTGAATATTCGCGATATTCACTGCGCCGTGCGCCTCGCCATTGCTGATCCTGGCTGCAACGCAATCGCGTTTCATTATGTTAGGCGCTCTTAGGCCGTGCCCGTGATTAAAGCGAAATGCCCGCCTGCCTGACTACCTGCGTCCACTTGTCCAGTTCGGATTTGATGAACGCGGCGAATGCTTCCGGAGTGCTGGACTGTGGGGTCACGCCGGTAGTATTGAGCACCTTGCGCACCTCCGGGGTTTCAAGTGCGCTCACGATTTCTGCGTGCAAGCGCTTAACTATGGCGTCCGGCGTGCCTTTTGGCGCCAGCACGCCCGCCCACAGCACGTTTACGTAACCTCCGACACCGGCTTCCTGCATGGTTGGAACCTCCGGCAGTACCGGCACACGCTTTTCCGTCGTGACGGCGAGCGCCTTGATGCGTTGTGACTGAATGAACGGAAATGCGGAGGGCATGGTGGGGATCGCCATCTGGATATTGCCCGCCACCAGGTCGGCCGTGGCCTGCGGGCTGCCCTTGTAGGGCACATGCCTCAATTTGATCTTGGCAAGCAGCATGAAATGCTCTACAGCAAGGTGCGTCGTGGCTCCCACGCCAGCCGAGCCGAAATCGATTTCTCCGGGACGCGCCCGCGCCAGCCGCATGAGGTCGGCGACAGAATTCGCCGGTAGCGCCGGGTGCACGACGAGCACAAGCGGAATGGTTCCGACCATGCTGATCGGGATAAAATCCCGCACAGGGTCGTAGCGAATCTTCGGATTGACCAACGGATACTGTGTCAGCTCCGAGGTCGATCCGAGCAGTATGGTGTACCCATCGGCGGGCGCTCTCGAAGCATAATCCGCACCTATGCTGCCAGCCGCGCCGACTCGATTCTCAACCACGACTTGCTGCGATAACCGCTCGCTAAGGCGATTCGCGAGCGCCCGACCCGCTGTGTCCGACCCGCCTCCGGGCGGAAACGGTACGATCATGCGTATCGGTTTCTCGGGATAACGCTGCGCCACGGCGACTGCGCTGCACAAGGAGAGACACGCAATAACAGCAAACCGCAGGATGTTCATTGTTCGCCTCCTGTATGTATAACCGTTCCGTCAAGGTGCGAGGTACGCCGTCATTCTTCCATCACGATGCGCGGGCAGCGTAACTGCCTGGCCTGCGCTCTCGCGCATGCTATCATGATTAAAATAAAAACGGCGCGTATATATGATTACTGCGACTGCGCGCAAATTTTCCTCTCGCTGGTTACGCTTATAAACAAGGAAGAATATATGGATCTGACGCTAAATATCCGTGGCTTTTTTTCCCGGATCTTTTACGGTCGCGCGGCCGACAGCATGTCATCGGCCAGGGATTGCATGCTTGCGACTCAAGCGGATTTCCAGATGAGGCATTTAAATCCGGCTGGATTATGGACTTCGCCACGGCTCACGCAGATCGTAGAGGTGCAAGGTGCGCGAATGATCTATCTTTCTGGCCAGACTCCGGCCGACGAAAACTACAAAGTCCATAGTAAAGATTTCAGCCGGCAGGCCCATACCGTTTACGATAACATCGAGTTGGCTCTAAGGTCAGTGGGCGCAACGCTCGATAACATTGTCAAGACCACGACATACCTGACCAACGCAGATGACATCGCGGGTCTGCGCGGGGTGCGACTGGAGCGCTATAAGGACCTGCATGCGCCACCTGCAAATACGCTGCTTGTGGTGAGCCGTCTGGCGGAACCAGAGTTTCTGATCGAGATCGATGTTATCGCCGCTCTGCCAATCCGGTAGTCACCGCCCTTTCCCGCCGGACAAGGGGCATCGCGCCAACCATGGGACTCTCCGATAAGCCGCGGGATCTGGTTCGCGCGTCGTCGCCGGCCGGTTTGGCGTAATAGCTTTCTTTCTTCAGAGTGGAGCCCGCAAAGTGTTCGAAGGTTTCAAGCAGACCCGGATCCAGACCAGCGACCCCGAAGTCAAAATCAATCTGCGCTACGGCGGCAACGGCCCGCCACTGCTGCTGATCCACGGCAACCCGCTCACGCATGTGCACTGGCACCTGGTGGCGCCGCGGCTGGCCAGGGATTTCACGGTGGTGGCGGTTGACTTGCGCGGCTACGGCGACAGCGGCAAGCCGCGCGGCAGGGAAGATCACAGCAATTATTCGTTCCGGCGCATGGCGCAGGACCAGGTCGATGTCATGCAGCACCTGGGATTCGACAAGTTCTTCGTCGCGGGCCATGACCGCGGCGCGCGCACCGCCTTCCGCATGGCGCTCGACCATCCCGACAAGGTCATGAAGTTCGCGAGCTTCGACATCCTGCCCACGCACCACATGCTGACGCACGCGACGTATCAGTGGGCGCTCAACTCCTCGCACTGGTTCTTCATGGCGCAGGCCTACGACATTCCGGAGAAACTGATCGAAGGCAAGGAGGACTATTACATCCTCAAGAAACTGACCAAGCTCGGCATCGGCAAGGGCGGTTTTTCGGAACAGACGCTGAAGGAATATGCGCGCTGCTGCACGCCGGAAAACATCCACGGCGTGTGCGAGGATTACCGCGCCGCCGTCACCATCGACATGGCGATGGACACCGCGGATTTCGAGGCCGGGCGCAAGATCGAATGCCCGGCGGCCATTTACTGGGGCGAGTACAGCCATACCCACAAGTATTTCGATCCGCTCAAGGCCTGGCCGCAGTACTGCGCCGACATCAAGCGCATCAAATCGCTGCCCTGCGGCCACTATCCTGCAGAGCAGGTGCCGGAGGAGGTCTACAACGAGCTCTACGGCTTTTTCAAAAGCTGAGTCGCGTTCGATCTTCAAGGCGCAGTCAAAAAAATCCCCGCAGCGGCGGGGATTTTTTATTGCCGTGGCGCATCAGTGCAATACGCGCCGGTTTACTCCTTGATGTTGGAGATCTTGATGATGGGCACCCATTTCTTTTCTTCGGCACGCACGAACTTGGTGAATTCGGCCGGCGAGCCGGGATCGGCGTCTATGCCGCGATCCTTGAGTTGCTTGATGATGTCCGGGGAGTTGAGGGCCGCCACCAGGTCCTTGTTGAAGCGGGCGACAACCGGTTTCGGTGTTTTGGCCGGTGCAAGCAGGCCATACCAGTTGGTCGCGGCATAGCCCTTGATGCCGCCTTCCGCCACCGTTGGCACGTCGGGCAGGGCTTCCGCTCGCTTGACGCCGGTGACGGCAATGGCGCGCGCCTTGCCGGACTTGACGTGCGGTACGGCGGTGGAAATCACCGCGGTGAAGGCGGGCACGTGGCCGGCGATCAGATCGGTGATCGCGGGACCGCCGCCCTTGTACGGCACGTGCGACATCTGGATGCCGGCCATGGACTCGAGCAGCGCGGTTGCCAAGTGCCCCGGACTGCCGATGCCGGAACTGGCGTAGTTCAACCCGCCCGGCTTGGACTTGGCGAGCGCGATGAACTCCTTGAGGTTTTTGGCCGCGACCGAGGGGTGAACGATGATGATGTTCTGCAGCGAGACCATCATGCCTATCGGCTCGAAGCTCTTGTACGGATCGTAGGGGACTTTCTGGATCGCCGGGCTGGTGACGAGGGTGCCGATGTGGCCGAAGCCCACGGTGTGCCCGTCGGGCTCGGAGCGCGCGATGATGTCGAGCGAGATCACGCCGTTGGCGCCGGGGCGGTTGTCGACGACCACCTGTTTGCCGAAAGATTCCGACAGCCTGGGCTGCAGGATGCGCGCCACCAGGTCGGTCGCGCCGCCCGGCGGGAAGCCCACGATCATGCGCACCGGCTTGGTCGGAAACTCCTGCGCGGCGACAGGAGCCGCCGCCGCGAGGCCGGTGATGGAAACACCCAACAATAAACGCGAAATGAGATGCTGAGCCTTCATTTTTTTCTCCAGTGTTGTCTCCTCCGGATCACGACAGGTTTTTATATGGTGATTTCTCCGGTCTTTCTCAATTTGAGTGATACAACCCGGCCGCCTTGGTGACCTTGGCCCATTTCGCCGTTTCCGTCTTGATGTAGTTGCCAAACGACTCCGGGGTTCCGGGGTTGGCGTCCAGACCCTGCTTGAACAGGAAATCCTTTACCGCCGGCGTGTTCAGTGTCGCGGTGATTTCCTTGTTGAGGCGGTTGATGATGGCGGCCGGCGTCCTGGCCGGCACCAGCACGCCGTACCAGTTGTTGGCTTCGTAGCCAGCCAGTCCGGCTTCGGCCACGGTGGGCAGATCGGGTACCAGCTGGGAGCGTTTGGCGGTAGTGACCGCAAGCGCGTTGATTTTCCCGGCTTTGATGTGGCCGACCGAGCTTGCCGCCGTGGCGAAAATGAGATTGATGTTGCCGGCGAGCAGATCGATCATGGCAGGACCGCCGCCCTTGTAGGGAACGTGGGTGATCTTGGTGCCTGCCTGCAGATTGAACAGTTCAAGCGCGAGGTGGCCGGTGCCGCCGACGCCCGAAGAGCCGCCATTGAGCGGTTTCGATTTGGCGAGCGCGACCAGGTCCTTGACCGATTTCGCGGCTACCGTCGGATGCACCACCAGGATGTTGGTCGAGTCCACGGCCAGCGTGACGGGTGCAAGATCCCTGACCGGATCGAAGTTCAGTTTTTTGTAAAGGCTGGGGTTGATCGCGAGTGCGGCGATCGTGCCCATCAGCACGGTGTAGCCGTCAGGCTGGGCGTTGGACACGATATCCGCCGCGATGTTACCCGCGGCGCCCGGCCGGTTGTCGACCACGACCTGCTGTTTGAGCAACTCGGTCAGCCGGTTGGCCATGGCGCGCGCAGTGGTGTCGGTGCCGCCGCCCGGTGCGAAACCGACCACGAAACGCACCGGCTTGCTGGGATATTCGGCTGCCGCCGCCGCAACGGGGGCGAGCGCGCAGACCAGGGCGAGTGGCTTGATGTACTTGGTGATCATGGTGTCCTCCTGTTTGTAATGTGATTTGTGCTGAGACGTCAATTGTGTATGCGCAGCCCTTCACTTCAGGCCGCTGCGCCCGCTTGTGAAGCGCGGCGCGCGGCCGCCATGCGGGCGGCGAGCGTAAAAGCGTGTGCCAGCGCGCCCGGATCCGCCTTGCCCTGGCCGACGATATCGTAGGCCGTGCCGTGCGCGGGTGTGGTGAACACGGTTTTGAGTCCCGCGGTCACCGTCACGCCCTTGTTGAAGCCCAAGAGCTTGGTCGCGATCTGGCCCTGGTCGTGGTACATCATCACCACGCCGTCGTATTCGCCGCGCAGCGCCTTGAGGAAAATCACGTCGGAAGAAATCGGCCCGTCGCAGTTGACGCCGGCAGCGCGCATTTTCTCCACGGTCGGGCGGATGATGCGGATTTCCTCGTCGCCGAACAGGCCGTTTTCGCCGTTGTGCGGGTTGAGCGCCGCCACTGCGAGGCGCGGTGCGGCATGGCCGGCGGCGCGCAGCGTGTCGTGGGCGAGCGTGATGGCACAGGCAATGCGCTCCGGCGTGATCATGTTCACGGCTTCGCGCAGCGCGACGTGCGAGGTGACGCGGAAGGTGCTGAACTCCTTGATCACGTTCATCTCGCCGAAAAAACCGCTGTGGTCGGTGAGCTTGGCGAACATCTGGTGCTCGTCATGGAATTTCCAGCCGCCCTTGTGCAGCGCGCCCTTGTTGAGCGGCGCGAAGCAGATGCCGTCGAGCTTGCCGGCGAGCGCGAGGTCGATCATGGTCTTCAGCGTGTCGCCGGTGAGGCGTCCGGATTCCGGCGACATTTCGCCGCGCCTGTACTGCGCCGGATCGATGTTTTTCAAATCCACCACCGGCACATCGCTGCGCGGCCATTTCACTTCGTCTATGCCGGAATAAACCGTGTACTGCAGATGGACGCCGGCGTCGCGCATGCCGAGTTCCAGCACGCGCGCATCGCCGATCACCACGATGCGCGCCTTGTCCTGCAAGGCGCCGGCGGCGAGCAGTTTTGCCGAAATTTCCGGTCCGATGCCGGTGACATCGCCCAGCATCAAACCCACGACGGGCAGCGAAGTTTTCATAAAATACTAAATAAAATCAATATGTTATATAAAAAGCGTGCCCTGGCATCGTGCACGCGTGGGTGCGGCGGGAACCCGCTACCGGTGCAAGCTGAAATAGCAGGGCGGCCGTGCGCCGTGCCTGCACCCGCAGTGCTTGCACCAGTAGGCATCATACTTTATTTGCCGCGCCCGCCCTTGGCCGCGGTTTTCTTGCCGCCGATTGCGAGCAGACGCGTCAGTTCGCGGATGCTTTTCGCTTTTTCGAGATTGAATACCAGATCGACGATTTTCCCGGCATTGGCTTGCGGCAGCCTGCCCCACGCTGCGCACTCGCAGAATTTGTTGGCGAGTTCCGCATCGCTCATCGGGTTGGCGGGGCTGCCTTTGCCGAAATCGGCACGGCCGCTGATTTTCCTGCCGTCCTTGAGTTCGATATCGATGATGGTGGTCATTTTTTCATAACCGGCGGCTTCCGCTTCGGGATGCACGCCGAATTCTATTTTCTCGATCATCTTGCGCACGTCGGCGCGGTTGACCACCTTGTCGGTGAACTCGGCAAGCCCGCCTTTGCGTTCGAGCAGCAGGATCGCCATGCAGAATTCCATGCTGAACTTCGCCTGCAGTTCGTTTTTCGGGCGGTGGTGAATCAGCGCGTTGGGCATGTGGCGGTTGGTGCCGACTTTCACTTTCACGATCTGTGCCGGCTTGATGTCGTGCTTGAGGATGAGATCGAGCATGAGGCCCATGCCGGGATGGGTGAGCGAGCCGCTGGGATGCGGCTTGATCGACACGCCGGGAAAGGCGAAGGACCAGGGCTTGCCGAGCTTGCCGTCGATGGCCGCGGCATCATAGCCGCCGCCCGCCGCCTTGAAGAAGCCGCGTTCGGCTTCGAGCACCACCGGGGTCGCGGTCCAGCCCATTTTTGCGAATTCGGCGGCGACGATGCCGGATTCGGCCGAGCGGCCGGGATGGAAAGGCTTGGTCATGGTGCCGAAATTCTCGCGCAGGCCCGCCGACTGGCTGGCGCCTATGCCGATGGCGCGGCGCGTCTGCTCGAGGTTCAGGCCCATCATGCGCGCGGCGCCGGCCGCTGCCGCAATGGCGCCTATGGTGGCGGTGGAATGAAAGCCGTGATCGTAGTGGCGCGGATTGATCGCCTCCGAAAGTTTGGTCTCCACCTCGACCGCGAGCTGATAGGCGGTCAGCACATCGAGGCCCGAGCGGTTGTCGCGTTCGCCCAGCGCCAGCACCGGCGGCAGCGCGGGCGCGGTGGGGTGGGTGAGCAGGCCGTAGACGCGGTCCTTGGCCACGGCGAGCTGGGTGTCGTCATAATCGTCGGCATGAATGGCGATGCCGTTGGCGAACGCGGCGAAACGCGCCGGCACTTTCATGCGGGTGCCGATGACGGTGCAGCCCTTGTCGGTCGGGCAGCCCAGGCTCTTGAGGTAGGTGCGCACGATGTACC
>CAKKQX010000077.1 GCA_919902235.1 Burkholderiales bacterium
CCTCGACGTCGACGTTGTCCACGCCGACGCCGGCGCGTGCGATCACGGCCAGCCAGTATTTGCCCCATCCATGCCGGAGAGTGCTTGCCTTTGCCGACGTACACCAGCCCGCCGATGATGTTGCGCACCATGTGGTGCAGGAAAGCATTGGCGCACACTTCAAAAACCACATAATCGCCGCGGCGCTCGATATCCAGGCGGCGCAGTTCGCGCACCGGGGAGCGCGCCTGGCATTCGCTCGACCGAAAAGCGCTGAAATCGTGCTCGCCCAGCAGCAGGCGCGCGGCGGTGCGCATGTGCTCCAGATTCAGCGCCATATGAAACCAGCCTACCCGGCCCCGATCGACTGCCGGGCGTACCGGGTGATTCAGCAACACATAACGATAACAGCGGCCGCGCGCCGCGTAACGCGCATGGAATTCGCCGCCGACCTCCCGCGCCCAGGTTACGGCAAGCGCGGGCGGCAACAGCGCATTCACCCCGCGCACCCATGCCGACTCCGGACGCTGCACGGTAGTGTCAAAGTGCACTACTTGCGCCACTGCATGCACGCCGGCGTCGGTGCGCCCCGCGCAAACGGTCGCAATGCGCTCGCCGGCGATCTGCGCCAGCGCCTGCTCCAGCTTGTCCTGCGCCGCACAGCCCGCAGGCTGCGTCTGCCAGCCGCAAAACGAGCTGCCGTCATATTCGATACCCAGCGCAATTCTCACGTTAATTCCCGGTTTGTGCTGCCGGCGTACCCGCGGCTGTCATGCCGGCATCGTAGCAAATTCCCGCATTGCGGCCATAAAAACAAGAGCCGCGACAGCGATGCTGCCGCGGCTCGATCCGGCACCGGGTCTGAATCAACCCAGCTTGTTTAAAAGATCTTCCGCTGCCGACTGCTGCTGGGCGTCGCCTTCCTTGAGCACTTCCCGCAGGATCGCTTTAGCATCGTCTTTTTCGCCCATTTCCTGGTATGCCTTGGCCAGATCGAACTTGGTCTGGACATCATGCCAATGAGCATCCTTATTACTTCCGGCCGAAGCGCCGGCCTGGGCCTTATCGTCAAGATCAAGACTGATGTCGGGAAGATCGAGCTTGAAGTCCAGGGGCTCCTCTTTGCTTTGCGCTGCAGATTCGTGCGCCGAAGCACCGGGTTCATCCACCTTGGGCAACTCGATATCGAAATCCATCGAATTGCCATCCGCAGGTTTGTACTCATCAAGGCCGATGTCGGTCTGAGTAACCGTCCCGGCGGCGGGAATCTCGAGCGTAAAGTCGGATGACGACGCTGCAACCGGGGCTTCCCCGGCCTGGTCGGCCGCGTTTGCCAGCGCTTGCATGGTGCCCGGATTCATCATCTCCGTGGTCTCTCCGGACGCCTGCTGTGCAGCCGCCGCATCAAGGAGGATATCGGTAGTGGTGCCGCCCGCGTCGTCCGTGCCAAGATCGAAATCAAGATCTGCAGCGACGGGCACATCCTTGCCTGCGGCATACAATGGATTTTCGGAATCCAGCGCGTAGCCCATCGCCGCAACTTTGAGCCAGTTATCCCCTTGCCCGTTGGTAAGCCTGCTGAACCCGGCCGCGAGCTTGCCGAACGCGGTTGTGTCCTTGCGCGCAGCATAAATTTCCAACAGCTTGAGCTGAGCCCTCTCGTGATTCGGGTTTTTGGCGAGCGCCTCCTTGAGAATTTCCTCGGCCTGCCCGTCGCGGCCATAGGCAATATAGACCTCAGCCTCCGCAAGCGGATCCACCTCATCCCCCGTTGACGCTGCCGTCGCTGCGGAAACCGCAGCCGTTGTGCTGACGGCGGCCGCGTCCGGCGCAGCGGCAGTATCCCCCAGCGACGGATCGGACTTCTCAACTTTGTCGACACCGGCGGCCTGCGCACCGCGGCGACGAAGCATCCAGAATCCCAGTCCGGCCAGCAGGATCGCACCGCCGCCTGCGGCGAGATACAGCGGCTCGCCAAGCAGGGTATCAATTAAATCCGGCTCGGGAGGGGGCGGCGGCGTTTGCGGCTTAGCCTTGGGTTGTGGTTTCTGTTCGGGCGCGGCCTTGGGCTGCTCGGGTTTTTGTGCCTCGACCGCAGCTTTGTCGGCTGAAGCAGCGGCTTTAGGTTGGTCTTGCTTGACATCTGCGGATGCCACGACAGGCTTAGGCGCCGCTTCGGGCTTTACTGGGTCGGGCTTGGGCGCCGGCTTGGCCTGCTGTTGCGCAGCCGCCATGCCGGGGTTTTTCAATTCAAGCAGGCGTTGCTGATCGCCTATGGTTTTCTCCAGCTGGGCAATCCGATCGTTTGCCTCCCTGAGCGCTTTTTCGCGCGCGACAACTTCTTCTTCCAGCGCGCGCATACGTTCTGCGCCGCCCGCTTTCCCTTTGCCGGCAGCACCCCCGGGTGGCTCGCCTTTGGACAAGCGCACCACGTCTTTTGCGCCCTCGCCGGCCGCCTTGTCCTCTACGCGCGGAGTGATTTTACCGCTGGCCGTTGAACGCGATTCCGGCGCGGCGGAAGCAGCATCGGCAAGCTGCCGGCGGTAAGCATTCCAGTCGGCAACTTGCGCGCGGTACTCTTTAATCGCTTCCTGCTGCGGAACGGCGGCCAACTCTTCCCTCTCGGGAACGCGCAGAATCCTGCCGCTTTTTATCAGATTGAGATTCTTGTTGATGAATGCGTCGGGATTTTTACGGTAGAGGCCGACCAGCATCTGCTCCAGCGTCACGCCCTCGGACTTCAGGCTGGTTGCGATCTTACCCAGCGTTTCGCCGCGCTTTATCGGACCGTATTCTTTTGCGCTTGCGGCAGGTACGGCAACCGCCGGCGCAACTGGCCTGACTGGCCTGGGGACGGCCGCGACGGCCGGCGCCGGACGAGTTGGCGACGCAGCCGCAGGAGGGGCAATTTCCGCCACCGCCGATCCGTATCCGGGTGGATCC
>CAKKQX010000078.1 GCA_919902235.1 Burkholderiales bacterium
GCCCCCTCACTCCGCTTGCGGGGAGAGGGATTGAGCGTTCCGGCTGTCATCCATTATGAAACGCTCAATAATTCCGCTCATTTCTGCCGATCCTGCACCGGTCTGCCGGGTGACTCCCGTCCAGTATGCGAGCAAGCCTGTCACGCCGCAACATGCAGCGGCTTCCATGCAGCGCTTCATTTTCCAGTGAAATACCGCACCAGCCCCTCGGCCAGATCCTCGTCCCCCGGACCGGCTTCGACTATCACCGCCAGCCCCAGCTCACGCGCGGTCGCCGCAATCCGCGCATGCGTCACGAACAACGGGGTTTTCCTGAGCCAGGACTGTCCGAGCTTGCCGACCATGTCGAACAGATTACGCAGACCCTCACTGCTGGTCACCACGATAGCATGCAGTTCATTGCGCGCCCAGGCTTTGAGCAGCGGCGCGGCGTCACTATTGGGCTTGCCGCGCCGGTAGCACTCGGCGTATTCGAGCACCGCGCCACGCGCAACCAGCGTGTCGCCCAGCAATTCGCGGCCGCCGTCACCGCGAAAAATCACCACGCGCTTGCCCGCAACCGCGGCGAGCTCAGGCAGGCCGAGCAAAGCCTCGCTGTCAAATTTCCGGGTCGGCGCAATCACGTCGCTCACGCCGAAATGTTTGAGTTCCCGCGTGCTGCCGCGGCCGATGGCGGCGATTCTGAGCCTGGGCGGCAGCGAACGCCGCGCCGTGATCAGGTTCATCGCCATGTTCACTGCGCTGGGACTGATAAAAATTGCCACGTCGAATTCATCCAGGCGGTCGATCAGCGCATGCAGAGGCTGCAAATCGCCGGAATCCAGAATTTCCAGCACCGGAAACAGGATGGGATTACCGCCCGCCGCGCGAATAAGGCCGGCAAGTTGCCGGGCCTGCTCCGCAGGGCGGGTGACAACGATGCCGCGTCCTGCCAGCGCTCCCCCTGACGCGGACGCGTTCATAGGCTCGCGCCGACTGGGGGTAAGCGGTGAGCGGTAAGCGGCGAGCAGTGCAAAGGCATAGGGTTACGGCTCACCGTTTACCGCTCACCTGCGTTCTCGAGCGCAGCGAGGATCTCAGCGGCGCCCTCGGCCCTCAGTTTGTCGGCGAGTGCCAGGCCGAGCGCCTCCGCTGTGGCGGCAAGCCCTTCCAGGACGGCGCTGACCTGTCGTTTTCCGTCGGGAGAACCGACGAAGCCGCGCAAACGCATGCGCTCACCGCTGATTTCGGCAAATCCGCCCAAAGGCACATTGCAGCTGCCGGCAAGCGCGCGCGACAGCGCCCGTTCCGCGCTGACGCACAGGGCGGTGGCCTCGTGATTAAGAGGCGCCAGCAGCCGCAGCAAATCCTCGCGCCCGGCGCGACATTCGATGCCGAGCGCGCCCTGGCCCACCGCAGGCATACTCTCTTCGGGTGTGAGCAAAGCGCAGATGCGCGCCTCCAGACCCAAGCGTTTCAATCCCGCGGCAGCAAGAATGATCGCATCGTATTGCCCCGCATCGAGTTTACCGAGACGCGTCTGCACATTGCCGCGCAGCGGCTCGGCAGTCAGCCGCGGATAGCGCGCGCGCAACTGACTTTCGCGGCGCAGGCTCGAGGTGCCGACGCGGCCGCCTGCCGGCAGATCGCCCAGGTTCTGGTAGCGGTTGGAAACGAAAGCGTCGCGTGGATCGGCGCGCTCCGTGATTGCAGCCAGCACGAATCCGGGCGGCAGGTTCATCGGCACGTCTTTCACTGAATGCACGGCGATGTCGGCACGGGCTTCGGCGAGCGCGTCTTCGAGCTCCTTGACAAAAAGTCCCTTGCCGCCGATTTTCGCCAGCGAAGTGCCGAGCATGCGGTCGCCCTGGGTCGTCATGCCCACAATCGAAACCTCGAGCTGCGGGTATAATGTCGCGAGTCGCGACTGGATATGCCGCGCCTGCCACATGGCAAGCACGGATTCGCGCGATGCGATGACTACGCGCGCGGGCAGCGCGCCCCTTGCAGCATTGGCTATCGTCATGATATTTAAAGAATTCTCCGGACTCGCCAGACTCGTTGCAACTGCTGCGATTCTAGCATGCGCGGCGGCGCCGGCCGCCGCGAAACCCGGCAGCGAGCTGCGCTTTGCCGACGATCTCTCCGCGCTTGCCGGCGAAGCGCGCGCGCAGCGTGCCCCGCTCATGATCGTGTTCACGCAGGCGAGCTGCATTCATTGCGAAATCGCCAAACGCGATTACCTGGGCCCGATGAACCGCAGCGAGGAGTTGCGCGGCAAAGTCATCATCCGCGAAATTGACGTGGACAGCCGCGCCAGGCTGCGCGATTTCAGCGGGCAGACGGTCTCTCGAAAAGAGTTCTCGCTGCGCTACCGCGTGCGCAGCGTGCCCACGGTTGTCGTCATGGATGACAGGGGAAACCCGCTCGCGTCACCTGTAGTGGGGCTGCTTGCCGACGACTTCTACCGCCTGTACCTGCAACAGGCCATCGACGAAGGCCAGACCAAAATGCAGGCTGCGCGCAAGTAGCGCCGAAATCCTGTCCATTGCTTTTGACTTTCACCGGTAACCATCGTGCTCACCGGGCGAGTTCGCGCACGATATGCTGCTGGCGCCGGCTGACGGCTATCTTCTCATCGCAACCCTCGAGCAGCACCGCCCAGTGCCCCTCGCCGCCATCAACGCCATCGCCCGTTTCGCGCTCGAAGCCGCGGATGGCGGCGCGCGCCACCAGGCAGTTGCGATGCACGCGCACAAAACGCTCGGCGTATTCCTGCTCGAGGCGGGTCAGCGATTCCTCTATCAGATACTCGCGCTGCGTGGTGCGCACCGTGACGTATTTAAGCTCGGCCTTGAGATAGATGATGTCGCCGGCCGGGATCAGATGAATTTTCCCGCGCTCCTGCGCCGAAAGGAAAGCACGCGCCGCACGCTGCAGTTCGCGCAGCACGGCGGGGCGCGGCGGCGGCGCCGAACGCACCCTGGACAGCGCCTCCCTCAGTCTCGCGGCGCGGATCGGTTTCAACAGGTAGTCGACCGCGTGCACGTCGAAAGCGCGGATCGCGTAGGCATCGTAAGCCGTTGTGAAAATTACCGCCGGCGGCTGCTCCAGCTTCTGCAAGTGCTGCGCGAGCTCGATGCCGTCCATCTCCGGCATGCGAATATCGAGCAACACCACGTCGGCAGGCCGCGACGACAGCAACTCCAGCGCGACGCGGCCGTTGTTCGCCTCTCCTTCCACCACCAGCGGCACGGTACCCGCGCAATCGGCAAGCAGGTCACGCATGCGGTTCCTGGCCGGCGCTTCGTCGTCGACGATCACGATTCGCAGCGCTTGTGCGTCATCGGCCATGGTCTACGTCTCCATTTGCCGGCTGCCTGGGTGTGGCCTGCCTGACATAGGGCATGACAATATGCACCTGATAGGCGTCATCACCCACTTTGGTGTCAAGGCTGGCTTCGGCGTCGAAGTGCAGCTGCAGCCGCTAGCGGATGTTGCCGAGCGCCATCTTGTTGCCGGCATGGTGATTGCCTGTGTGCTGATAAGGGTTGCGCAGCACGGCATGAAGCTGCTCGCGCGTGGAGTAAATGTTGATGCTGATGACGCCGGGTTCGATGTGCGGCTCTATGCCGTGATAGACCGCATTCTCCAGCAGCGGTTGCAGCACCAGCGGCGGCACCATTGCGTCCTGCGGCATCTTGTCGATGTGCCACTCGATCTTGAGCCGTTCCCCGAGACGCAGTTGTTCGATGTTGAGATACTGCCGGCATAATTCGACTTCCCGCGCCAGCGGCGTCAGCTCCCGGTTGTCGGCCATCAGCACGCGAAACAGGTCGGCCATGTCCTCGAGCGCGACCTCCGCGCGCTTCGGATCCTGGCGCACCAGCGACAGCACGGCATTGATGCTGTTGAACAGGAAATGCGGCCGGATGCGCGCCTGCAGCGCCTGCAGCCTCGCCTCCGCCAGCGCTGGCGACAGCGCGCGCCCGCGCAAGTTGAAATAAAGCAGCAGCAGCGCGGTCATGATGAACACCAGCAGCCAATAGCGCTCCAGCGGCGCCGGCCCCAGCGCCAGCGTCGAGTACCCCACGGCGTAGAACAGCGCGGTGAGCGCGAGCTCCAGCGCCATCACCGCCATGACTCCCAGCGCATATGGCAGATGCTTGAGCACGCCATTGAGCACCACCAGGCACAGCAGCGACAGGAGCAGCAGCGGCTGCACCACCACGGACACTTCCAGCAGCGCGCTCCAGATGCCGTTCAGCGCGGCGCTCTTCAGCACCGCCGCGGCAAACGCCACCACGTTCACCAGCAGCAGAATGCGCAGCAGAATCCCCAGATTGCGGAAGTTCGGCAGGGCGCTGCCGTAGGCGTTTTGATTTATACTTGCCATGACTATTTCATTCTAGCAGGCATCATGTCAGCAAACGAAAAAGCCGGGGGCAAGAGCAAACCGTGGTCAGGCCGTTTCAGCGAGCCGGTGACCGACCTTGTCAAGCGTTTCACCGCCTCGGTCGCTTTCGACCAGCGCCTGGCGGAGTTCGATATCGGGGGTTCGCTTGCCCATGCGCGCATGCTCCATGCAGTCGGCATTTTGACCAAAACCGACCTCGCCGCCATCGAGCGCGGGCTGGCGCAGATTCTCGATGAGATCCGCGCCGGCGGTTTTGTGTGGTCGCTCGATCTTGAGGATGTGCATCTCAATATCGAACGGCGGCTGACCGATCTTGTCGGCGACGCCGGCAAGCGCCTGCACACGGCGCGTTCCAGGAATGACCAGGTCGCGACCGATGTGCGCCTCTATCTGCGCGCCTCGATCGACCATCTGCTGGCGCTGATCAAATCGCTGCAGCGCGCCCTGCTCGAGCTGGCCGAGAAGCACGCCGAAACCGTGATGCCGGGTTTTACCCATCTGCAGGTGGCGCAGCCGGTGTCGTTCGGCCATCACCTGCTCGCCTATTTCGAAATGCTCGCGCGCGACGCGCAGCGGCTCGCGGATTGCCGCAAGCGGCTCAATAAACTGCCGTTGGGCGCTGCCGCGCTGGCCGGCACCTCGTTCCCGATCGACCGGCTGATGGTGGCGAAGGAACTCGGTTTCGACGGCGTGTGTGAAAACTCGCTCGACGCGGTATCCGACCGCGATTTCGCGATTGAATTCTGCGCCGCCGCCGCGCTCGTCATGACGCATCTGTCGCGCTTCTGCGAAGAACTCGTGCTGTGGATGAGCCCGCGCTTCGGCTTCATCGATATCGCCGACCGCTTCTGCACCGGCTCGTCAATCATGCCGCAGAAAAAGAATCCCGATGTGGCCGAGCTGATCCGCGGCAAAACCGGCCGCGTCAACGGCCACCTGGTGGCGCTGCTCACGCTCATGAAAGCGCAGCCGCTGGCGTACAACAAGGACAACCAGGAAGACAAGGAACCGCTGTTCGATACCGTGGATACCCTGACCATGAGTCTCGCGGTGTTCGCCGAAATGCTGGGCGGCGTCAAGGTCAACGCGGCAGCGATGCGCGAGGCCGCGCTGCAGGGCTACGCCACCGCCACCGATCTGGCCGACTACCTGGTGAAAAAAGGGGTGCCGTTCCGCGAAGCCCACGAAGCCGTGGCGCAGGCGGTGCGCTTTGCCGAAACGCGCAACTGCGGCCTGGCCGAACTCAGGCTTCCCGATTTGCGGCAGTTCTCGCCGCTGATCGGCAAGGACGTGTTCGAAGCGCTGACCCTCGAGGGTTCAATGAAAAGCCGCAGCCACCTCGGCGGCACTGCGCCGACGCGCGTGAAAGCCGCTATCGCCAAGGCGCGCAAAGGGCTGTAGCGCCCGCAACAAAATCAAAAGCAAAAAACATTAACCGCCGATGACTTCTTTTTAATACCCCCTGAGGGGTACGCTGATTGATACCGATGAAAACCCAGGGATGCGCAGCCAAAGAGCATGTATTCATACTAACATGTTGTTTTAATTGATGTTTTTCTAACGTTGGCTGGTGATCCTTTCCTCGCAGTAAGTGACAGCGGCGTTATGTTGGCGTTCTTGGCGGCCTTGGCGGTTCAATCGCCTTTGATCTTCTTCGCGCTTGGCGGCTGATTTTTCTTTCAGCGTGCAGGCGGCGGCGCCGTCGTACCGCGCACAATGAGTTCGACCGGCAGCTCGGTCAACAGCGGCACCTTCTCGCCGCGCAGGCGCGCCAGCAGATGCCGTGCCGCATCGGTGCCGAGTTCGGTGGTCGGAAAATGCATGGTAGTCAGTCCCGGCGTCATCAGCGATGCGATTTCCATGTCGTCGAACCCGGTAACCGAAACCTGCTGCGGGATTGCAATGCCGCGCGCATGGCATTCCGCCATCGCACCGATCGCCAGTACGTCGTTGCCGCAAATCACAGCCGTCGGCAACTCACGTCCCGCCGTCACTTCCGACAGCCCTTCGCGCCCGGCCGACAGCGTGAACGGTTTTTCGACAATACGCGACGGCGCCAGCCGGATGCCATGCGCGGAGAGCGCCGTGCGCACACCGTCGAGACGCTCTTTGGCGCGCTCGTTGACGGCGGTGATACCGGAGATCATCGCAAACTCGCGGTGGCCGAGATCGAGCAGATGGTTGGCGATGCGGCTCGCCGCGGCGCGATTGTCAAAACCGACGCAAGGATGACGGCCGCTTTGGTCGAGCGCCCAGGTCAGCACGTATGGCAGCTGGTGCGCTTCGATCATCTGAAACAGGCCCGGATGGTGGGTCGTGCCAAGCAGCACCAGGCCGTCGATGCCGCGCTCGATCAGCGCGCGGGTGACGCGGACTTCGACGTCGGCATTGAATTCGTGGGAAGCCAGCAGCAGCGTATAGCCGGCTTCATCCAGCGTTTTTTGCAGGGCGTGGATGGTATTGGCAAAAATGGCGTTGTCCAGCGTGGGGATCACCGCGCCTATGGTGCGGGTGCGGCGCGAGGCCAGCGCCCGCGCTGCGCCGTGCGCGACATAGCCCAGCGTTTTCACCGCCTGCTGTATGCGTGCCAGCGTCAGCGGCTTGACCTTGTGCGGCAGCGTCAGTGCCCGCGACACGGTCGCGGTCGACACTTTGGCGAGGCGCGCCACGTCAGAAAGCTTGGCGGATTTCCTGGGCTGTCGTGGTTTCATGAAAAACAATGCCGACGATGGGGCGCATGCAGCCTAAGCTATCGCCAGCCGACCTGCAAGCGCTTGCAGCGATAAGGCGCTTGCTGCCCTTGAAAAAAGAGGGCTGCGGCTCTGGCGCAGAGACAAAAAAAACCGGTCATCGCGTGATGACCGGCTTGGATTCGTTAATTCGTTATTTAAGCGCCGCGGTTTACTCGCCCTTGGCGCTGTGCTTTTTGTATTTTGCCAGCAACCGCCGCGGCTGCCTGAACGCATCGCGCCGGAACGGATCGCCGAGTTCCTGGGTCAGCATGAGATTGATGACCGTGGGCTTGTTCGATTTCACCGCGCCGCGCAGCGCATCGCCGATCTCGTCGACATGGTCGACGGTGATGCCGTTGGCGCCCATCGCTTCCGCGACATCCGCGAAATTCGGGTTCTTCAGGTTGGTACCCAGGAAACGGTTGCTGAAGTAATCGACCTGGTTTTTCTTCTCGGCACCCCACTGGCCGTTGTTGAACACCACCGCCACCGCCGGGATGTTTTCACGCACGCAGGTCATCACCTCGTTCAGGCTCATGCCCCAGGCGCCGTCGCCGACGTAGGCGATCGCCGGTCGATCGGGTCGCCCGACTTTGGCACCCATTGCCGCCGGGTAGGCGTAACCGCAGTTGCCGAAGCTCATCGCGGCCAGAAAAGACGGTGCGGTTTCGAAAGGCAGATAGCTGTTCGCCACCGAGCACACGTTGCCGATGTCGGTCGACACCATGGCGTTCTTCGGCATGGCCCTGGCGAGCGCCGCCAGCGCCTGGCGTGGACCGATGCGGCCTTTAAGGTTGGGCGAGGGCCAGTTGGCGAGTTCGTCCTTCCATGCCGCTTTCTCCTTCTGGATTTCAGCAATGCGCGCCTTGTTGGGGGTCAGTCTGGTCTGCGCCTTCAAGCGCGCCAGCAGTTCGATCGCGGCAAGCCGCGCGTCGCCGCAGATGCCTACCGATACTTTCTTCACCAGGCCCAGCATGCGCGTGTCGGCATCGACCTGGATGATCTTGGCGTTTTTCGGCCAGTAATCGAGGCCGTGTTGCGGCAGCGTGCCGAACGGGCCCAGACGGCTGCCCAGCGCGAGCACGACGTCGGCGCGCGCAATCAGTTTCATCGCCGCCTTGGAACCCTGGTAGCCGAGCGGGCCGCAGGCGAGCGGATGGCTCGCCGGGAAGGAATCGTTATGCAGATAGGAATTGACCACCGGCGCCGTCAGGTAATCGGCCAGGGCGGCGCACTCCTTGATGCCGTTGGCCATGATCACGCCGCCGCCGGAAAGAATAACCGGGAATTTCGCCTTGGCCAGCATGCGCGCGGCGGCATCCAGCGACTCGGGGCCGCCGCCGGCGCGTTCAAGCTTCTGCGGCAGCGGAATGTCGTACTCGCCCTCGCCGTAGAAATAATCGCGCGGAATGTTGATCTGCACCGGGCCGCGCTCGGCCATGGCGATGTCGAAAGCGCGCGAAGTGAGTTCGGCCATGCGCAGCGGCGAGTTGATATGCACCTGCCATTTGGTGATCTTGGAGAAAATCGGCATCTGTTCGGTTTCCTGGAAACCACCCAGGCCCATGGTGAGGCTGCCGGACTCGGGAGTGATCGCGATCACCGGCGAATGCGCCCAGTAGGCAGCGGCGATGCCGGTGACGAAATTGGTGATGCCGGGCCCGTTCTGCGCAATGCACACGCCGTGCTTGCCGGTGACGCGCGAATAGCCGTCCGCCATGTGCGCGGCGTTCTGCTCGTGCGCGACCGAGATGAAGCGGATGCCGGCCAGCGGGAACAGATCGTGCGCATCCATGTAGGCGGAACCGACGATGCCGAAGGTATCCTTGACGCCCTGCGCCACCAGCGTTTCGACGAACGCCTCGCTCGGTGTCATGCGGACTTTGCCGCCCGCAGCGGGATTTTTTGCAAGACTCCTGGTGTCTGCCATCGTATTCATGCCAACCCCCTATGGATAGATTGTGTGACGCGCGGAACAGTCATTTTACCCCGCACCGCGTTGCGTATACCTGTTTCAGGCACGCCCGGTTTGTCGCGGCCGATTACCTGATGGGTGCTTATTATACGCGCCCAGGTAATGAATGCAAGCGCTTGCACTAAATGAATTAACATGATGATTTATATAATATAAATAACGCGTCGTCGATATCAGGCGGAGCGCTGCGCATCTTCGCGTATCGCATCGGCGGCCTTCTCGGCAATCATCACCACTGGCGCATGGGTATTGCCCGAGACCAGCGTCGGCATGATCGAGCAATCGACCACGCGCAAGCCGGTGATGCCGCGCACGCGCAAGCGTTCGTCGACCACCGCCATGGCATCCGTCCCCATTTTGCAGGAGCCCGACGGATGAAAAATGGTCGCGCCGTAATTACGCGCAAAGTCGAGCAGCTCATCATTACTCGTCGCTTCCGGTCCGGGGCGGTACTCCTCGCTGATATACGCTTTGAGCGCCGGCGCTGCCGCCAGTTTGCGCGCGAACTTGATTCCCTCCACGGCGCAGCGGCAATCGGTTTCGGCGGACAGGTAGTTCGCTGTCATCGCCGGCGGCTCCAGCGGATCGCGGGATCTGACCGTCACGCTGCCGCGCGATTCCGGGCGCAACTGGCATACCGAAAACGTGCACCCCGGCCAGGCGTGGGGCTTGGCGCCGGCCATGTCGGCCGACAGCGTCGCAAAATGAAACTGGATGTCAGGCGTCACCGACTCGGGCAGCACTCTGGTGAACAACCCGCCTTGGTTGATGCCTATCGCCAGCGGCCCGCGCTTGAACAGCAGCCACTTGAGGCCGATCCGGATCCGGCCGAGCAAGGAATTGAGTTCGTCGTTGGTGGTGATGGGCTTGGCGACCTTGTACATGACACGCAGCTGCAAATGGTCCTGCAGGTTTTCGCCCACGCCGGGCAGGTCGTGCACCACCGGGATTCCCATGGACTGCAGCAAGGAAGCGCGGCCGACGCCCGAAAGCTGCAGCAGTTGCGGGCTTTGCAGCGCCCCGGCGGCGAGTATCACCTCCCCGGCTGCGCGCGCTTCACGTTGCACGCCGTGCTGCAGGTACTTGATGCCTGCCGCCCTGGCATTCCCGCCCGCGCCCTCGAACACGATGCCGGTGGCGTGCGCGTTGGTTTCGACGCGCAGGTTGGCGCGGTTCTTCGCCGGCCGCAGATAGGCCACCGCAGTGGAGCAGCGCCAGCCTTTGCGGGTGAACAGCTGATAGTAGCCGACGCCCTCCTGACGCTCGCCGTTGAAATCATCGTTTCGCGGCACGCCGATTTCATTTGCGCCGCGAATGATAGCCTCCATCAACTCGTGCTTTTCCTCGATGTCCGAGCACCACAACGGACCATCGCCGCCGTGATAAGGCCCCGGGCCGCGCGTGTTGTGCTCGGACTTGATGAAATAGGGCAGCACGTCGCGCCAGCCCCAGCCCCTGTTGCCGAGCGCCGCCCAATGGTCGTAGTCCTCGGGTTGGCCGCGCACGAAGATAAGACCGTTGATCGAGGAAGACCCGCCCAGGCCGCGTCCACGCGGCCAGTAGACGCGGCGGTTGTTCAGCCCGGGATCGGACTCGGTATGAAACCCCCAGTTATAAACCGGGTGGAACATGGTCTTGCCATAGCCGATGGGAACATGGATCCACAGATAGTTGTCTTCGGGGCCCGCTTCGAGCAGCAGCACCGAACGCCTGCCGTCCTCGGACAGGCGGTTGGCCAGCACGCAACCCGCCGAACCGGCGCCCACGATCACGTAGTCATAAGTCACGCAGTCCATATCCCGCTTACCCGTTGGCACAGATCCGCAAGTGAAAATTTTCCCGTCGAGTCCGATTGATCATCTCGTCAGCCCGCGCAGGAGTTGCAAAATTTGCAAATAATGGAACTTCAGGTTCCAATTTCTTCGGCAAAGTATTGCAAACCTGTTTTTCTTTGTCTAGGATATGTTTACGACTGTGGCCTTGGGCATTGCTGCAAAACCCCTGATGCACCACAACAACAGCCGGACTCTTGACAACCGGCGCAATCGACAAAAACTAAAACAGCATTGGTGTCACCGGAAGGCAGGCCCGTTAGCAGTCAGGACGCTCCATCGCGGTTGTCGCATCTGCCGGGTTGGCGCGCACGTCGCATCACCCCGCATCACCTGTTACACAACAAAGGAGAGGATGATGAAACACAAAAGGTGGTTAAAGTTCCTGATAAGCGCAGCCAGTGCGCTGTTGCTGGTCAGCGGAGCGCACGCCCAGCAATTCAAGGCGCGCATGCAGACGGCCGTACCGACATCCAGCATCTATTTCGAACTGCTCAAGAAGTTCAGCGATCGCATCGACAAGATGAGCGGCGGCCGCCTGAAAATCGAGGTGCTGCCCGACGGTGCGGTGGTGCCCGCGTTCGAAATTCTCGACGCGGTGGACAAGGGCGTTGTCGAATCGGGCTACGCCTGGACCCACTACTGGTCGGGCAAGCATCCGGCCGCGGGTATTTTCAGCAACCCGATGGCGGGATCGGGCGCCGGGCTCGACCAACTCTCGCACGTGGCATGGCTGTTCGAGGGCGGCGGTTACGATCTCTACCGCAAGTTTTATTCCGACATCCTCAAGGTCAACGTCGAGCCGCTGTTCGTGCAGCCCATGGGGCCCGACCCGCTCGGCTGGTTCAAGAATCCGATCAACAGCGTCGCCGATTTCAAGAAATTGAAATATCGCTCGCCGCCCGGCATCACCGGCGAAATCTTCAAGGAAATGGGCATCTCCGCGGTGGCGTTGCCCGGCGGTGAAATCGTGCCAGCGGCGCAACGCGGCGTGATCGACGCGGCCGAATGGATAGGCCCCGCCGACGATCTCAATCTCGGGTTGCACACCGTGTGGAAAAATTATTACCTGCAAGGTCTGCACCAGTCGACCGACATCGGCGAGGTGCTGTTCAACAAGACTTTCTGGAACAAGCTGCCGGCCGACATCCAGGAAATCGTGCGCACCGCAGCGATGGCTTCGATGACCGAGACCTATACCTACAACGTCTATCGCAATGCGCTCGCGGTAAAAAAGCTGCGCGAGGAGTTCAAGGTACAGATCCGCGATACGCCGCGCGACTTCTTTCCCGAGTTCTTGCGCGCCACGGACGTGGTGCTCGACCGCTATGCCGCCAAGGACCCGTTCTTCAAGCAGGTGCTTGATTCCCAGCGCAACTTCGCCAAGACGGTGGTGCCGTACTGGACCAAGATCCTCGATCTTTACTCCCAGCTTGGCAACGCAGCGCTGAAACCGGCGGCGCCGGCGCCGGTGAAGAAGAAGTAGCACGAAAAACGCCGGCGCAATCCGGCAAGAGGGCGCAGACAATCTGCGCCCTCTTTTTTCGGCCGCCGCCGCGGCACGCGACGCGAAAAGGAAGGAATCATGAAAAGCGCGCCCAAATCCCTGCTCACTGCAATCAAGGTGCTCGACAGCATCAGCATATGGTCGGGCAGACTGGTCGCCTGGCTGATCATTCCGATGGTGCTCGGCCTGGTCTATGAAGTCGTGGCGCGTTATGTGTTCAACGCGCCCACCGAGTGGGCCTACGACATGACCTTTATGCTCTATGGCAGCTTCTTCATGCTGGGGGCCGCATTCACCCTGCAGCGCAAGGGCCATATACGCACCGACATCTTCTATGGCGCATGGTCGCCGCGCCGCCAGGGCATGGTCGACACCGTCTGCTATCTGCTGTTTTTCTTCCCCGGACTGATTGCGTTTCTGGTCCTGACCTGGGACTTCTTCGCGATTTCTTTCGCGCGCGGCGAGCGTATCGTCACCAGTCCGTGGATGCCCATCGTCTACCCGTTCAAGGGCGTGATGCCGGTGGCTACCGCGCTGCTGCTGCTGCAGGGTTTATCCGAGCTTCTGAAAAGCCTTTACGCCGCCGTCAGGGGGGAGTGGCCATGAGTCCCGAACTCATCGGCTTTGTCGCCCTGGCGGTGTTGTTCGCTGCCATTTTCATCGGCTTTCCAATCGCCTTCACGCTGATCGCGGTCGCGCTGATCTTCGGCTATATCGCGCTCGATCAGGTAGTGCTGCACCTGATGGTGCTGCAGGTATTCTCCGTCATGCGCGATCCCACCCTGGCTTCCGTGCCCTTCTTTCTGTTCATGGGCTATCTGCTCGAACAGGCGGGTTTGATGGATCGTCTGTTCCGCGGCATACAGTTGATGTTTGCCTCGGTGCGCGGCTCGCTCTATCTCGCCGTGCTGATCACTGCCACCATTTTCGCCGCAGCGACCGGCATTGTCGGTTCCTCGGTAACGCTGCTGGGCGTGATGGCCGCGCCCGCGATGAAGAGGAGCGGCTATGACGTGCGCCTGTCGGCCGGCGCCATCGCCGCCGGCGGCACGCTGGGCATTCTGATCCCGCCTTCGGTGATGCTGATCGTGATGGGGCCGGTGGTGGGCGTGCCCGTGACCGATCTCTTTGCCGCAGCCGTCATTCCAGGCCTGCTGCTGGCGGGGCTCTACATCGCCTACACTCTGACGCGCAGCTACCTCAATCCCCGGCTCGGGCCGGCGCTGCCGCCTGAAGAACGCGCCGAATCGGTTGGCGAGGTCGTAAGGGAACTGATGTTTGGCATCGCGCCGGTGGTCGTCGTGATCCTGGCCACGCTCGGCGTCATTCTGGCCGGCATCGCCACGCCCACTGACGCCGGGGCCTGCGGCGCTTTTGCGGTGCTGCTGCTGACGCTGGCTTACAGGCGTCTCACCCTGGCAAAGCTCAAAAAGGCGGTTTATTCCACGCTGGAAGTGTCGAGCATGATCCTGCTGCTGGTTGCGGCATCGAATTTTTTCGGCGCCGTATTCTCGCGCCTGGGCAGCGCCAACCTGATCGCCGAAGCGCTGCTCGGCCTGCAGTTCTCGCCGACCATCACGCTGATTTTGATGCTGCTCATTATTTTCATCCTCGGCTGGCCGCTGGAATGGGTGCCGATCGTGCTGATCGTGGTGCCGATTTTCCTGCCGTTGGTGCAAAAGCTCGGCATTGATCTCGTGTGGTTCTGCACGCTGGTCGCGGTGTGCCTGCAAACCGCGTGGCTGTCGCCGCCGATTGCGCTGTCCGCTTATTTTCTGAGAGGCGTGGTTCCGGAATGGAGGCTTACGGACATCTATGCCGGCATGATGCAGTTCATGGTGTTGCAGATGATCGGGCTTGCGCTTTTACTGATGTTTCCGGCGCTGGTGCTGTGGCTGCCCGGCGTTCTCAGGTCATGATGTCATGAAACAATATGCCGCTCGATAATTCCGCAATCGCGCGCGCTCTCGCCATGATTGAGCGCATAGCCTGGTCCGAGCGCCCCCTCACGCTCGCCGAACTGGGCGAGGCGCTGGCGCTGCCCAAGGCCACCGTGCACCGCATCGCGCTGGCGCTTGAGCAGCAGGGCATGCTGTTGCGCGAACCCGGCGGCAAGCGCTTCGGCAGCGGCCACCGTTTCGCGGCGCTTGCCGTGGCCGCGCTGCGCAACTCCCCGCAGCGCGGCGCGCGCCATGCCGTCATGCAGCGGCTGGTCGACGATATCGGCGAGACCTGCAACTTCACCATGCTCGACGGCGCCAGCGTGGTGTACATCGACCGGGTGGAAGCGCATTGGCCGCTGCGCCTGCATCTGCAGCCCGGCTCGCGGGTGCCGCTGCACTGCACCGCGAGCGGCAAGCTGTTCCTGAGTCACCTGCGCAACAGCGCGCGCGCGCGGCTGCTGGCCTCGCTCAGACTTGATCGCCACACCGAAAATACCATCACTGACATACGCAAGCTCGAGCGCGCGCTGGAAAAAATCCGCGCCCAGAAAGTCGGCACCGACAACGAAGAATTCCTGGCCGGCCTGGTCGCGGTGGCAGTGCCGGTGCTCGACGCGAAAAAACGCGTTTGCGCCGCGCTTGCGGTGCATGGCCCCACCGCACGGTTGACCCTCGAGCAGGCGCTTGGCCACGTGGGAAAACTGCGCATGGCGGCAACCGAGCTTGGCGCCAGCCTCACCGCCGATGCCCCGGTACTCCGGCGCACCGGCAAATCACGCTAAAATATCGCCTTATGCCGGGATTCGAATCATTTTCGGCCGGCATGGTGCTGTGGGTGGTGCTGGTCATCGCACTGGCCGGAGCGGTGCAGGGTGCGCTCGGCCTGGGATTTCCGCTGATTGCCACACCCCTGATCGCGCTGGTTACCGATATGCGCAGCGCGGTGATCCTGGTTCTGCTGCCGTGCCTCGCCACTATCGTCGCCGGCATCATCAAAGGCGGGCCGCTGAGGCCGGTGCTGGCACGGTTCTGGATGATGCCGATCTACATGTTCATCGGCGCTGCCATCGGTACCCGGCTGTTCATTGCCTATCCCGACGTGCCTTACGCCCTGCTGCTCGCCGCAATCATCCTGATTTACCTGAACCTCGACCGGCTGGGAAAAACAGACTGGCCGCTGCTCAGGCAATACGACACGCCCTTCGCCGTATTGTTCGGGCTGCTGGCCGGGGCTTCGGAGGGCACGGCGAATGTCGCCGCGCCGCCGCTGGTGATTTATTATCTGGCGGCCGGCGTCACGCCGCTGGCCCTGGCGCAAGCGCTCAACATCTGTTTTCTCGCCGGCAAGACCACGCAATTCGCGACCCTGGCCTGGGTCGGCGGCGTAGGAATCGCACAATGGGCCATCACCCTACCGCTCGCTGCAGTGGCCACCGTCACCGCGCTACGCGGGGTGCACATCCGCAGTCGCATCGACGCTGCAACCTACCGCATCTGGCTCAAACGCGCGTTATTTGCCATGGCGCTGATCCTGCTCGCGCAATACGCATACAACCTGCAAGGAAGTTAAACCCCCGTAGACGAAACAGCCGGCGCAATACGCACGCCGGCCATTTTTCCATCACGCGATTGAACCCGGTTTAACCCTGCAACACCTTCTGCAGTTCGCCGCTCTGGTACATCTCGGTCAGGATGTCGGAGCCGCCGACGAATTCGCCGTTGACATACAACTGGGGAACCGTCGGCCAGTTGGCGTACTCCTTGATGCCCTGGCGAATGTCCGGGTTCTCCAGCACGTTGACCGTGGCGAATTCATCGATGCCGCAGGCGCGCAGGATTTTGACGACATTCGCCGAAAACCCGCATTGCGGAAAATCCGGCGAGCCTTTCATATACAACATGATGCGGTTTTTGCTGACCTGATCTTTTATAACATCTTGAATATTCATGGTTTTTAAATATTACCCGAGCGAGTTTGTCAGGTATTAGTTTAGCGTTTCATGACGGCTGTCGTCAAGTAAGCTGCCGCCGCTTACGCGCGCAATGCCGGCGAGGTCGGGCCGCGAGCATACTGCGCCGAATCCGGTAATTCGCAACAACTCCCGGCAAACCCGCGCCTGATCGTAACCATGCTCGAACAGCAGCCAACCGCCAGCCGACAAGCGCGTACTCGCGCCGCGCACGATTGTGCGGATACAGTCCAGACCGTCCGCGCCGGCCGCCAATGCGCCCCGCGGCTCGAAACGCAGATCGCCTTGGCCTAAATGCAGATCGCCTGCGGCAATGTATGGCGGATTGGAAACTATCAGATCGAAATGCCGGATATCGGGGGCATCAAACCAGTCGCCGCGCGCGAACTCGATATTGCGCACGCCCAGCGCGTGCGCATTGGCGGCAGCCACATTGAGCGCATCCTGCGAACAATCCGTGGCCGTTATCCGTGCCTGCGGCCGCTGCGATGCGATAGCCAGCGCCACACAGCCGCTGCCGGTTCCAAGATCGAGCACGCGGCATGGCGTATCCGGCGGGATGCGCTCCAGCGCCAGTTCCACCAGCAGTTCGGTTTCGGGTCGCGGAATCAGCACGGCTGGCGTAACTTTGAACATCAGCCCGTAGAATTCGCGCTCGCCGGTGATATAGGCAACCGGCTCGCCAACGGCGCGGCGCGAGACCAGCGCACCAAATGCGGCGACCAGCGGCGGCGGCAAGGATGCATCGGCACGGCTCGCAAGCTGCGCCGGCGACCAGCCGAGCACGTGGCGCAGCAGGACGCGCGCGTCCGCCGCTGCCAGCCCCGATTCCCGCAACAACCGCGCAACCGTCGTCATCTGCTGATTCCGCGTATCGTCCAAATTCACCGCGCGAGCAGCCATGCCACCCCCGATACGGACAGGGCCACGCCGGCAATCATGCGCACGCCCAGCCGTTCCTGCCGCAACAACAGCGCGCTCAGCGCGAGCGTGAACACGGGATAAACCGCCACGATGGGCGACACCACGCCGACCGCGCCCTGTATCAGCGCAGCATACATCGCAAGCACTGCTGCGGCATTGAGTAATCCGGTCAACGCAAACCAGCGCTTCCCCGCAGGCGACAGCGCAGGCGTCGTGCGCAGCCTGAAAAAGCGCGGCAGCCACCATACCGCCAGCGCGGACACGGTGTAGCCGATCAGCGCCGCAGCGAACGGATTCGGCCACAACATGAGCCCGGCTTTTGAAAGCACCTGGGCAAGCGCGCGCAGGATGGCTGCGGCAAGCGGCAGCCACAGGGCGGTGCGGACCCACACCGCGCGCGACGCCCCCGGCGCGAGACACAACACGGCGGTTCCCATTACCACCAGCACGCAGCCGCCGAACAATTGCAGGCTCGCCGGCTCGCCCAGGAACACGACCGCGGCGACAACGGCAAACAGCGGTGCCGTGCCGCCCACCGTGCCGGCGATGGTCGGCCCCATGCGGCGGTTCGCCTCGAAGCTCAGCAGCGTCACCGCCGCCGGGAAAAACAGCCCAACCAGGGCGAAAATGCCCGCCGCGGGGATGATCTCGCCCGCGATATCGAAAAACAAGGGCGACAGCAGCCATAACACCGCGGTGGCTGCGGGTATGCTTACGCGCGCCCCGGAAAGCGCGTCGCCGTGCCGCAAGCCGAACTGCGTGCTCACCAGGGCCGCACCGAACAACGATGCCGCGAGAAAAGCAAGGGCGACTGCTTACATGGGGCAAGGCCGCCGGCGCAGCCGCTCAGGCGCTTTC